>NZ_CP146077.1:2995000-3317083 GCF_037023725.1 Pseudomonas bubulae
TGGGCCGCATGGATTTCCACACCGTCGAAACCCGCTCGCCTGGCGCGGTCGGCGGCACTGGCAAACCACTCGATCATCTGCGCGATATCGGCGCTGTCCATTACACGGATCGGTGAGCCTTCGGCGCGACGCTTCATGGAGCTGACAAAATTGGCCAGTTCTTCGGGCGTCAGCGCGGCCATCATGTCGCTTTGCAGCACCGGTGGCACCGAGGGCACCCATAGTTGCCGGCCTTCGGCCATGTCGCGCACTGCCGTCTTGCCGGCGTGCTGCAACTGCATGGCAATTTTTGCGCCGTGCTGGTGGACGCGCTCGGCGAGCCGGCTCAAACCGGGGATAAAGTCATCGCTGGAAACGCCGACCTGGAATGGCTCGGCGGTCCCGGCCGGAAACGCCACCGAGCACACACCCATGATCAATAGCCCGGCGCCGCCACGGGCGCGGGCTTCGTAATAGGCCTGAATGCGCTCGCCACACTGGCCATTGGCCTCGGCGAAGTTGGAGCCCATGGGCGCCATGATGATGCGGTTGCGCAGTTCAAGAGAACCTATGCGACCGGGTGCCAGTAACTGAGGGTATTTTGTCATTGTTATTTCAGCCCGAGCGGGTGTCTGGAAGGGCTACGGCCGCCCGCAGGCAGCCGCAGGTCATGCAGGTATACGGTTAGCCGCGCAGGAACTCCAGGCACGCCTTGTTGAACATGTCGCGGTGTTCGACCTGTACCCAGTGGCCGCACTGATTGAGCATGATAAAACGCGCATTGGGAGCGTGGGTCAGCACTTTAAGCGCGCCGGATGCGGGGTTGAAATTGTCGTCGGTGCCCCAGAACCCGAGGATCGGTGCCTGCAGCTCTTCAAGGCGCTCGGTCATGTTGGGCACCATCATGGTGCTGAACAGATTGCGCGGCTGATGCACGGCCACGGCCACGCGCTCGGCCAGCAGGTTGTCGTCCAGTAGCGCGGTGTCGAACAGTTGCAGGCTCATGATCCGGCGCATTTGCTCGATGCCCAGCGGGCCTGCGTTATACAGCTCGACCATGCGCTGGATGCCGATCATCTTGAAGTAGGTTTCGCGCTCTTCAACACCGCCTGGCGCCATGAGAATCAGTTTTTCGACGCGCTCCGGCTCAGCCAGCGCCAGGCCCAGGGCAATCGCACCGCCCAGGGAATTGCCGAGCAAGGTGGCGCGCTTGACCCCCACTGCCTTGAGAAAGCCCGACATGGCGTTGACGAAGAACGCCAGGTCGTAGTTCACATCTTCCGGTTTGTCGGAGCGGCCGAAGCCCGGCAAATCCACCACCAGATTGCGAAAGCCGTTAGCCACAAACTGCGGATAGTTGCCCTTGAAGTTGCTGTAGCCACTGGCGCCCGGGCCACTGCCGTGCAACCACAATACGACCGGGCCGCTGCCCTCGTCGAGAAAGTGCAGGCGCAGGCCGCTGTCCAGTGTCACAAAGTGGCCGATGGGCAGGGGAAGGTCTTGTTCGGTCATCACTCAATCTCCAGTTGTCAGGCAGTGGCCGCGTCAGCCAGCGGTGCTGGGGTCGGGGTCTTGTTCATCAGGTGGTTGCGGTAGCGCGGCAAGGCCATGGCCAGAAACACCGAGGCCAGAACCAGCAGCGAGATACAGGAAGCCAGGGCATAGCGCAGGCCTTCGTTGCCCAGGGTATGGGCAAAGCCGTCACTGAGCATGCCGATCAGCAGCGGCCCGACACCGACCCCGAGCAGGGTCATGGCCATTACAAAAATTGCAGTGGCCTGGGCCAGGCGGGTGGCTGGAAACAGATGGGAGATGGCGCCCAGGCAGGGCGTTGCCCACCAGGTGCCAAAAAAGCTGAATACGCAATAAAACAGAAACGCGGTCGGCATGGGTGTGCTGCCCATATAAAATGCAGTGCCCACTGGCCAGAGGAAATACGCCAGACCGAACGGGATGCTGATCAGCGTGCCCAGCAGCGGCACCCCGATTTGCCAGCCCTTGTCGCGACGCACCAGGCGATCACACAAAATGCCGCAGGTCAGGGTGCCGATGGTTGCCCCGGCACCGCCTGCGACCCCGGCCAGCAGGCCCGCGTCCTGCAGGCTCAGGCCGTGGGAGCGGATCAGGAAGCTCGGGCTCCAGGTGCCGATGGCATAACCGGCAATGGCCGCCGAGCCGCCGGTGCACACCAGCCAGAGAAAGGACGGTGTCTGGAACAACTCGCGAACCGTGACCAGCCAGTGGTCTTGCGCGACCAGATTGGGGCTGACCAGCATCGCCGGCTTGGGTGCCCGCACGGTAAACAGCAGGATCAGGCCGAGCAAAATCCCCGGTGCGCCGATCACCACAAAAGCGAAACGCCAGCCGTAATGCTGGGCAATCCAGCCGCCCAGACCGAGGCCGAAAATCGCCCCCAGACTTGAGCCCAGCATCAATACCGACAGGGCGGTCGAGCGGCGGTCGGGCGGGTAGAGGTCCGAGACCATGGCCATTGACGGCGCGGTGCCCCCGGCTTCGCCGATAGCGACCCCGATCCGGGCGATCACCAGCATGGTAAAGCTGGCGGCAAAGCCGCAGAAAATGGTCATGACGCTCCAGGCAATACAGCTGAAGGCGATGACTTTTTTGCGCCCGATCCGATCGGACAGGCGCCCCAGCGGAAAGCCGAAAAGGGTGTAGAACACGGCAAAGGTCACACCTGAAAGCAGACCTATACCGGTATCGGAAATGCCGAACTCGGCCTTCACCGGTTCGATCAAAATGGCCATCAGCAGCCGGTCTATGTAGTTGAAGATATAGATGGCTGCCAATACGCCCAGTGCGTAATGGGTTCGCCAGGTGGGGCGCAAGGGTATGGACACGACGGGTCTCCCGGTTTTTGTTCTAGTGAGTGAGTTATTCCACGAACCGGCTGGAGGAACATCGTCCATTTAGACCAGCCGGTCATGCACAGAATCTCTCTGGGGATGAAAGCTGTAGATACTCTGTTGCAGGTCAAGCCCTATTGTGGGAGCGAGCCTGCTCGCGAACGACCTTCGCGAGCAGGCTCGCTCCCACAGTTGCAGTGTTTCTGCAGCTGCCGTAGGAACTAGGCTGCTCGTCAGCTGCTACGGTCGTCATCCGCTCTTGAGCTGCTTAGTCCCATCGGACGATGTTCAGCTTTTAGCCGCAGTCAATGATTGCTCCCATACACCGTCCGGGCTTACCGGCGGGCCGACTTCGGGCAGGTGGGAGAACAGGATGAAATTGCTTAACAAAGTGGCGTTTGTAACCGGTGCAGGCCAGGGCATGGGACGAGCGATTGTTCGTCACTTTGCCGAGCAGGGTGCCAAGGTGGTCGCCGCCGACATCAACCTCGATGCCGCGCGTCAAAGTATTGAAGGGCTGGGCGAAAAGGCCCTGGCAGTGTCCTGTAACGTCGCTGACAGCGACTCGGTCGCCACCGCGATGGCTGCCGTGCATGCACATTTCGGCAGCCTCGATGTGCTGGTCAATAATGCCGGTATCGGCTCCATCGATGCCTTCGCACAAACCCCGGACGAACACTGGCAACGAGTGATCGGGGTCAACCTGACCGGGCCGTTTTTCTGCAGCCGAGAAGCGGTGAAGCTGATGCTCGCCGCTGCCACGCCCGGCGTGATTATCAATATCTCCAGCACCGCCGCCCTGACCGGCGAAGGTCCGAGCCATTACTGTGCAGCCAAGGCCGGGGTAATGGGCCTGACCCGCAGTATGGCGCGCGAACTGGCCGGCAACGGCATACGGGTCAACACCATCGTTCCCGGCCCGACCAACACGCCGATGATGGCTGACATCCCGGACGACTGGATGCAAAGCATGCTCAAGGCCATCCCCTTGGGTCGCATGGGTGAAACCGATGAAATCGCTCGCGTCGCGGCCTTTCTGGCCAGTGATGACGCAGCGTTCATCACCGGTCAGAACCTCGCGGTCAACGGCGGCATGGCGTTTATCTGAGTGCCGCGCACAGCAATGGGAGAGCAGATCATGGGTACTCGTTTACAAGACAAAATTGCCTTTATCAGCGGCGCCGGTTCAGGCATCGGCGCGGCCACGGCGTTGCGCTTTGCCGAAGAAGGCGCGCTGGTGGTGTTGTGCGGGCGACGCATCGAGCCGCTGCAAGCCGTAGCGGCACAGATCCGTGACAGCGGCGGCCGCGCCGAATGCGCGGTGGCCGATGTCAGCAATGAAGCCGCTTATGTCGGCGCCATCAGCGAGGCGGCACAGCGCCACGGCCGTCTGGATATTCTGGTCAACAACGCCATGGCCTACAGCTGGGGCGCGATTGACAGCACCTCGACCGCTGACTGGCATTCGAACTTCGCCACCACGGTGGACGGCACCTTTTGGGGCACACGCACGGCCATGGGCCTGATGCGCGCCCAGGGCAGCGGTTCGATCATCAACCTGGCCTCGATCTGCGGGCAGTTCGGTACGCCGTGGATGGCCGGTTACTCGGCGGCCAAGGCCGCGGTGATCAACTTCAGCCGCGCTGCGGCCAGTGAAGGTGCCAGCCACAACATCCGTTGCAACGTGGTCAGCCCGGGTGTGGTCGAGACACCGGCCACGGCAGGCATGCTCACCGATGACAAGACGCGCACCAATACCGAAAAACTGATCCCGCTCAAGCGCGTCGGCCAGCCGGTGGAAGTGGCCAACGCCATTCTGTTCCTGGCCAGTGACGAAGCTTCATACATCACCGGTGCTTGCCTGCCGGTGGATGGCGGACGCAGCAGTGAGCTGTACACGGTATTGGAATAAGGACCCTTTTATGGAACAGAGCGCTTTGTTAGCCCGTCTCGATCGGCTGGAATCGATTGATGAGATCCGCCAGCTGGCTGGTAAATATTCGTTGTCGCTGGACATGCGTGACCTCGATGCCCACGTCAATCTGTTTGCCGAAGACATTCGCGTAGGCCGCGAGAAAACCGGGCGTGCGCACCTCAAGGCCTGGGTCGACGACACGTTACGCGACCAGTTTCACGGCACTTCCCATCACCTGGGCCAGCACCTGATCGAGTTCACCGACCCGGACCATGCCGTGGGCGTGGTGTATTCCAAGAACGAGCACGAGACCGGCCCCGAGTGGGTGACCATGCAAATGCTCTATTGGGATGACTATGAGCGCATGCAGGGGCGCTGGTATTTCCGCCGTCGCCTGCCGTGCTACTGGTACGCCAGTGACCTCAACAAACCGCCGATCGGCACGCAAAAAATGCGCTGGCCGGGGCGCGAACCCTACGCCGGTACGTTCCACGATCTGTTCCCGTCGTGGACCGAGTTCTGGGCCAGCCGCCCGGACAAGGAGCAACTGCCGCAAGTGGCGACAGCGGCTCCGCTCGAGCACTTTCTTGCCACCCTGCGCCGTGGGGCTGGCGCACCGAAAATCCGCGTGCGCTGAGGAAATACCATGAGCATTCTGTTTGAACCCGTGCGCCTGGGTGAGCTTGAACTGGCCAACCGTATCGTCATGGCGCCCATGACCCGCAGCCGCGCCGATCAACACGGGGTGCCGACGGCCGAGATGGTGGAGTATTACCGTCAGCGCGCTTCTGCCGGATTGATTGTCGCCGAAGGCACGGCGCCCTCGGCCAGTGGCCTGGGCTACTGTCGCACCCCGGCGATTTACTCCCCGGCACAAATTGCCGCCTGGAAAGCCGTGACCGATGCAGTGCATGCCGAAGGTGGCCTGATTGTGCTGCAACTGATGCATGTGGGGCGTGCAGCCAGCGCCCACAACAAACCGGCAGGCGCCGCCACGGTAGCGCCGTCGGCCTTGCGCGCCCGCACCCAGCTGTTTACCGACACTGCCGGGATGGTCGATACCGACGAGCCGCAGGCCTTGTCGCCGCACGACATCGAACAGGTCATCGAAGATTACCGCCAGGCCGCACTCAATGCACGCCAGGCCGGTTTTGATGGCGTCGAGCTGCACTGCACCAGCGGTTATCTGCCGATGCAATTCATGGCCTCGGGCAGCAACCGGCGTGAAGACCAGTACGGTGGCAGTGTTGAAAATCGCGTGCGCTTCCCGCAGCAGGTGCTGGCAGCGATGGCTTCGGCTATTGGCCCCGGGCGTGTCGCCTTGCGCCTGTGCCCGGGCAATCCGTTCAACGATATCGATGACGAAGACCCGCTGGCCACCGCAGTTGCCCTGTGCAAGGCCGCCGAGCCGATGGGCCTGGCTTATGTGCATATCATGCGCTCACCGCTGGCGGAACTGGATGCCTTTGCCCTGGCCCAGCGTCATTGCAGCAACGGCCTGATCCTCAATGACGGTTTTGACGGCGAATCGGCACAAGCCGCGCTGCAGGCCGGGCAGGGCGATGCGGTGTCGTTTGCCCGGCACTTTATTGCCAACCCGGACCTGGTCGAGCGCTTGCGCAAGGGCTTGCCCCTTGCCCGCTTCGACCGCAAGACCCTGTACTCACCTGGCCCGGAAGGCTACAGCGATTACCCGCTGGCCGAGGCGGTGGCGCCATGAACGACATGTCCCGCATCAGCACTCTGACGGCAGTCAGACAACAGCCCGTGCCCCGTGATCAGACCCAGGCACTGCTGGATTTGCGTTCTGCGGCCAGCGGCCAGATCAAACCGGCGGACCTGTATACCCTGGCCGACCGTCTTGAAGGGCAGGCCCGTGCATTCCCCGATCGGCCTTTTTTGATCGACGGCGAGCAGCGTATCACCTACGCCGCCGTGGAAGCCCAGGCCAATCGCATGGCCCATGTGTTTTATGCCAAGGGTCTGCGCCCCGGGGATGTGTGCGCGATTGCCATGGAGAACCGTCCGCAGTTCTTCTACAGCTGGTTCGGACTGGTCAAGCTCGGTGTGGTGGTGGCGTTTATCAACACCCAGGTCAGTGGCAAGCCACTGGTGCATGCCTTGCAATCCACGGCGGCCAGGGCGGTGGTGGTGGGGGAAGAGTGCCTGGCCAATCTGCTGGGCACTCAAGGTTTGCCCGATGTCCCGCTGTGGCTGGTCAACGATGCACTGAACCCCTTTGGCGGCGAGCTGCCGGCCATTGTCGATATTGACTTTGAACAGCACGTCGCCGCTGCCCCGGCCACGGTCTTCGCCCGTGACGTGCGTGCGGCGATTACGGCCGAAACCACCACGCTGCTGATATTTACCTCGGGCACCACCGGCCTGCCCAAGGCGGCACGCTATAGCCATATGCGCTGGTTGTCCTCGGGTGACGTGATGGAAGTCACCCTGGGGGCCACCTGTGACGACGTATTTTACTGCTGCCTGCCGCTGTACCACGGCGCGGCGGCCACTTCGGTGACGTCCACGGCACTGCGCGCAGGTGCGAGCATTGTGTTGCGGCGCAAGTTCAGCGTGCGTGAGTTCTGGCCGGATGTGCGCCGCAACCGCATTACCGTGTTCCAGTACATCGGCGAGATCTGCCGCTACCTGCTCAACCAGCCAGTGGTGACCGGTGAGCGCGAGCACAGTTTGCGCCATATGCTCGGCGCCGGGCTCACGCCTGAATCCTGGCAGCGCTGGCTGGAGCGTTTTGGCCCGATCCAGGTGTTCGAGGGCTGGGGTGCCACCGAAGCCAACGCCAACCTGATCAATGTCGACAACTATGTGGGCTCCTGTGGTCGCGTGCCGGACTGGAGCCGCACCAATCTGCGCCTGGTGCGTTACGACGTGGAAAGCGACAGCCATCCGCGGGATGCAAACGGTTTTTACCAGTTGTGCCAACCGGGAGAAATCGGCGAGGCAATGGGCTTTATCGTTGATCACCCGCAGATAGGCGGTGGGCGTTTCGAGGGGTACACCAGTACTGCGGCCAGCGAGAGCAAGATCCGCCGCGATGTGTTTCAACGTGGTGATGCCTACTGGAGTTCGGGCGATCTGCTGCGTTATGACGACGACGGCTATTTCTATTTTGTCGACCGCATCGGCGACACCTTCCGCTGGAAAAGCGAGAACGTCTCAACCCTGGAAGTGGCCGACACCCTGAGTGATATGCCGGGGCTTGAACTGATCAACGTGTACGGCGTGCAGGTACCTGAACACGAAGGCCGTGCGGGGATGGCGGCGATCTTGATGCAGCCCGGGCATAGCTTTGACCCGCAGGCTTTTTATGAGCTGACGCAAACCCGTTTGCCGCGTTATGCCGCGCCGGTGTTTGTACGGGTAACACTGGCGGCGGACCTGACCAGCACCTTCAAGCTGCGCAAGGTTGATTTGCAGCGTCAGGGTTACGCGCCGCAGTTGTTTGCCGATCCGCTGTTTGTGCGCGATGAAAGTAGCCGCACCTATCAGCCGTACTCCCTGCAAGTGCTGGCCCGTAACGGTCTGCTGCCGTTTGCAGGTGCCGGCCATGAATGAACTCGACGCTCAAGGCCATCAATGGCGTGACGGCCTGCGCTACCCCTGGCCACAGGCCCCGGCCAGCGGCCAGGTGCAGGAGGTGGCCGAGGGCGTGCTCTGGCTGCGCATGCCGCTGCCGTTTGGCCTTGATCACATCAACCTGTATCTGCTGCGTCACGGTGACGGCTGGGTGGCGGTGGATACCGGGCTGAACAGCGATCAATGTCGCGCCGTGTGGGAGCAGGTGTTTGTCGAAGCCATGGCTGGCTTGCCCCTCAAGGCGGTCATTTGCACCCATTTTCACAGTGACCACACCGGTGTGGTGGGCTGGCTGGCCGAGCGATTTCGTTGCCCGGTGCTGATGACCCATGGCGAGTTCGAGGCGCTGCACCATGGCCCGCCGCGAGCGACGGCACCGGACTGGGCGTTTCTGGATTTTTATCAAAAGGCCGGCTTCAGCGCCGAGCGCGCGACGGCGTTGCTGCCGCTGATCCAGGGCGAGCACTTTCGCCCGCAACTGGTGGCGGGGTTTACCCGGTTGAACCAGGGCAGCCAGTTGACCATCGGCGGGCGGCGCTGGGAGGTGGTGATGGGGAACGGTCATTCACCGGAACACGCCTGTCTGTATGCGCCGGACGATGGTTTGCTGATCTCCGGCGACCAGGTGTTGCCGCGCATCACTTCCACCATTGCCGTGTATGTCAGCGAGCCTCAGGCCAACCCTTTGCGGGACTGGCTGGACTCGATCGAACGGTTGCGCACGATCCCCGACCACGTACTGGTGCTGCCGGCCCATGAACGGCCGTTTTACAACCTGCATCTGCGCCTGGACCAGTTGCGCGACCACCATCGCCAGCACCTGCAGCAGTTGCTGGCAGCGTGCGAACAACCGCGCACCGGGCTGGAAATGATGGGGGTGCTGTTCAAGAAACTGTCAGGCCGTTTCGACGAGCTGATGGCGCTAGGCGAGACGTTGGCGCATGCCAATTACCTTATGGCCGAGGGGGCGCTCGTTCGTGAGGAAGAAGGAGGGCTGCATCGTTATCGACAGGCCCCGACAGGAGTCGTGAAGTTCGACCCGCTTGAGTTGCTTTGAACACAACGCAATGACGCTTGAACCCATCGAAGCGGCCACCGAGTCGCTAATCAGGAGAGGCAGAGTGATCAATAAAAATAACAATAATTGTTCAGGGCAGCGCCCGCACAACTTCCAGGCCAGTGGCCTGGCCGTTGCCGTGGCGCTGGTCTGCAGCCCGCTGTGGGCAGGGGACACCATCGAGTTCGATGACGGCACCACGATTGATTGGTCGGTCACCACCAGCTATGGCATCGGTACGCGGCTGGGCAATCCCAGCGGCCGGTTGATGGGGGTCAACGTCGATGATCCGAACCGCAACTTTGATCAGCACAGCCTCACCACCAACCGGGTGGGCGCGCTGGGCGAAATGATCCTGCGCAAGGACAACTACGGTGCGGTGGTGCGCGCCAGTACCTTTTACGACGATGTGTATCACCGCAAGAATGACAACGATTCACCGGCCACCGTCAACAAATACGGCGACAACGACGAGTTCACCAGTGACACCCGCTACTACAGCGGTGGCCGCACGCGCCTGCTCGACGCTTATGTGTTTGGCGGCTGGCGTTTTGAAAACGACACCATGCTCGACGTAAAAGCGGGTCGGCATATCGAGTCATGGGGCGAGAGCCTTTACTACCCTGGCGTCAACGGCGTGCAGAACCCGTCCGATGCGGTCAAGGCCGCGCAGCCGGGGGTTGAGGTCAAAGAGGTGCTGCTGCCGGTGGGGCAGTTCTCGGCGTCTTACCGGATCAACCCGCAAATTACCCTGGGCGGTTATGTGCAGTACGAGTGGAAGGGCACCGAACTGCCGCCGGTGGGCAGCTTTTTGTCGACTTCCGACGTGATCGGCCCGGGCCGCGAATTTTTGTATATGGGCGCCAACAAGGTGCCTTACCTGGGCACCGACGAGCCGCGCGACAGCGGCCAGTGGGGTGCTCAGGTCCGCTACAGGCCGATTACCGACCTCGAAGTATCGCTGTTCCATGTTGTGTACCACGACAAAAACCCGGCCACTGCGCTGGTGGGCTGGGACCCGATACCGGCAGGCCCCGGTGGCCTGGCTTACAAGGCCAACGGCTACCGGGTCAAATATTTTGAAGACATCAAACTCACCGGTATCAGTGCCACCACCAAGCTTGGCGAGTACCAGCTTGGTGCGGAGTGGTCTTATCGCGACGGTGCTCCGGTGATGGTCAATACCGGTCTGGGCCCGGTGCCGGCCAAGGGTAAGGGCCAACAGTTCCAGTTGTCGGCCATGCGCATCCTGGGGGACCGCCCCTGGGCCAGCCAGACCACCCTGACCGGTGAGTTTGTCACGGTGCGTGCCGACCACGCCGACGAAACCTCTGCCGCGCCGAACCTTGAAGGTGTGGGCCTGTTGCCGTCGCTGGTGCCGTCCGTGCAACCGTCCGATCAGTACACCTACAAAACGGCCACGGCCTGGCGTACCCGCTCCTCAAGCGCGTACACCGTGGGCGCCTCGTTCAGTTACCCGGGCGTATTCCAGGGCTGGGACCTTGAAGTGCCGTTCACCTTCTCCAACGTATTCAGCGGTGCGGCACCGATGTCGGGAACCATTGCCGGGGTGGCGGGGGACAGGCGCCTGAGTGCGGGTACCACCTTCAAATACCTGGGCAACCTGGAAGTATCGCTCAGGTATATCGGGTACCTGGGCTCCCCCGACCCGATCTACCGCCCGCTGGCAGACCGTGACTACGCCACGTTCTCGATGAAATACACGTTCTGACGACTTGCCTGCCCCTGTGTGGGAGCGGGCTTGCTCGCGATACAGGCACTGAGGTTTTGCAGCAGAACCGCGTCGGTGCCAGCGCGAGCAAGCCCGCTCCCACGGAACGGCCTGATTTGCACTTTTAAAGAGAGAAAACCATGGGTCTTAAAGGTCATGCCGCCATTGTTGGCAGCGCTCAGTACAAACCGGAGAAATACGCCACGGCCCCGCGCATGTTCCATCTGGAACAAGTGGCTGACCTGGCGGCCCGGGCGTTACAGGATGCCGGCTTGCAGGCATCGGATCTCGACGGGCTGGTGATCAATGGCCCGCATTTTCATGAAGCCTCAGTGTTCGTCCCGGCCATGGCCGCCGAGTACCTGGGCTTGCGCCTGAATTTTGCCGAAGTGGTCGACCTTGGCGGCTGTACCTCGGTGGGCATGGTCTGGCGCGCTGCCGCTGCGATTGAGCTGGGTTTGTGCCAGGCGGTGCTGTGTGTGCTGCCCGCGCGCATGGCGCCCATGGGCCCGGATGAAGACGCCAGCTGGATGGCCCGGGCCATGCGCTTTGGCGGCCACAGCACAGCGTTCGGTGCACCTGAAGCCGAGTTCGACTTGCCGTATGGGCATATGGGCCAGAACACCGGCTACGCGATGATCGCCCAGCGCTATGCCGCGCAATATGGTTATGACCCGCGGGCACTGGCAAAAATCGCGGTCGATCAGCGCACCAATGCGCAGTACAACCCCGAAGCGATGTTTTACGGCCAGCCGCTGACCATCGAGCAAGTGCTGGCCAGTAAAAAAGTTGCCGAACCGCTGCATGTACTGGAAATCGTCATGCCGGTGGCCGGTGGCGCCGCGATGATTATCGCTTCCAAAGAGGTGGCAGCACGGGCGCGCAAGCGGCCGTCGTGGATCACCGGCTTCGGCGAGCACCTGGCGTTCAAGTCGCCGTCCTATGCCCAGGACATGCTGCACACACCTATCGGGCCTGCCTCGCAGCGCGCATTCGCAATGGCCGGGCTCAAACCGGCCGATGTGGATGCGGCACAAATTTACGACTGCTACACCATCACCGCCTTGCTGACCCTGGAAGACGCCGGTTTTTGCGCCAAGGGCGAAGGCATGAACTTTGTCCGTGAACACGACCTGACCTGGCGCGGCGATTTTCCGATGAACACCCATGGCGGCCAGCTCAGCTTTGGCCAGGCCGGCGCGGCGGGGGGGATGAGCCAGGTGATCGAGGCGGTGACGCAAATTGCCGGAGAAGCGGGCGAGCGCCAGCTCAAACGCTGCGACACGGTATATGTCTCAGGCACCGGTGGGGTGATGAGTGAGCAGGGCGCATTGATACTTCAGGGAGCATAAATCCGATGTCGAACAACAAACCAATGCCGGTTCCGACCGAGATTTCTGCACCGTTCTGGGAAGGCCTGAAGGCCGAGCGCCTGCTGATTCAGCAATGTGAACGATGCAGCCACTGGGTGTTTTATCCGCGCAGGCACTGCCCGGCGTGCTTTACCCATGCCCTGACCTGGCGTGAAGTCAGTGGTGGCGCGACGCTGTACAGCTTTACCGTGACACGCATCGCGACCCTGCCGGACTTTGCCGATGAAATGCCGCAGATACTGGCGGTGGTCGAGCTGGATCAGGGTGTGCGCATCAATACCAATCTGGTCGGGCTGGACGAGTCTGAAGTGAAAGTGGGCATGCGCCTGCAACCGGTATTTGCCGAGGTCGATGCCAAGGGCAACCGGCTGCTGCGTTTTACCGGGCTGGACAAGGATGCCGAGGCGTTGAAGACGCTGCGTACGGTTGAGCAACCGGTGCCAGAAACCGCAGTGCCAGTGCGCCAGATTGCCCTGGATGACGAAGAGGGCCTGCAGGCGCTGGTCAGCGACGAGTTCAGCCCGTGGAGCAACCAGGTGGTGGTCGATCAGGGCCTGATTGACAGCTTTGCCCAGTTATCCGGGGATGATTACTGGATCCACACCGATCCGGAACGTGCGCGCAAGCAAAGCCCGTTTGGCGGGACCATCGCCCACGGTGCGCTGGTGCAGATCCTGCAGTCACGGATGAAACTCAACCTGGGTTATGAGATCACCGGGTTCACCAATATGGCCAACTATGGTTCGGATCGCCTGCGCTTCCCGGCACCGGTGCCGGCGGGCTCGACCATCCATGCGCGGGCCCGGGTCAAGCGGGTAGAGCGGGTCAGAAGCGGTACTCAGCTGACCCTGGAACTCAATACCCATGTGCTGGGCAGCGAGCGGCCGTCGGTGATCAATGAACTGGTGATTTTGTATATGTGATGCCCTGTGGGAACGGGCTTGCCCGCGATGCTATCGACGCGGTTTTAATGACACGCCGCGCCGCCTGCATCGCGGGCAAGCCCGCTCCCACCGGTTTAAGGCGCCCCACCCGAGCGCTTTAGTCTCAACGGACGATGAACCCCACCCCCATCCTTCCCATACTCCTCCAAGCCAATAAATACAGGCATTGAGGAGCAGGCACATGATCGACATTCGTGGTTTGAGCTACTTCGTTGCAGAGTCTGCAGATCCCGCTCAATGGCAGCGTTACGCCGAAGACGTGCTCGGGATGATGGTCAGCGAAGCACCCGCCGGCGGCTTGTACGTGAAGATGGATGAGCGTCCGTATCGCATGCTTATCGTGCCGGGCGGTGAGTCGCGGTATCTGGCTTCCGGTTGGGAGCTGGCCGGCGAAAAGGCTTTCAACGCCGCGATCGAAGTGCTGGATCAGGCCGACGTCAACTGGCGCCTGGGCAGCGCCGAACAGTGCGATCAGCGCGGTGTGCAAGCACTGCTGCACGTCACCGACCCTTCAGGTAACCGCCATGAATTGAGCTGGGGCCATCGCTCCGATTGCCAGCCCTTTGTCTCGCCCCAGGGAGTGCCGGGTTTTGTCACCGGTGATATGGGCCTGGGCCACACCGTACTGCCCGCGCCAAATTTCGATGCCACCCTGGCGTTTGCCAAGGATGTGCTGGGCTTTGAGCTGTCGGATATTTTCAACTTCCGTCCCGACCCTTCGGCACCACCGATCCGCATCCATTT
Source organism: Pseudomonas bubulae (assembly GCF_037023725.1). NCBI lineage: Bacteria > Pseudomonadati > Pseudomonadota > Gammaproteobacteria > Pseudomonadales > Pseudomonadaceae > Pseudomonas > Pseudomonas bubulae. The sequence continues at coordinate 3,009,212 of NZ_CP146077.1, forward strand.
TCTGCATTGCAAAAATAGCCGTCACCACAGCCTGGCCCTGGCCGAGTACCCGGTGCCGTCCGGCTGCGTGCATGTGATGGTCGAGGTCGAGTCGATGACCGAAGTGGGCCGCGCCCATGACCGGCGCATCGCGCATGACGTACAGCTGTCGGCCACCCTCGGCCAGCATCTGAATGACCGCATGACCTCTTTTTATATGAAAACCCCTTCAGGTTTTGACCTGGAGTATGGCTATGGCGGCTTGCTGGTGGATTGGCAGGACCACAGCGCTTTTGAATTCACCCGGGTAAGCCTGTGGGGCCATGACTTCTCCGCAGGACAGTCGTAAGGAGCACTACATGAACAAGCAAATGACAGCGGCAGACGTGGTCGGCCAACTGCGCGACGGCATGACCATCGGCTTCGGCGGCTGGGGCCCGCGGCGCAAGCCAATGGCGATCGTGCGCGAGATCCTGCGTTCTGACGTCAAGGATCTCACCGTGGTCGCCTATGGCGGTCCCGAGGTCGGCATGCTCTGCGCTGCCGGCAAGGTCAAAAAACTGATTTTCGGCTTTGCCACCCTCGATGCCATCCCGCTCGAAGCCTACTTTCGCAAGGCCCGCGAGGCCGGAGAACTGGAGCTGATGGAACTGGACGAGGGCATGCTGCAATGGGGCCTGCGGGCCGCCGGCATGCGTCTGCCGTTCTTGCCGACCCGCTGTGGCCTGGCCACCGATGTCAGCCGCCTGAACCCCGGGATCAAGCAGGTGCAGTCGCCCTATGCTGATGGCGAGGTGTTGCTGGCCATGCCGGCGCTGAATCTGGATATCGCCTTTTTGCACGTCAACGTTGCCGACCGCCTGGGCAATACCCTGGTAACGGGCCCCGATCCTTATTTCGATCATTTGTATGCCCGTGCCGCCAAACAGTGCTTTGTCTCCTGTGAGCGGATCGAGGAGCGCTTGAACCTGGATGCTGCCCAGGCCCGCTTCAACACCTTCGAACGTTATCTGGTCAGCGGCGTGGTGCATGCACCCTTTGGTGCGCATCCGACAGCCTGCCCGTCCGACTACGGCTGGGACCTTAGCCACTTGAAACGCTACAGCGCCAGCGCTGCCGAAGAAGGTGGCTGGGAAGGTTATGTAGCCGAGTTTGTGACCCCGGGCGAAAGCGCCTACCAGGCCAGCAATGGCGGGGTCGATCGATTGAGCGCTTTGCCGCTGCCCGTGTTTTGAGGAGTGTGGACATGACTGCTACTAGCGAATTTACCCTGGCTGAACTGTTGATCGTGGCCGCCTGTGAAGCCTGGCGCGGTAACGGCGAAGTGATTGCTTCGGGCCTGGGGGTAATCCCGCGCCTGGGCGCGAGCCTGGCCAAACTGACCCATAGCCCGGAACTGTTGATGACCGACAGCGAGGCATTTCTGGTGGAAGAGCCTATCCCCCTGGGGCCGCGTGGAGATTTTGTACCGCGTTATTCGGGCTATCTGTCGTTCGAGCGGGTGTTCGAGTGCGTGTGGGGCGGGCGTCGCCACGCCATGATCGGTCCGACCCAGATCGACCGCTGGGGCCAGACCAACCTGTCGTGCATTGGCGACTACCAAAAGCCCAAGGTGGCAATGCTCGGGGTGCGCGGTTTGCCGGGCAACAGCATCAACCATATCAACTCGTTCTTCGTGCCGTCGCACAACACCCGGGCGTTTGTCGCCGGGGAAGTGGACATGGTCTCGGGTGTCGGCTTCAAGCCCGAGCGCTGGGAAGAGGGCATGCGCAGCGACCTGATGGACATCCGCCTGATCGTCACCGACCTGTGTGTGATGGACTTCGGCGGACCGGACCGGGCCGTGCAGGTGCGTTCCCTGCATCCGGGCGTGAGCTTTGAAGAGGTACAGGAGAAAACCGGTTTCCCGCTGCTCAAGGCCGCCGACCTCAAGCAGACCGTGGCGCCGACGCCGGAGCAACTGGCGCTGATCCGCCGCCTCGATCCCCATGACTATCGCGCCTCTGCGCTCAAGGGCAACCCGCCCGGCATTCGTCAGGCCTGATGGCCAGGAGTTCATATGAGCAGCGACAGCGAATTTGTGCAGCGGGCTGACACCGCTGTGTATGAAACCGAGGACCCGGTGCTTTATGGGGTGGCCGATGGTATCGCCACGCTGACCATGAACCGGCCGACCGTCAATAACGCGCAAAACTCACAGATGACCTACGCCCTGGACGACGCCTTGCGCCGTGCCGTCAATGACGATGCGGTGAAGGTCATTGTGCTGCGCGGCAATGGTAAGCATTTTTCCGCAGGGCACGATATCGGCACGCCGGGGCGCGATATCAACAAGGAATTTGAGCGCGCCAGCCTGTGGTGGGACCACACCAACAAGCCGGGCGGCGAGTACCTCTATGCCCGCGAGCAAGAGGTGTACCTGGGCATGTGCCGGCGCTGGCGCGAACTGCCCAAGCCGACCATTGCCATGGTGCAGGGGGCGTGCATTGCCGGCGGGCTGATGCTGGCCTGGGTCTGTGATTTGATCGTGGCCAGTGACGATGCTTTTTTTCAGGACCCGGTGGTACGCATGGGCATTCCGGGGGTTGAGTATTTTGCCCACCCCTATGAACTGAACCCGCGCATTGCCAAGGAGTTTCTGTTTACTGGCGATCGTATGAGCGCCGAACGCGCCTACCAGATGGGCATGGTCAATCGCCTGTTTACCCGCGAAGGGCTGGAGGCCGGTACCTATGCGCTGGCAGCGGCCATCGCCAAACAGCCGCGCATGGGCCTGGCCCTGACCAAGCAGGCGATCAATCACGTCGAGGACTTGCAGGGCAAGCGTACGGCGATGGACGCGGTGTTTGCCTGGCATCACTTCGCCCATAGCCATAACGAGCTGCTGTCCGGGGACAAGCTGGGCGGCTATGACGCCAAGGCCATGATTGAAGCGAACAAGAGTGCTGCGGGAGAGCGTGGATGAGTGACTATCTGCAAACGGCGTTGACCGATGCCCTGGGCTGCCGTTACCCCATTGTGCAAACCGCGATGGGCTGGGTAGCGGACGCCAATCTGGTGATCGCCAGTACCCGTGCGGGGGCCTTCGGTTTTCTGGCCGGAGCGACCATTGCGGCGGATCAGCTGGAGGGCCAAATCCTGCGGGTGATCGAGGCCACGGGGGGGAGTAATTTCGGCCTCAATTTCCATATGTTCCAGGAAAACGCCGCGCAGTGCGTGGACCTGGCCATCAAGTACCGCCTGCGAGCCGTCAGCTATGGCCGCGGCCCCGACCGCCAGACCATCGGGCGTTTCAAAAAGGCCGGGGTGTTGTGCATTCCCACCGTGGGTGCGCTTAAACACGCACTCAAGGCCGTGGAACTGGGCGCAGACATGGTCACCGTACAGGGCGGCGAGGGTGGCGGGCATACCGGGGGCGTGCCGAGCACCATTTTACTGCCGCAGGTGCTGGATGCGGTGCGGGTGCCGGTGATTGCCGCGGGGGGCTATTCCACCGGGCGCGGGCTGGCCGGAGCGCTGGCCACAGGTGCGGCCGGGGTGGCCATGGGCACGCGGTTCCTGATGACCCAGGAATCGCCCACCCCGATCGCGACGCTGGAGCGTTACGTGAAAGTGACCGACCCACAGCAGATTCGCGTGACGACGGCAGTGGATGGCATGCGCCACCGCATGATCGAAAACGCTTTTATCAATCGTCTGGAAAAAGCCGGTGCCTTTGGCCGCCTGCGCATTGCCCTGGGCAGCGCCTGGCACTGGAAGCAACACACCGGCATGAGCCTTGGGCATATGCTCGGTGTATTTGCCAAATCAATAAAAGAAGACCCTGCTGCGCTGTCGCAGACGGTGATGGCGGCCAATCAGCCGGTGCTGTTGCAGCGCTCGATGGTGGATGGCGTACCGGATGAGGGGATTTTGTCCAGCGGGCAGGTGGCCGCTGCCATTGGCGAACTGAAAAGTTGCCAGAGCCTGATCGACGAGATGGTGCAAGAGGCCGAGCGCTGCCTGATAGCGGTGAATGCACGTCATCAGGCAGCGCGCTGTAAGGCGGGGGAAGCGGCAGCCATCTGAAACGGCTGGCTCTGCTGTAATTTAACTTATCTGGATACAAAGCCTGTCCGCTCTGGCCCGTGGGGCAAGCATTCTGATCACTACACTTTTTAATTATTGTGCAGTTCAGGAAGCTGATTTATGCCCCAAGCCTTGCATCGCCATACTCCCTTGCTAACCGCTTATGACCCTCGCGGGCTGGCCATCTGCACGGTGGCCTGTCATCGGCGCACTGCGGCGCAGGAACCTGAAGCGAGGATCAGCCGCCAGGTGTTTGGCCCCAGCGGTTTTTTGACCGAACAGTGGGATCCGCGTCTGGTGGCATTGCGCCGTAAAAATCCGACTACGGTGCCCAATCAGCGCAATCGATCTTCGCTGTCGGGGCGCCTGCTGCGCAGCGACAGTGTTGACCGCGGCGTGCGTATCAGCTTGGCAGGGGCGGGCGGGCAACTGCGCTTTAGTTGGGATGCCCGGGGTACCCGCAGCATCTGGGAATACGATGAACTGCTGCGCCTGAACGCCGTATTCGAACAGGGCGCCGGAACTGAGGTTGCGCATTGTGTCGAGCGTCTGACCTATGCCGACAACAGCGCTGTGCATGCGCGCCAAAATGGCTGCGCCCGGCTGATTCGTCATGACGACCCTGCCGGCACGCTGTGGTTTGAGGGCTATGACCTGCTGGGGCATGTGACGAGTCAGTCACGGCGATTCGTACGTGACGCATCCCAAGCGCCCAACTGGTCGCCGCAGGCCGGGTTGCGTGAGCAGCACCTTGAATCCCGAAGCTGGCGCACTCAATGGCGCCGTGATGCTGTGGGCCAGTTGGTTGAGCAAATCGATGCCCAGGGCAATCGGCAGCGTATGCGCCATGATGTGGACGGTCTGCTGGCTGCGGTGATGGTCAATCTCGGCAGCGGTCGCCAGCACAGTGTGGTGCAGCAAAGATCCTATAACGCGAGCGGCCAGATAGAAGTTGAACGGTCGGGCAACGGGGTAGTGCGTGCCCTGGCCTACAGCCCGTTGGATGACCGCCTGCAGCAACTGAAAACATGGCGCACCAGTAATCCGGGTGAAGCCTTGCAGGACTTGAACTATGTCTATGACCGGGTTGGCAATGTGCTGAATATCCGTGATGCAGCGCAACCTGTGCTGTGGTCTGATAATACCCGGCTGCAAGCATTGAGCACTTATACCTACGACTCGCTCTACCAGCTGATAGAAGCCACGGGCCGTGAAAACGCCAGCAATCTCAATGGCCCGCAGCTGCCCGTTGCTGCGGGCCTGGGTGCGGCCAACGGTCAGCGTATGCGTAACTACCGTCAGTCGTATACCTACGATGCAGGCGGCAATCTTGCCCGGCTGCAACACATGCCCAGCCACGGTTCCGGCTATACGCGACAGATGAACGTGGCTGACCACAGCAATCACGGCCTTGAACAAAAGTCGGGGCTGCCCGCCCGCCCCGGGCTGGCAAGCGGCTTTGACGCGAATGGCAACCAGCAGGTACTCGAACCGGGGCAGTGGCTGAGCTGGACCCTGCGCAATCAATTGCAGCGAGTTACCCGTGTCACACGCCAGGACGGTGCCAACGATGATGAGGCCTATGTCTACGACAGCAGCGGGGCAAGGGCGCTTAAAATCAGACAGTCCCATGGCCATCGTCAGCCCCGTCGTGAAGAGGTGTATTACTTGCCCGGTCTCGAAGTCCGGCGCAACAGCGCCACGGGCGAATGGTTGAATGTGCTGACGGTGGCCGGTGATCTCAATAGCGCGAGCATATTGCAGTGGGAGAAGGGGCGCCCCGAAAGCATCGATAACGAACACATGCGTTTAAGCCTCTCGGACCATCTGGGCTGCAGCATGCTGGAGCTGGATGGCTCTGGGCGGTTACTCAGTCAGGAAAGCTACTACCCCTATGGAGCCACTGCCTGGTGGGCGACGAAAAATACCCTTGAAGCCCGTTATAAATTTATTCGCTATTCGGGCAAGGAGCGCGATGCCAGCGGGCTTTACTATTACGGCTTGCGGTATTACGCACCGTGGCTGGCGCGCTGGATCAGCGCCGATCCGGGCGATGATATTGATGGCATGAACCTGTACGCGATGGCGCTGGGCAATCCCGTCGGCAGGGTCGACGAGCAGGGCCTGCTGAGTTCGGAGGCGGCTATTGGCCGGTTTGCCGGATTGCACTCGGCCATCTCCGGGCTGTCCAGGCAGATCAGGTCGCGGTGGCAGGCTTCGAGTGCCGCCGCGATTCGTGATGGGCTGGCAACCTGGATCAGTAATGTTGTCGGGGTGGGGGTCGACCTGGCCCTGTTTGAGGGTCGTCAACCGACTCACGGGCTCAATGTTGCCTTGCGAAGTACGGTAAATGCCATTGATGCACTGGCTGTCATGCACATGGGTACCGGGCTTTTTGCAAACTTGACTCACTGGAGCCCCTTTATCGGTTTTATTGCCGCAAACGTTACGCACAGGGGCTTTGAAATGCGAGGTGCCAGCGAGGGGGCGGGTTCTGATGAGGTTTGGGATCCCGTGGCTCGAGTGAGGCTGGCGGGGCATGTGCGCTCACTTACACGTGAAGTCCTGCAGCAGACCTTGAGAGGTTACGGTGACAGCGTGTCCTGGGGCCAGACCCCGGTAAGCTCCAGAGTCATGCGAACGATGATGAGCGCAGGTGCCTATGGCCTGGCTACTGTTCCCAACGCGGTCTATGGTCAGTTTGTGCCAGGGCCACTGCAGCCGAATATAGCCCCTGTGATCGAGGCTTATGACGGGGCGGCGGGTTCTTACATTCGCGCAGGCCATCAATCTGCTCAGCTGGATCGTCACGTGAATACGCTGCAGATCCCGCCAGGGATGGCCACGTTTCATGGAGGCATGAGCAGGATGTTCAATCAGACGTGGGTTTACTGGGCCGGGGTCGGGATCGAGGCCATCGCCGCGTATGTCACAGGTTCGCCGATAGCGCAGCAAAGTTCACGGGCCAGGGCCTGGGTGGGGGCTGCCAAAGGGGCGGTATCGGCACTGACCGAGGTGCGTGGGCTTTTGCTGCAAACGGCCAGAAGTGGTTACAACAGCCTGTTCAAGCGTTGGAGACCGGTCAAGCACTGATGATGGATAACCTGCGGCGGCGGGCCTGTTCGCGATGATAGTGCTCCGGTTTGGTGTGATACGCCACGCTGCCTGCACCGCAGGCATTGTGCTGCCCACGCTGTCTGAGGCTTGCCAGATCATCGTGGCAGCGCTTGGCATCAGGACAGAAATCCGCCATCTACATTCAGCGAGATACCCGTGGTGTAGCTCGATGCATCGCTTGCCAGATACAGCACAGCCCCGGCCATCTCGCCGGGGGCGGCGACGCGTTTGAGCGGGATGTGTTGCAGGGCGGTCTTGAGAATGGCGTCGTTGCTGACCAGCGCCGAGGCAAACTTGGTGTCGGTCAGCCCCGGTAGTAACGCATTGCAACGAATGCCGAACCCTGCACATTCCTTGGCAAACACCTTGGTCATATTGATCACCGCTGCCTTGGTCATCGAATACACACCCTGGAACACTCCCGGCGATACGCCGTTGATCGAGGCTACGTTAATGATGCTGCCGCCGCCGTGCTCACGCATCAGCTTCCCTGCCTCCACGGACATAAAGAAATAGCCGCGAATATTTACATCGACGGTTTTCTGGAAAGCGCCAAGGTCGGTGTCCAGTACGTTGCAGAACTGCGGATTGGTCGCGGCGTTGTTGACCAGAATATCGATGCGGCCAAAGTCTGCGCGTATGCGCGCAAAGGTCTGAGTGATCTGTTCCATTTCGCCAATATGGCAGGCGATGGCAGTGGCCTTGCCGCCCTCGGCGATGATTGCATCGGCCACTGGCTGGCAGCCTTCGAGTTTGCGGCTGGAGACAATGACGTGGGCACCTTGTTGGGCCAGCAGCCTGGCAATGGCTTCACCGATGCCGCGGCTGGCACCGGAAACAAAAGCGATTTTGCCATCAAGGTCGAACAGTTGAGTCCTGGACATGTTGATTCCCTGTTATCTGGGGCTTAGAGGCTGGAGCGGCGAATGACGTTGAGGCTCATCTGCTCCAGCAGCGCGTTCATTTGTATGAACTGGGCAAAACGTTTGTCTGCGGTCTGGCCGTGGTAGTAGCGGTAGTAGATCTGTTGAACGATACCCGCCAGACGAAACAGGCCGTAGGTGTAGTAGAAATCGTAGTTGTCTATCTGAATCCCGGAACGCTCGGCGTAGTAATCCACAAATTCGCGGCGGGTCAACATACCCGGAGCGTTGCTCGGCTGGCGCCGCATCAGTTGCACCGGTGCTGGGTCATCCGCCTCGATCCAGTAGGCGAGGGTGTTGCCCAGGTCCATCAGCGGATCACCCAGCGTAGTCAGCTCCCAGTCCAGCACGCCGATGATCTGCATCGGGTTGGCGGGATCTAGGATCACATTATCAAAGCGGTAGTCGTTGTGAACGATAGCCGGGGTCGGGTAGTCGGCTGGCATTTTGGCGTGCAGCCAGTCTTTTACTGCGTGCCAATGGGGTGCATCCGGGGTCAGGGCCTTTTCGTAGCGCTCGCTCCAGCCGCTGATCTGGCGCTGCACGTAGCCTTGCGGCTTACCCAGATCGGCCAGGCCGCAAGCGTTGTAGTCAACGCGATGCAACTCGACCAGTTTGTCGATAAAGCTCTTGCACAGGGTTCTGCTGGCGTCGGCGCCCAATGCCAGTTCCTGCGGCAGATCCGAGCGCAGGATGATGCCCCTGACCCGTTCCATGACATAGAACCCGGAGCCGATCAGACTTTCGTCGGAGCAGTGGGCGTAGGCCCTGGGGCAGTAGGGGAAGGCGTCCTTGAGCTGATTGAGGATGCGAAACTCGCGGCCCATGTCGTGCGCCGATTTGGCCTTTTGGCCAAAGGGCGGGCGGCGCAGTACCAGCTCTCGACCCGGGTATTCAATCAGGTAAGTCAGGTTCGAGGCGCCGCCGGGGAACTGGCTGATCGCAGGTTCCCCCACAAGGCCAGGAATATTTGCCTTGAGGTAAGGGTCAATGCGGCTGGCGTCGAGTTCTTCGCCGGTGCGGATGCGGGTGGACGAGTCGGTAAGCGCCATGTTTATCTCTTCTGTTTATAGTTGAGGCCTGACAACATTCGCTAATCTAATGGGCGGCCCGGGTCTCGACAAGTCGGCTGCTGCCTTAATAGGCAGGGCTGTTAGCAGGGGATCAGCGTCTTTGATGGCCACTGCCTCAATAAACCGCAGGGCAAAAAAAACCGAAGCGCGTGGGCTTCGGTTTTCGGTGCTGCGTGTGGCTTAGGCCGGGAACAGTTCGCTCAGTTTCATGGCCAGCATCATGTCGCCTTCAGCGCGCAGTTTGCCGCCCATAAATGCCTGCATGCCATCGGTTTCGCCGCTAACGATGCCTTCCAGGGTCTCGCCGTCCATCACCAGGGTGACCTGGGCGTCAGGGTTTTCACCTTCTTTGAGTTCACAAGTGCTGTCTTTAACGATCAGCGAGAAGTGTTTATCTTCATCGATGCGGAAACCAAAAACCAGGTCCAGGCCTGCAGCAGCGGCTGGGTTGAATTTGGCTTTCATTGCTTGAACGGCATCAGCTACAGAAGTCATGGTTCGATCCTTATATAGGGTGGAGTACGGCGGCCCGAAGGCCGCGGTTGCCGACGCTCAACGATAGGTGATGAGTGACGGCGTCTTCAACAGTTGCAAATGCACATGACTGTTGAAGGAAGCCAGGGTGACCCCGCGGCCATGAAACTTGAGCTGGCTGAGCGAGGTATTGACGATTTGCCAGCCGAGCTTGAAGGCATCGGTGGCCGGAATTCGGGTCAATAGGTGGACCAGGGCCGTAATGGTGCCTGCAGAAGTGAACACGACAATGTTCTGCTGGCCTTTGGCAAGGTCAAGAAGGCGATTGAGTCCGCCCTGAACCCGTTCGACAAAGCCCAGCCAGGTTTCCAGGCCGGGGGTGTCCCAGGTGCCGCTGAGCCAGCGCTCGATGATCAGCTCAAAGATACGCTGGAACTCGGCCGGATTGTGGGCGGCATTGTTCATCGCCGTCAGGGCCTCTGGCTCGTCCGGCAGCAAGCCGGGAAGCAGGGCATCAAGGATGGCGTAAGCATCGAATTCGTTGAAGGCAGCGTCTGTTTCCAGTGTAGGGGCGGGCAGCCCGGCGGCGTGCAGTTGTGCCAGGGCATGGCGTGCGGTGTCTTGCTGACGTGTCAGATCACCGGCCAGGCAACGGTCAAAGCGCAAATCCAGTTCGGCCAGATGCTGACCGGCAATTTGCGCCTGGTGCACGCCCAGTGGTGACAACTTGTCGTAGTCATCTGCACCAAAGGAGGCCTGGCCATGTCTGATCAAATAGATGCTGCCCACGTGCGCGTCATTCCTGAGCACTGAAAGTCAGGCGAGGTTAGGAGGATGGCAAGTGGCTGTCAATGAAAAAACATACGCTTGTTTGAATTGCTGCCAATGCCCCTGATCAAGGTGTTTCACGGCTGGCAGGCCCCGGTTGGCGTCGGTATGCTGGTTGTCATTGCGCGGCCCTGACCCTCGGGCTGCAATCGTTTTCAAGGAGAGGCTGTGGAATTTCTTGCCGAGTACGCCAGTTTTCTGGCTAAAACCGTGACTCTGGTGGTCGCCATTGTGGTGGTGCTGGTGACTGTTGCTGCATTGCGTGGCAAAGGGCGCCGTTCTACCGGGCAATTGCAGGTCACCAAGCTCAATGATTTCTACAAGGGCCTGCGTGAACGCCTGGAGCAATCGCTGCTGTCCAAAGACCAGTTCAAGGCACTGCGCAAGCAGACTGCCAAGGCCGACAAAAAACTGAAAAAACAGCCAGAAACCAAGGCAAATGTCTTCGTGCTGGATTTTCACGGTGATATCAAGGCTTCGGCGACAGAAAGCCTGCGCCATGAAATTACTGCCTTGCTGACCCTGGCCAGGCCGACTGACGAAGTGGTGCTGCGTCTGGAAAGTGGTGGTGGCATGGTGCACAGCTATGGCCTTGCGTCGTCGCAATTGGCACGTATCCGTCAGGCAGGCATTCCGCTGACGATCTGCATCGATAAAGTTGCTGCCAGCGGTGGCTACATGATGGCTTGTATCGGCCAGAAGATTATCAGTGCACCGTTTGCAATTCTGGGTTCCATCGGTGTGGTGGCGCAGTTGCCCAACGTCAATCGCCTGCTCAAAAAGCACGACATTGATTATGAAGTGCTGACGGCGGGCGAGTACAAGCGAACGCTTACGGTATTTGGCGAAAACACTGAAAAAGGTCGTGAAAAGTTCCAGCAGGACCTGGATATCACCCATCAGCTGTTCAAGAACTTCGTGTCCAAGTACCGCCCGCAGCTGGCGATTGATGAAGTGGCGACCGGGGAAGTGTGGCTGGGCGTTGCTGCGGTCGATAAACAGCTGGTCGACGAATTGAAAACCAGCGATGAGTATTTGTCCGAGCGGGCCGCGAATGCACAGCTGTATCACCTGCACTATGCCCAGCGCAAAAGTTTGCAGGAGCGTGTGGGGCTGGCTGCCAGCAGTTCGGCGGAACATGTTGTTGACTCATTGTGGAGTCGTTTGACCCAATCACGTTTCTGGTGATTAGTCAGGCGCTGTTGTAAGTTTTACAACAGCGCCTGCGTCTGTGTCTGGTGCGGTAGTTAATTATCGTTTAAAACATGTTTTTTAATAAATAACCTGATTCTTTATCAAGTATTCAGCCGACTATTTTTTAGTGTTGTCTATAAGCTGAAGGCACGAATCCCTATCGAGCCTTTACCATGACCGATGCTATTAGTTATCCGTTATCAGAGTCTGAACGATCCGTTGTCGACTATGCCCGTCGATTGGCGAATGTGCCGGTTGAAAACCAGCACGAAACCTATATTGCGGGGTTGCTTGCACCCTGGTTTAAATATGCGTCGCCGACGTTGCGCGAAAGATTACTTAACAGTTTCAAATTAGGGCAAATGGCTCAGCGCGAGGTCGCGCGCGTGCTGGCCCAAATCAAGCCGATAGAGTCGTTCGCCGAGCCGTTGCTCAAGGAGGCGCTGAAGGCACGTGGCTGGACAGATGCTGACCCCAAGAGGTATGGCATAAAACAGGTTCGCTTGTTGAGTAATCTGTTGCTGTTTTTTGCTCGGCAACAATTCAGGCTAGTTGATTCTCTGATCCAGCTTGCCTTGCCCGAGAAGTTCACACCTGAGTCATTGGAGCTGAACCTGGTATCGAGCGTCAGTCATCACAGCCTGCTGCAGGCAGCGTTGCAGAACTATGAGGCTTTTGAGGCTGTTGAAGGCGGCTTCGACCAGGGGTCGTGCATTTATGCACTCAGAGGTACGCAGCAGATTGAACAGGCCGAATTAAAGCCCGAAGGTTTTGCGCAGATCTGCCGTGACCTGAACCTGGGCATGCAATATCAATGGCATTTGACGCGTGTGTTTGAACCGGCGGATGATAATTGGCCTGCCGACAATGCCAATTCAAAGGCGTATAAGTTGCAAGCTGTATTTGTTCAGAATCTGCGCCAGGAATTTGCCTGCGCCTTGCATGTGGCCTATATGAAGGCGGAGGTCACGACACAATCATATAACTATATATTGAATTTTTTGATTCCGCCGGGTGCTCTCTTTTCGTATATTCACTCAGGTCATAGCACGCTTCAAATCATGGGCTTTGAGGTTCCCGGAGTTATTGTTTTTTGGCCGCAGAGAAAACCGGCCGAAGAGGCGCAGCCCTGCATACTTTATTTGCCGAACAGTTCCGGCACGGCGTTTCACGAATTCGAGTCGTTTGATTTATTAAAGGCGACGCTGCGCGAGTGGTTAAAAAATAGCGTCTTTGCCACGTATTTCTTTCACTTGGTTCCCTTGCGTTACCGCGCCGAGTTTATGCGGCGCACGGACTTGAAAAATATAACCTGGGATTCGTTGTTGTTACGCCGCCCACCGATCATCAATGAACCTGCATTGATGTCCGAAACCCGGCATCTGCCCAAGTTTGACGATCCATTTTTGATTGCCTGGGGGCTGCAGCTGGCCAAGATTAAAGATGATGCCAGGTTGCTGATCGTCCCCACGGAAGATGAAGACTCTAAAAGTCGTTTGGCACGTCAGGCCTCTTTCTTGAATCTGGGGGTGAGCTTGTTGATGGTTGCGTTGGGTTTTGTCCCGGTTCTGGGTGAGATCTTGCTGGTAACCAGTGTCATGCAACTGGGGGTTGAGGTGTATGACGGTATCAAGGCGTGGCAGCGGGGAGACCGGGCTGCCGCGCTGGAGTACTTGTTCGATGTTGCCGAGAATTTTGCGCTGGCTGCCAGCAGCACTGCAGCGGCAAAAGCACTCAGGCCATCGCCGGTCGTGGATGCACTGGTTGCAGTCACGTCAGTTAAAGGTCAAAAACGATTGTGGCGGCCGGATCTCAGGCCTTACCAATACCCAAACCTTGCGCTGGGTGATGCCGAGCCCGATGCGCGAGGGCTCTATAGCATGGGTAACAAGCAGTTTATCAAGCTGGAAGACAAGGTGTATCAGGTCAAAATCGATACTGCGACACAAAGGTGTCATATCCAGCACCCAACCGAGCCGTACACCTACACACCACGCGTCAGGCATAACGGCAGCGGTGCGTGGGTGCATGAACTCGATGATCCGATACAAATGTCGCGTATGCAGTTGTTCCGTCGGTTGGGCCCTGCGGCCCAAGGGTTATCGGACGCTATGGTCGAGCGTGTGCTGGCTGCATCCAATACCAGTGATGATGCGTTGCGCAGGCTGCACATGGATAACCTGCCGCCACCTCCTGCGTTGGCAGACAGCATGAGGCGCGTGCAGTTGAGTCAAATGATCCAACGCTTCATCGTACAAATGCAGCAGGGGGGCAAAGTGTCTACCGATACTGCGCAATTGCAACTGGAGCTGTTGACTCGTCTTGAGGGCTGGCCTGCGGACAGAGTTTTACGCGTGGTGAACATGCGCGGGTCCATGGTCATGGAGTACGGGCCTGAAGTGGAGTCTACGCATCCCCGCCTGCAAGTTACCGAAGCCCAGATCAAGAACGCAGAATTGCTCAAGACCACGCTGGAGTCCTTCTCCTCGGCGCAAATCGAGGTTTTGTTGGGGCAATCTGTCGATGGCCTTGAGCAACAGGAACAGGCATTGGCGCGCCAGTTGGGTCGCTTTGCCCAAGCTACAAAGTCTGACCTGTTCTCGCATCTGTATAAACGGGGCGAGGTGGTGACAGCCCGGATGGAGCTGTTGCAAAAACAGTTTCCGAGTTTGCCGGCAAGTGTGATGGGCGAGTTGATGGATCAACTTGCCCCGGCCGAAATGGCAACAGTGCAGAGCACCGGGCGCCTGCCGCTGCATATCCTGGAAGAGGCGCGCAGCTACACGCAGCTATTGCGTTTGAACCGGGCACTGGAGGGACTCTATTTCGAGGCTCTAAGTAACGTTGATAGCAATACATTGGCATGGCAAACCCTTACCCACTTGCCTGATTGGCCACCCAGTCAGCGCTTGCTATTGCGCGACAGAGCCACAGGTCAAGTACTGAGCTCCGTAGGTAATCCGTTGTCCAGATACAGCCAGGAGATTTTTAAAAGCGCGGGCGAGTACCATTTTTTGGGCCTCGCGACAGATGATATATACAGCAGCCCTTATCTTTGCAGATGTGTGGCCAAAGCCTTGCCGTCTTCCGCGCGTATGTCGCTTGGGCTTCCCGACACTGACCCGGGGGTGTTTTTAAGCTGGAAAATTGCATCCCATGCGGCCGGTCATCGCGCGCAAAGTGCCAATGCGCTGGGGATGCAGCAGGTTAAACCCTGGTTCAAATCGCCCATGCGCCTGGCCGATGGGCGGGCAGGCTACAGGCTCAGCGGTCGCTCAGGCCATGCCGCGCAAGCGAGCAGGCCATTGGTGATAAAGGATCTTGTGATGGATCTTTTTCCGTTGATGAGTGAGGAAACGGTCAGCCAGTTTTTATACCATCTTGAACTTTCACCTGCGTTGACCACCCGGGTACTGGCCAGGTTCAAGGCCGAACTTCAAACCTTGCGTAGCGATCTTGAGCGCTGGGTGGACTCGCCGGTCTGGAGTCAGCGGCGCAATGGCCCGCGGGTACTGGTGACGACCCAGGACAAGCGTGCAATCAGCCAGGCTTTGCTCCATGTCTGGCGCCGACAGACTGCAACCGTGAGCGTGGGTGAGCACACCGGATATGTGCTGAACCTCAATAGTTGGCCAGTTGATTGCTTGCCTGAGATATCGGCAGATTTTTCCCATGTCAGTGCACTGCACTTGAGCAACTCACCCAATGGAAAGTTTCCCGGTTCATTTTTGGAAAAGTTTCCCAACTTACGCATCCTGTCCCTGAAAAGTAACCAGCTCAGTGAGTTGCCCGTGGAAATTGCCGGTATGTCCGAATTGGTCAACTTGAACTTGCAGGACAATCATATTGTATTGAGCGGGCGAACCGCTTCGGCTCTGGCGGGACTGACCCGGTTGAAATCTTTGAATTTAACGGGAAATCCCTTGGGCAGGCGTATTTCGGTGACTCGCATGGTTGACCTTGAGCGTTTGTATCTACGCTACAGTGGTCTGCTGACTTGGCCTGAAGGGGTTGAGTCTCTCAGCCACCTGCAGACCCTGGATATGCGTGACAACAATATTAGTCGCATTCCACTGGAGGTTTTGTCACCTGGCAGAACAGCGATCAATAGTGTTACTCACCTGCATGACAATCCTTTGAGTGCCGACTCGTTACGCCGCCTTGAGAATTATCGGCGAGAGTACGGCATCAGTTTTGGTATTGCTCCGCGACGTCGGCATGTTGACCAGGTACGCGGCATCTTTCACTGGGCGTCCCGGCCAACGTTCTCAGAGACGCGTGTATGGAACAGCTTGAGGGATATCGCCGGGTCGAGTGATTTTTTTCGCGTGCTGGAAGACCTCAGTGCGTCCTCCCAGTATTTGCATGGACGTGAAAGTTTAAGCCAACGGGTCTGGCAAGTTCTCAATGCCATGCACGATTTCAGCGAATTACGTAACCAGCTGTTTGAGGTTTCAGCCAATCCCAATACCTGCGCCGATGGGATTCCGATGATTTTTTCGGATCTTGAACTTCGTTACCGGATCTTTATTGCGCAAAGCTCGGTCAATGCCGAAGCAGAGCTGCTGCAACTGGCACAAGGACTTCTGCGGATCGAACTGCTGGATAAACATGTACAGGGGGTTGTTGAGGCGCGAATTGCTGCAGTCCATGCCGAGCAATCAGAGTACGTGCGCCAATTGCAGGGCTTGATCGATGAGGTCAGCCCGGATTTTGCATCTGAGCCCTTGGCGAACATGACGGCGGAGGAACAACAGGGTGTGGCCTATCGTTTGGGTTCGGCACAAGCGCTGCGTCTGGCGCAGAGGCTCAGCCCGGCTGATTTGCAGGCGCGAATTGCAAAGGTTGATCCGCTGGAGATACAGATGTTTTATCAGGTCAAACTGGCTGCTGACCTTGGCTTGCCGGCGCGGCCCAAGAGCATGATTTTTGAAAGAGTCGCCAATGTCACGCTCGAGCAGCTTGAAGCCGCAAAGCTGTATGTTTTGACTGAGGATACAGCGCAAGCGAGGATTGCTTACATTGAAAAGCAGGGGTTCTGGGAGCGCTTTCTGGAGAAGAAATACCCCGAGCATTTTCAGTCGGTTGACTCACCGCTGCATGAACGCATGCAGGGGCTTTACCTGGCTAGGGAGAGGCTGTCCAGTCAGGAGTATGTGTCGAAAACCCAAGCTGTAGGGGAAAGTCGTTTGCTGGCCAGGCAAGAACTGATCAGCCAGTTGACCCGTGAAGAAGTTGAAAAACACCCTTTCGAGCAGGAGCAATCTTGACCCTGCGCAGGGTTATGCAGGCGCTGGCCCTGGGTAACCAGGGCCAGCCACAGCATCAGCGACGACGGAACAGCGGCATCGGCTCGTCGGTTGAAGACTGGTAGGTCACCGAGAAGTCCTTGAGGCCTTCCAGCGCTTCGTAAGGGTCTTTATCGGCACGGATGGCGAATGCGTCAAAGCCACAGCGATGCAGATAGAACAACTGGTCGCGCAGAACATCGCCAATGGCGCGAAGTTCGCCTTTATAACCATAGCGGTCACGCAGCAAACGGGCGTTGGAATAACTGCGGCCATCAGTGAAAGCCGGGAAGTTCAGGGCAATAACCTGAAAGTTCGCCACGTCCTCGCCCAGCTCTTCAGCTTCTTCGTCGCTGTCCAGCCACACGCCCAGGCCGCCGTCGCGGGCCTTGAGTGCGTGGCCGTGTTCGCGCCACATCACCAAAGGCACGATCAGGTCGTCGCAATTGGAGATTTCGTCAAAGCTGGTTTCCTTGGGCAGCAAGTGCCAGGTTTCATCGATGACCTGGTTGTTCTTAATTATTCGCTGCATAGACGCGCTCCTTGAAAGGGTCAATGCCGATACGCTGGTAGGTATCGATAAAACGTTCGTCTTCGGTACGTTTTTCAACATAGACGTCGATCAGCTTTTCAATCACATCCGGCATGGCGTCCTGGGCAAAGGACGGGCCCAGAATCTTGCCGAGACTGGCATCACGGCTGGCACTGCCACCCAGGGATACCTGATAGAACTCGGCGCCTTTTTTATCTACGCCGAGAATACCGATATGCCCGACGTGGTGGTGACCACAGGCGTTCATGCAACCGGAAATGTTCAGGTCCAGTTCGCCAATATCGAACAGGTAGTCCAGGTTTTCAAAGCGGCGCTGGATCGATTCGGCAATCGGGATCGACTTGGCGTTGGCCAGGGAGCAGAAGTCACCACCAGGGCAGCAGATCATGTCGGTCAGCAAACCGATGTTGGGCGTGGCGAACCCATTTTCGCGCAACTCGCCCCACATGGTGAACAGCTGGCTCTCTTCAACATCGGCCAGGATAATGTTCTGCTCGTGGGAAGTACGCAGTTGGCCAAAGCTGTAACGGTCGGCCATGTCGGCGATGGCATCCCACTGCTTGTCGGTCACATCGCCCGGGGCTACACCTGTAGGTTTGAGCGACAAAGTAACGGCGACATAGCCCGGTTTTTTGTGGGCCAACGTGTTGCGTACGCGCCAACGGGCAAAACCCGGGTGCTGCTTGTCGAGTTCGGCCAGTTCGGCGCCGAAGTCGGGCAGGGCTTTGTAGTCAGGATCGACGAAGTGCTTGGCGATACGCTGCACTTCGGCTTCGGTCAGGGTGTTCGAACCGCCGCGCAAGTGAACCATTTCGGCCTCAACACGCTCGGCGAACACTTCAGGCGTCAGCGCCTTGACCAGAATCTTGATCCGCGCCTTGTACTTGTTGTCACGACGGCCATAGCGGTTGTAGACACGCAGGATGGCCTCGAGGTAGCTCAACAGGTCTTGCCACGGCAAGAACTCATTGATGAAGGCACCGATTACCGGGGTACGGCCCAGGCCGCCACCTACCAGTACACGGAAGCCCACTTCGCCGGCGTCGTTGAGCACCGGCTCCAGGCCGATGTCATGCACTTCAATGGCTGCACGGTCAGATGTCGAACCGTTGATTGCAATTTTGAATTTGCGTGGCAAGTAGGCGAATTCCGGGTGGAAAGTCGTCCACTGACGCACGATTTCGCACCAAGGGCGCGAATCGATCAGTTCATCCGCAGCAACACCGGCGAACTGGTCGGTGGTGACGTTGCGCAGGCAGTTGCCGCTGGTCTGAATGGCGTGCATCTGCACGGTGGCCAGTTCTTCCAGGATGTCCGGGATGTCTTCCAGCGCAGGCCAGTTGAATTGCACGTTCTGGCGGGTACTGATGTGGGCATAGCCCTTGTCATAGTCACGAGCGATTTTGGCCATCATTCGCGCCTGACGCGAAGTCAACTGGCCATAAGGCACAGCGACCCGCAGCATTGGGGCAAAGCGTTGAACATAAAGGCCATTTTGCAGGCGCAGGGGGCGGAACTCTTCTTCGCTCAGCTCACCTGCCAGATAGCGTCGGGTCTGATCCCGGAACTGCTTGACGCGGTCCTCGATGATCTGCTGATCGTACTCGTCATATACGTACATATAGGTCCTGTTCTCAGGCTGCTAACAGCTTATCTGCGCGCACGGCCGCGCACTCCCCAAGGAGCGGGGCACGATACCAGTTTGTAGTTATGCGCAAAAGTGATGTTTAAGCATATGCAAAGAACCAAAACGACTATAAGCGTTTGATTCTCAATCCCTTACTTGTGGGAAGGGCATTGCTGGACTTAACTGTTTTAAGGACTTCAAGCAATCACCCATAAAACCGAAAAAAGGCGATGCGATGAGTACTCCAGTCAAAGCGCGTAAAAGCGACAGCAAGGTCGATGCATGGGCCATTTTCTTTCTGATCATTCTGGTGGTTTCTACTGCCGTGTACTGGGTCAGCCACCAGTAGCAAGCGTGCAAGGTCGAGGCTGATGAGGCGGATGTAGCCGCTAAAGAGCTTGTCGACATTACCTGGTGCCGCCCTCGCTGCCGTTGGCATGCTCAACAATGCCAACGTTGTGCATGGCCCCCCCAGGCCTTTGCGTGTCCGGCACTCAGGTACGCGCTGCCAATTTGCGTCCCTAAACCCCCGCCAGATGAACCACCAGCGTGACGATCCCGTACAGGGTCAAGGCAAACACCAAGGTAAATAGCAGCCCCATGAGAAGGAAGTGGGAGGCTTTTCCGTGGGAAAAATCCCGAGTCCTGTTTTTTCCGCTTTGCACGCCAAAGGCAGCGGCCATGACGCTGTGCAGCATTTGCCAGAAGCTCGGCGGCTTGTTGTCGGCAGGATCGTTCATAGATGCCTCGGCTGTCTGAGGTTGGAACGGCTACATCCCATAGCGTAGTCAACTTCAAGGCCCATTAACTATCTACCACCCATGCCCGGGCACTGTCGGTTGTACTGAGGCGCTCATTCACATGCGTTTCAGGAAGAAGCCGGTCATGGAAAGTTCGTACATTGTCTCGGGGCCGGGGCCCCACGCAGCCTTCATAAAATCCAGAATACCCGCCTGGGTCAAACACAGCGCTGTGGCAGATATCAAACGCCTCAAGCCGGGATTGTTTCCGGCGCATGCTTCAGAGGCTGGAGCAGCCGATGGTCTCGGCCGCGCACCAAGGTGGCTGCGTCAGGCCCTGCTCGACAGCCAGGCTCACAGCCGGGCTGCCAATCAGGCCTTGGCCAGGGCACTGAAAGGCCTGCAGGGGATCACCCAGTTTGCCGAGCCCCGCTTGCAGGAGGCATTGCACAGTCACCTTGGCCAAGGCCGGGCAATGGACGTCAACACAGACCGGCTGTTTTATCTGCGCCGCAATCAGCCCGTGCGCCAACACAGCCTGTTACAGGCTGCCTTGCTCAACTTTGACGGCAGTGAAGATTTTTCCCAAAGGGTCGCAGGACAACTTAGCGCGTTGGCGCCGCAGGGCGCTTTGCCTGTCGAACGGTTCCAGCCAGACAAGGGCCCTGATCAACTGGCCATTGTGTCGGACACCCTGGTGCATGGTTCTGGGGTTGTGGCACACAGATTCCGACAGGAGTGGGAAAGTCTTCGGCCGGTTCCCGGTTTTGCTTACCGCGAAACATTACCCATGTCACCCGAAGTGTTCTCACAGCTGTGCAGATCCCTGGATTTGGGGCAGCAGTACCAGGCCCATCTGCAGGCGGTTTTTGCTCCACCAGCGGTGCGCGCCCTAATGATCCGGGCGCAAAAAGCACTGCTGGCCGTACGCTTGCATCGGGCACTGCTGCAACGGCATATCACTGACTCTGGTTTTGCCATGATCAGTACGTTGCTGGAGGAGCAACCGCGCGTGTCGTTATATGCAAAACCTGTAGTGTTCAGCCAGCTCCAGCTCTATGGCCAGGTCTTGGACGAGGTGTTGATTATCGGCCCGGATCGTTCCAGGTGGCCGGTTCTGGAATGGGAGCGCACCGGATTGAGCGGTGTGCCGCTGATGAAAAAACCTGAGGTTGAGCCCGTGGTGGTCTATATCCCGGGGGCACCGTTCTCGGCACTCAAAGAATACCCCTCGCTGGAAGCATTTCAGTATGAGCTGGGTCTGAATTTGCGTCTGCCCGCGTATCAGCAGCTGTTTGCCAGTCTGGTCCCCCAAGGGAACGGCGCACTTTTTTTGCAGCGATTGAATCATCAGTTGTACAAGACCACGCCTGATCCGAGAGGTATCGAGCCAGCAGATTATGTTGATGAGGTGGACCTGAAGCTGGAGCTGGTAAGCATCGAAACGTCATCAGCAGGGCTGTTCACGGCCCTCAATACCCTTCATCTGGACAGGCTCAAAGCCAATGCCCGGGCACTTGCAGTGCCCACAGCCGATGCCGACAGCAAGCGCTTGCAGCAGCGTCTTGATGACTACCTTGGCCTTGGTCTTGATGTGTTGAATGTGGCAGCGTTTTTAATCCCCGGTGCAGGGGAGGTCATGATGGCAGTGATGGCTCTACAGATGAGTATGGACATCTACCAGGGCATCGAGTCGTGGCAGGCAGGCGATGTCGAGGATGCCTGGTCGCATGTGGAGTCCGTTGCGCTGAATATCGTGCTGAGTGGTGCAACAGGGGTTGCAGGCCACGTAGCCAGTGGCAGGTTGGCGACTGACCCCGCCGGGATCGACAGGTTCAGGCAAATCGTCTTGCCCAACGGTGAAACCCGTCTGTGGCGGCCCGAAATCGAGGCCTATCAATGCCAGTTGCCGCTCAATACCCGGCTTGAGCCCAATGCTCTGGGCCAGTATCGGGCAGACGGCAAAACCTGGGTCCAGGTGGGCCGACAGTTCTACGAGCAGGCCTTCGATCAGCAGCTTAATGCCTGGAGGATAAAGCATCCGAGCGACGAAAATGCTTATCAGCCAATCCTCATGCATAACCATGAAGGAGCCTGGCGTCTCGAGCATGAACAGCCCTTGCAATGGGAGCGCCCGACCTTGCTGCGTCGACTGGGGCACGTGACCCGCATGTTCGATGATGAAGAACTGGGGCAGATCGGCGACATCAGTGCGGTCAGTGACGAAACCTTGCGCAGGGTGCATGTGGACTGCCTGCCCGTGCCTGCTTTGTTGAGGGACACATTGCAACAATGGCGGGTTGAGCGGGAGCTGGGCATGCTGGTCGATGGCACAAGAGCGGGCAAGCACGCACTGCTTGCCCGACTGACCGGCACAGGCCGGACGGCTCAAGCGAATGTCGAATTAGTACGTCGACGATTTCCCATGCTGTCTGAGTCTGCGGCTCAGGAAGTGCTTGAGCTTGCCGTTGAGAATGATGTGGCACGCCTGCGCCGGACAGGTCGGGGGTCGAGGCGGCTGGACCGGCTGGCGCGTGAGTACGCGCAACAGGGCCGTTTGAACCGGGCGCTGGCCGGCCTGTATGTGCCGGGGCTGGCGAATCTCGACAGTGAGCGCCTGGCCATTGAGGCAATGTTGCACCTGAGCGCCAGTCAAGACGTCGTCAGCCCGGCTGCAGTGGCTCGCTACGCCACTTCGCACCGCAGGGAAATGGCCCGCACGCTGAAATTGCATCCTGTGGTTGCAAGACCCGCCTTGCAGAGAATCAATGGTCGGATCGGCTATGCCTTGTCGGGCAAAGGGGCAGCCTTTGACGTGAGTCCGTCGTTGATTAGCCGTGTGCGCGATATTTGCCCGCAAATCAGCGACGAACAGGCCGAGGCCTATGTGCGCAAGCGCATCGACGATGGAGAGTCTGCCCAGCATATCTTCGATTTTCTAGCCAGTCGCCAACGTGAGCTGGACACATTGCGTAGCACACTGGAACTGTGGTCGAGCACAGCCAGCGGGCCCTTTAACCAACGGATGCGGCGCTTGACGGCTGACCGGCTGGTAGGTTGTTGGCGGGAGGGTGTACTGAGTCGTATTGAACCTTTTGCTTATCTGGATCTTGAATTTGACCTTAGCTGGGCGAGTGAATTTCCTGTACTGGACGCTGACTTTTCCCATGTGCGGACATTGCGGCTGAGCGCCGACCTGATGGTGAGCGAGCCCGATGCCGGATTTGTCAAGCGCTTCCCCAGCGTGGAGCGCCTGGAAATAAGCCTTCAGCGATCACAGATGATGCCCGTTGCCGATGCATTGGCGCAGTTGCCCACGGTCAGCGAGCTGTCACTGGAAGCCGACTGGCAGGGCTTGACCCGTGAGTTCATGGACCGGCTGACAACCCTTGGGCAGATCGAATGCCTGTCTGTGCAGGGGGCACTGGAAACGCTGGATGTCAGTGGCTGGCCGCGGCTGCGGCAATTGCAGATCAAAGGACGACTTGTTCAGTGGCCAGCAGGCCTGTTGGATCTCACTGATCTTGAAACCCTGGACCTGTTTGGAACCTCGATAACAACGTTGCCCGATGAGCTGTTCACCGGACATCAGCAGTTATGGGCGGGCTTGCTTCTGGATTGGTCAGGCATTGAGCCGTCAACGGCCATGAGAGCCTACGAGCGCCTGCGTACCCATCCTGTGCGAACGGTGGATCTGGAGAAATGGACAATCGCTTACTGCACAGGTTGCCTGACCCGTTTCATGCCCCATGACCGACTGTTTGCCAGTACGGTAATTACGCGTTGGTCCCTTGGCGAACAAGCCGTGGCTGAGCTGATGCGGCGCGTTAACGGCTTGCATGAAGAGCACTACAGGTTTGCCGAGGCTCTGGAGGCTTGGGTGTCTCAGGATCCTGAGACGACGCAAACGCTGTTGCGCAGGCAAGCGGCTGACAAGATTCAGCGCTGCTGGCGTGCTGGAATTTCACCCCGACTGGGGTTGGAGGATGCTGGCGCCGGGCCTTCCTGGCGGGTCAGTACTGTAAATCAGGAGCTGGATCTGGCAGACGAAATAATCAGTTCTCTGCCACCTGTGCCGGGGGGGCAGGCGTTTGCCCATGTCCATCGCCTCAACTTGAGCGAGCTGGAGGTGGCTGTCGAGGAAATGGATCGGTTTCTGCAGGCGTTCGGCCAGCTCCGGGAGTTGGACCTGAGCCGCAACGGCCTGGATTTGCTGCCGAATGCTCTGGGTAATTTGCGCCAGCTCACAGACCTCAACCTGGCGCACAACGAGTTGGTGATGAGCCCCTCGTTGCAGATGCAGTTGAGTGGCCTGCATGGGCTCGTGCGCTTGAATCTGCAGGGCAACCGGGTGACAGCGCTGGATATCGGGGCGCTGACCAAGCTGGAGTCGCTTGATCTCAGTCATACGGCCATTCGCAGCTGGCCAGCCGGGGTTTTTGATCTGCCCCGGTTGCGGTTTCTGGATATGAGCAACAGCGCAATCAGGACTGTCCCTGCGACGGCTCTCGTGGGTCATGAGGCACTGATGCAGGGGGTGAAGTTGAATGGTTGCCAGCTGGATGCGCAAAGCTGTGCCGATTTGCTGGCTCATGCCCAGCGTTCGGGACGCGACACGGCAGGCAATATAGCGATCGGATTACTGGCAGCACGCAGGACCGGGGGAACGCCCGAGTTTTTCCCTGCCATTGTCGCTGACAAGCCGGACCTGTTGTTGGCGGCCGCTCCAGTATTGAAGACGGATGAAGTCTTGTTGAGCCCCGCACCGATATTTCAGCCCGGTGCCCCGGAATTGAACCGCACCACCCTGCTGCAAAGGGTCCATCCCGATCTGAGCCTGCATGATGCAGTGCAATACCTTGAACAGATGCAGGCCCGTGGCATGGGTGTGCTGGAAATCGACGCCCGGCTTGCCGAGTGGAATCACCAATACGACGCTCTGGTCCAGCGCCTGAATGGCTGGATCAATATTCCGGGCCACAGGGAAAGCGGACGCTGGGTCAGTGCCGTCGATCGCAGGCGTGCGGCTGACAGGATCATGCAGGCCTGGCGCGATGGGCTGGAGACCGTCACAACGGCGCAGCCCGAGTCTGTGCATACCCTGGACTTCTCGGACCTGTGCCTGGGGGATATACCGCCGCTGAATGTGTCCCAGACGCATATCACCACACTGAACCTCAGCGGTGTACGCATTACTGCCGGGGGCTCGCAAGGGTTTATCCGCGAATTTCCCGGCTTGCGTACCTTGCACCTCAATAATAATGAGCTGACCCGTTTGCCGGAGGGTATCGGCTCGCTTGAAAACCTCACCCGGCTGGAGGCTGCCCACAACCGCTTGCAGGACGAGGAGGGCTTGAGTCGCCAGTTGCAATCACTGGCGCACCTGGAATGGCTGGATCTGAGCTACAACAGGCTCGACACATTTGACCTTACTGGCATGAGCGAATTGCAAACCCTGAACCTGAGGGGGAACAGGCTGGTGCGCTGGCCGACCCGGGTACTCACAACCCCGACCCTCAGAACCCTCAACCTGAGCAACAACCAGATCGATACGATCCCTGTTGAGCTGTTTGAGGGCGATAACGACGCATTGATGGCTCATACTGATTTGTCCCATAACCTGCTCTCCACATCAGGCTATGCAACCTTAAGAGACTACAGGAGCTTTTCGGGCAATGACCTCGGATGCTCCCTTGAGGACATTGAAGACGGCCTGGCCTTCTCCGATAACGCTTCGCTCAGCAGTGATGAGCCTGAGTACGGGGCCGCTGGTGTCGACGAAAACCTCGATCATCTGGAGCACCTGACACCCGAGCAACTGGCCGAGCAAAAGGCCCGCTGGTGTGTGGGGGAGCCGCAAGGCTCGCCGAGGCCAGTGATCTGGGACGACCTGCTGGCGCAAAAGGAGAGCAGGGGGCTGTTCTATTTGCTGGATCAGCTGCAATTCACCCAGGACTATATCCAGGACAGACCGGGCCTGACCCGGCGGGTCTGGAATGTACTGCAGGCAGCTGCATCCGATAGCCAGTTACGCGACGAGCTATTTATCATCGGTCATTCCGATGTGACCTGTGGCGATGGTCGAATCCTGCTGTTCAGCGATCTGGAAGTGAAGGTGTTTGAGTTCAATGCCCTGCGCTCAGTGGTGGCTGGCCAGGAAGGGCCTGCGTTGCTCGAGCTGGGCCGGCGCCTGTTTCGCTTGGGGCAAGTGGAGGAGGTCGCGCAATTTGCCTATCAATCACGCCGTGGAGCGGACGCTGCGGAGGTTCGACTGGCCTATCGCATTAGCCTGAGCGAGCGCCTCGACCTGCCTGCGCAGCCCAGGGGCATGCAATACAGCCATGCGGCGAAAGTCACTGAGCAAGAGATTGAAAGTGCTTATTTGAAAATAA
Source organism: Pseudomonas bubulae (assembly GCF_037023725.1). NCBI lineage: Bacteria > Pseudomonadati > Pseudomonadota > Gammaproteobacteria > Pseudomonadales > Pseudomonadaceae > Pseudomonas > Pseudomonas bubulae. Next base: position 3,035,468 of record NZ_CP146077.1, read on the forward strand.
AGGCAGCCGAAAATTCTCCGGCCTTTATGGAGCAGTTGATCCTGCAGGGCTACTGGATCAATTACCTCAAGCGCCAGTATCCAGAGGAATTCCTGGCTCTGGAGGAACGTTTTGAAGTGGAGCATAAAGCGCTGGAAGACCGACATGCCGATCTCGGGGAGGTGTATCAACAGGAGCTCGGCGCTCTGGATGAGCGCAAGCGCAGCGAAGAGCAACTTTTGCGTGAACGTCTCTCGGGAGAGGTTCTCGCAACGCTGTCCACGCAGCCTGATTAACCCATAGTGACTGTCGTCGTTGCCGGACATTGCGATCGATTGGTCATCGATCGCATCCGGCAGCGACTGCAGGGTGTCGGAAGCGTTGCTACCTGTTAGTTGTCATACCCCAGGTTTGGCGCCAGCCAGCGCTCGGTCACGCTCAAATCTTGCCCTTTGCGCGCCGTGTAGCTTTCGATCTGGTCCTTGTCGACCTTGCCCACCGCAAAGTACTGCGCTTGCGGATGTGCGAAGTACCAGCCGCTAACCGCTGCCGCCGGGAACATGGCGTAGTGCTCGGTCAGGAACACGCCGCTTTTGCCCGCACGCATCTCTTCGGCCTCCGGATCCAGCAGCTTGAACAGGGTGGCTTTCTCGGTGTGGTCCGGGCAAGCCGGGTAGCCGGGAGCAGGGCGGATACCGCTGTATTGCTCCTTGATCAGCTCTTCATTGGCCAACTGCTCATCCTTGGCGTAGCCCCAGTAGCGGGTCCGCACCTGCTGGTGCAGCCACTCTGCGCAGGCCTCGGCGAGACGATCGGCCAGGGCCTTGACCATGATCGAGTTGTAGTCGTCCCCCGCGTCCTGATACGCCTTGGCCACTTCTTCGGCACCGATGCCTGCGGTAGTGATAAAACCGCCCACGTAGTCGGTCACGCCGCTGTCCTTGGGTGCGACAAAGTCGGCCAGGGAGAAGTTCGGCTTGCCGTCGGTCTTGATGATCTGCTGGCGCAAGTGATGCAGTTTGGCCAATGGCTGGCCATCGTCACCGTACAGTTCCAAATCGTCATCGTTAACCTGATTGGCCAGCCAGAAACCGAACACTGCCCGGGCGCTGATCAGCTTCTCGTCGATCAGTTTTTTGAGCATTTCCTGGGCATCGGCATACAGCGCCGTGGCCGCTTCGCCGACGACTTCGTCGGTGAGGATGCGCGGGAATTTTCCAGCCAGGTCCCAGGAAATAAAGAACGGCGTCCAGTCGATGTACTCGGCCAGTACCTTGAGGTCGATATTGTCCAGTACCTTGGCACCGGTGAAGGTCGGTTTGACCGGCTGGTAGCCGGCCCAGTCGAACTGCGGTTTTTTGGCGATCGATGCCGGGTAGCTCAGGCGCTCGGTGCGGGCACTACGATTGGCGGTGCGTTCGCGGACCTCAACGTACTCTTCGCGGGTTTTCTGAACAAAGGCCGGTTTCAGTTCCTTGGACAGCAATTGCGTGGCCACGCCCACGGCGCGAGAAGCGTCGGTGACATAGATCACGGCATCGTTCTGATACTTGGGTTCGATCTTGACTGCGGTGTGCGCCTTGGATGTAGTCGCACCGCCGATCATCAGTGGCAAGTGGAAGTTCTGACGCTGCATCTCGCGGGCAACATGCACCATTTCATCCAGCGACGGCGTGATCAGGCCGGAAAGGCCGATAATGTCGCACTTCTGCTCTTTGGCTACCTGCAGGATTTTCTCTGCCGGCACCATCACGCCCAGGTCAACGATGTCGTAGCCGTTACAGCCAAGCACCACGCCGACAATATTCTTGCCGATGTCATGCACGTCGCCCTTGACCGTGGCCATCAGGATCTTGCCCTTGGCTTCCGGTTTGTCGCCTTTTTCCAGTTCGATAAACGGGATCAAGTGGGCCACGGCCTGTTTCATCACGCGGGCAGACTTGACTACCTGGGGCAGGAACATTTTGCCCGCACCGAACAGGTCGCCGACGATGTTCATGCCCGACATCAGCGGGCCTTCGATCACTTCGATCGGGCGTTTGAACGACAGGCGCGACTCTTCGGTGTCTTCAACGATATGGGTGGTAATGCCCTTGACCAGTGCATGCTCCAGACGCTTGTTGACGTCCCAGCTGCGCCACTCTTCGGTTTCGGCTTCCTTGACGCTGCCATCGCCCTTGTACTTGTCGGCAATTGCCAGCAGGTTGTCGGTGGCATCGGGGGTGCGGTTGAGCACCACATCTTCCACGGCATCGCGCAACTCGGCCGGGATCTGGTCATAGATTTCCAGCTGGCCGGCGTTGACGATACCCATGGTCAGGCCGTTGCGGATCGCATACAGCAGGAACACCGAGTGGATCGCCTCACGAACCGGGTTGTTGCCACGGAACGAGAACGACACGTTGGATACACCGCCCGAGGTCAGGGCATAGGGCAGTTCGTCGCGGATATAGGCACAGGCATTGATGAAGTCCACAGCGTAGTTGTTGTGTTCTTCAATGCCGGTGGCCACGGCAAAGATGTTCGGGTCGAAAATGATGTCTTCCGGCGGGAAGCCCACTTCGTTGACCAGAATGTCGTAGGAGCGTTTGCAGATTTCTTTTTTGCGCGCCTCGGTGTCGGCCTGGCCGGCTTCGTCGAAAGCCATCACCACCACGGCGGCACCATAGCGCTTGCACAGTTTGGCGTGATGAATGAACTGCTCGACGCCTTCTTTCATGCTGATCGAGTTGACGATGCCCTTGCCCTGGATGCACTTGAGGCCCGCTTCGATCACTTCCCACTTGGAGGAGTCGATCATGATCGGTACGCGGCTGATATCCGGCTCGCCGGCGATCAGGTTGAGGAAGGTCACCATGGCCTTCTTCGAGTCCAGCATGCCCTCGTCCATGTTGATGTCGATGATCTGCGCACCGGCTTCAACCTGTTGCAGGGCCACTTCCAGGGCTTCGGTGTAGTTGTCTTCGCGAATCAGCCGGGCGAAGCGGGCAGAACCGGTGATGTTGGTTCGCTCGCCGACGTTGACGAACAACGAGCTGCGATCGATGGTGAACGGTTCAAGCCCGGAGAGACGGCAGGCCTTTGGAATGTCCGGGATCGGGCGCGGAGCATAACCGGCTACGGCGTTGGCGATGGCCTGGATATGCCCCGGCGTGGTGCCGCAGCAACCGCCGACAATGTTGAGGAAACCGCTCTGGGCGAACTCTTCAATGACCTTGGCGGTTTCCGCCGGCAGTTCGTCGTACTCGCCGAATTCGTTGGGCAGGCCGGCGTTGGGGTGCGCCGAGACGTAGGTGCTGGCCTTGTTCGACAGCTCTTCGAGGTACGGACGCAGTTCGCTGGCACCCAGGGCGCAGTTCAAACCCACGGAAATCGGTTTGGCGTGGGCCACCGAGTTCCAGAACGCTTCGGTGGTCTGGCCCGACAGGGTACGCCCGGAGGCGTCGGTAATGGTGCCGGAAATCATGATCGGCAACTCGACACCCAGCTCTTCGAAAACGCCCTGTACGGCGAAAATCGCGGCCTTGGCATTGAGGGTGTCGAAGATGGTCTCGATCAGGATCAGGTCGGCGCCGCCTTCGATCAGGCCTTTGGTGGCTTCGGTGTAGTTCTCCACCAGCTCATCGAAAGTCACGTTGCGGTAGCCGGGGTTGTTTACGTCCGGGGACAGCGAGCAGGTGCGGCTGGTCGGGCCCAGTACACCGGCAACAAAGCGTGGTTTGTCCGGGGTTTCCAGCGTTTTGGCATCAGCCACCTTGCGCGCCAGGCGGGCGCCTTCTACGTTTAGCTCGTAGGCCAGTGCCTGCATGCCGTAGTCGGCCTGGGAAACCTGGGTAGCATTGAAGGTGTTGGTTTCGAGAATATCGGCACCGGCATCCAGATAGGCCTTTTCAATCGAGCCGATCACGTCGGGGCGGGTGAGCACCAGAAGGTCGTTGTTACCCTTGACGTCGCTCGGCCAGTCGGCGAAGCGTGTGCCACGATAGTCGTGTTCCTCTAGACGGTAGCTTTGGATCATAGTGCCCATGCCGCCATCGAGAATCAGAATGCGCTCTTTGAGGGCTTGCTGAAGTGCTTGGAGACGAGCGCTGCGGTCAGACATAGGACTACCTGTTAGAGCCATGCAAAAGATGCGAAATCATAACAAACCTGCGTGGGATTTGAGCGTCTGCTGTTTTACATGAATTTGATTCATGTTCCGGCGTTTGTTCGACAGGTAGAATCGCGACATATTTTTGATATCAGGACAATGGCACATGTTTTTTCGCCTACTCACCAGCGCCGTGACGCTGGTGGTGTGCAGTACAGCGTTGGCACAGGCCCCGTTGGTCAGCCCGGCTATTTCCTATACGCGGGATATCCAGCCGATCCTCACCGAAAAATGCGTTGCCTGCCACGCTTGCAATGATGCGGCCTGCCAGCTCAACCTCGGCAGTGCAGAGGGCGCGACCCGCGGTGCGAGCAAGGTACCGGTCTACAAGGGCGACCGGGTGGATGCCGTGGCTCCAACGCGGATTTTCTACGATGCCAGCGGCCCCAATGAATGGCGCAACAAGGGCTTTTACTCGGTACTCGACGCCCAGGGCGCTCAAGCAGCCCTGATGGCCCGCATGCTGGAGCTGGGGCATAGCACGCCGTTGACCCCGAATGCCAAATTGCCCGAAGACATCGTCCTGGGCCTGAACCGCGAAAACGTCTGCCCCGCGCCCGGTGAGTTCAATGCTTATGCCCAGAGCCATCCCAAGGAGGGTATGCCGCTGGCCGTTACCGGCCTGACCGACCAGCAATACAGCACCGTGCAGACCTGGCTGGCGCAGGGCGCTAAAGTTGATCAGCAGGCCATCAAGCCCACAGCGGTCGAGGCTGCGCAAATTGCCGAGTGGGAAGAGTTGTTCAACCGTCCGGGTTCCACCGAAGCACTGGTGGCGCGCTGGTTGTACGAGCATCTGTTTCTTGCCCATACCTATTTTGACAACGGTGTGCCGGGGCATTATTTCCAATGGGTGCGCTCGCGCACGCCCAGCGGGCAACCTGTCGACCTGATCGCCACCCGTCGCCCCAACGATGACCCGGGCACGGCGTTTTACTATCGCTTGCAGCCGGTGCAGGGCGTGATCGTGCACAAGACCCATATCACCTACCCGATGGGGGCGCATAAGCTGGCGCGGGTCAAGCAGCTGTTCTACAGCGGCGACTGGCATGCCACCAAACTGCCGGGTTACGGGCCACGCGGGCGTGCCAATCCGTTTGAAACCTTTGAGGCTATCCCGGCAGTCGCGCGCTATCAATTTATGCTCGATAACGCTGAATACTTTGTGCGCACCTTTATCCGCGGGCCGGTATGCCGTGGTCAAATTGCCACCGATGTAATCCGCGACAACTTCTGGACCGTGTTTCAGGAGCCTGCCCGCGACCGTTATGTCACCGACGCGGTGTATCGCGGCCTGGCAACGCCCTTGCTGGCAATGCCCGGGCAGATCGACGACGTTGGCAGCGTTATTTCGCTGTGGCACAACTACCGCGACAAGCGTAACGACTATGAAAAGCTGCGGCAAAAGGCCTATGCCGATATGCCGCCTCCAAGCTGGTCGACCCTGTGGGCGGGCAACGACAACGCTTTGCTGACGGTATTCCGCCACTTTGACAGCGCCAGTGTCAGCAAGGGCCTGATCGGCGAGATCCCGCAAACCATGTGGCTGTTCGACTACCCCTTGCTGGAGCGCACCTACTACCAGTTGGCAGTCAACTTCGACGTATTCGGCAATGTCTCGCACCAGGCTCAGACCCGTCTGTACTTTGACTTGATCCGCAACGGTGCCGAAGTCAACTTCCTGCGCCTGATGCCCGCCGATTCCAGAGCGTCGATCCTCAGCGACTGGTATCAGAACAGCGGCAAGCTGAAGATGTGGATGGACTACCAGAAAATTGACACAGACACCCCGACCGGCATGAAGCTCGACCCGGCCGACCCCAAGCGTGACTTCGCCCTCAAGCTGATTGAGCGCACCGGCACCCTGAATGCGCGCCCCGACCCGATCAACCGCTGCTCGGGTGCATACTGCTCACGGCCCAATATTGCGCAGGAATTCAAATACGCCGAGCAAGCGCTCAGCCGTTTGACCTCGCGGCCTGCTGCCGGGCTGGACGTGATCAATCAATTGCCTGAAGCCACCATGCTGCGTATCGAAGGTGCAGACGGCAAGCGCGAGATGTACAGCATGTTGCGCAACCGTGCTCACACCAACGTGGCCTTTATGCTGGGCGAGGAGTACCGCCTGGAGCCGGGGCTGGACACCTTGACCATCTACCCGGGAGTGCTGAGCAGCTACCCCAATTTCATGTTCAACATCCCTGCGGATCAGGTCGAAGCCTTTGTCGAGGCCATGGAGCAATGCAAGGATCAGGCAACGTTCGACACCATCGTCGAGCGTTGGGGCATCCGCCGCAGCCACCCGCAGTTTTGGCAGTACTTCCATGATATAGGCCAGTACATCAATGAAACCGACCCGGTTGAAGCGGGCGTACTGGACATGAACCGCTACGAAAACCTGTAAAGGGGCGGTTGAAATTGAACGAATGGGACGCAGCTTTCCTGACAAAAATACTAGGACTTTGTCAGGCGCGCCGATTGGCGTAAACTGCGTCCCATGTCTGCGAGGAGATTCCATGAGCGCCATAACGATTACCGACGCTGCCCACGATTACCTGGCTGATCTGCTGTCCAAGCAGAACACCCCGGGTATCGGTATCCGCGTTTTTATCACCCAACCCGGTACTCAGTACGCTGAAACCTGCATTGCCTACTGCAAGCCGGCTGAAGTCAAACCTGAAGACACCGCCATTGGCCTGAAAAGCTTCACGGCCTGGATCGATTCTTTCAGTGAACCGTTCCTGGACGATGCCGTGGTGGACTACGCAACGGACCGTATGGGTGGTCAGCTGACCATCAAGGCGCCAAACGCCAAAGTGCCGATGGTCAACGCCGACAGCCCGATCAACGAGCGCATCAACTACTACCTGCAAACCGAGATCAATCCCGGTTTGGCCAGCCACGGTGGTCAGGTCAGCCTGATCGAAGTGGTTGAAGATGGTATCGCGGTGCTCAAGTTCGGTGGCGGTTGCCAGGGCTGCGGCCAGGCGGACGTGACCTTGCGTGAAGGCATCGAGCGCACCTTGCTGGAGCGTGTGCCGGAGCTCAAAGGCGTACGTGACGTGACCGACCACTCGCAGAAAGAAAACGCCTACTACTAACAGGGCGTTCGCTGCGAAGCTGAAGAAAAAACGGTGCCCCGTGAGCACCGTTTTTTTATGGTTGTTTAAAAGCCCTCAGGCCGCACTCAAGGTCGATACAAGTGTGCATGCCCCGCCCGGTACAGCGACGACTCGGCGAAACTGTCATTGGCCAGCACCCGGCCCACCAGAATCAGCGCGGTACGCCGGAAGCCCTTGGCCTGAACCTTGGCCGCAATATCCGCCAGCGTACCTTGCACCCAGTCCTGATCTGGCCAACTGGCACGGTGAATCACGGCAATAGGGCAGTCGCTACCGTAGTGCGGGATCAGCTCGGCAACGATTTTGTCCAGATTCTTGACCCCCAGATGAATCGCCATGGTTGCCTTGTGCTGTGCCAGGCTGGCCAGTTCTTCGCCGGCGGGCATCACGGTTTTCTCCGCATAGCGGGTCAGGATCACGGTCTGGGAAATATCAGGCAGGGTCAGTTCCGCCCCCAAAATGGCTGCGCAGGCCGCCGTGGCTGTCACTCCCGGAATGATTTCAAAAGCGATGCCCAGCTCGCGCAGGCAGCGTATCTGTTCACCAATCGCGCCATACAGGCTCGGGTCGCCGGAGTGTACGCGGGCCACATCCTGGCCTTTGGCGTCGGCCACCTTGATCAGCTCGATGATCTGTTCAAGGTGTAGCTCGGCGCTATTGATCACTTGCTCGGCCTGGTGGCCTGTCAGGACCGCTTGCGGCACCAGTGAACCTGCATAAATGATCAGCGGGCAGCTGCGAATCAGGCGCTGGCCCTTGACAGTAATCAGCTCTGGATCGCCGGGCCCGGCGCCGATGAAATAAACGGTCATGGCAGTCTCTTGAAAAGGTCGAGATAGAGCTGTTCGTGAACAACGCTCATAGTGAGGCGGGGGATTATCGCGGGTTTTACCGGGCGCAGGCTAACGCAAAGGTGGCCATGGAGGTTTTTTTACGTGTGATCAACAAAGTCGCCGGTGCCCCGGCCAGCTGTGTGGCCAGGGCCAGGGCAGCACTTTCGGCAATGCCAAAACAACCGGTTTGAGCGAACGCGGTAGCCGAGTGATGGCTGAGCCGGGGTGAAAACTCGGCCATTTGCGCGGCGCTGAACAGTTCCAGTTCGAGGTTTAGCTCTGTTGCCAGTTGCAGCAGCCCGGGCTCGTGGCGCTTGAGGTCAATACTGGCCAGGGCACGGATCGCACTCAGTGCAATGCCGGCCTGGCTCAGGCTGTCTTCGATCAACGCCAATAGCGCTTGTGCGCTGCAACCCCGGCGACAACCCAGGCCAATCACCAGGCTTGGCGCTGCGCCGGTCGCTGTCATGCCGAGTACTGACCTGCAGGATTGCGCCGGAACAGCCAGGCGCTGATCACGCCCAGTGCCAGCCAGAAAGCCAGGTTGGTCAGTTGTGCGGCAAGCTTGAACTGCGACTCCAGTGCCTCAGGTGCCAGGCTTGAATGCACCAGCGGCTGCGGCGCGCCAAAGAGATGCGGCACCAGCACAATCGCCACCCCCAGCACTTTGAGTGCCCAATGCTTGCCAAATACCAGCAGGGCAATGGCCACGGCCGTCGAGGCTGCAGTGCTGACCCACCAGAGCTGGCGTTGCAACAGATCCGCCGCGGCAGTGCCCGGCAGTTCAGGCGGCAAGCCCATGGTCGGCGCCAGGCAGAACACGGCATAGCCGGCCAGGCCCCAGAGCAGGCCCTGGGATGTGCGGGCGGGTGCGCGCAGGGTGTACAGGCCCGCCAGCATCAGGGCAAAACCCACCGCGACCACCAGGTTGCCACCGGTGGTGGACAGCACGCGCTGCCAGCCATCTTCCGGCTCCCAGGCCTCGGCGTCATGCTCATGTGCAGGCATGGCCATGTCGGCATGTTCGTGCACTTCGCTAGCAGCGGGTTTTTCGTAGGTTTCGGCCTGCAGAATCAGCGGGGCAACCCAAAAGCTTTGCAGCAGGGTCAGCAGCAGGGCGGCCAGCAGGCCGGTAAAGCCTGCCGTTCGAGCGATACGCTTGATCATGGCAGGCAGTCTCAATGGCACGGAAAGGCGGAGCTGTGACGGGTGTCATGAGCTGCGTTGTGCACGGCATCGATATGCGAAAAACCGGCGAAGTAAACGAGGAAAGCGCCCAGTACGGCAGCGCCGACAGCGGCCACGATACGTTGGCTTTGGGTGGTGCTACTCGCAGCGGAGTGGGTACGGCTGGTGCTGATGGACATGGCGCTTGCCTCGGGTCGGACGACGGGCAGCAAAGCGCAAGAAAACCCCGCGAACGAAGCTCGCAGGGTTTAACAGCGCCCGCCCACCGCGGGTTTGTTATTCGAAATAATCAGGCCGGTCTCCGGGCTTGCGAGGGGCTCATGGGCTGAACCTGCAAACATCTCCTTCCCATGCCAGTGGCACAGTGGACGTGATGTTTCTCTCGCTTACCGTTGCGGGGGCAGCGCCGGACTTGTCAGGGCAAAAGCCTGACGCACCGGTTTCCCGTTTCACCCTGTGAAGGGCACCTGATACAAGATGTGTAGGAAACCACAGCCCTGTGGGGCCGTCAATTGCAGAGGTATGCCTGGCTTTTGATTTTCATGTGTGTGGCTTGCCTGCGATGCGGGTAACGCGGTCTTTCAGGGGCACCGCAGTGACGCGATCGCGAGCAAGCCCGCTCCCACAGACTTCTCATGCATTGATCAGCATGCTTTTGACTTTTGCGCGCAGTTGGTCAATGGAGAAAGGCTTGCCGATCACCGCCATGCCTTCTGCAATCTCCAGGGTCTCGGCGTAGCCGCTGGCAAACAGCACTGGCAATGTCTGGCGCAGTTCGCGGGCCTTGGCAGCCAGTGTGCGGCCGTCCATTCCCGGCAGGCCAACGTCGGTCATCAGCAGGTCAATGTTGCGGGCTGTGTCCTCAAGCAGTTCCAGAGCGCGCTCGCTGCCATCGGCTTCAAGCACGCTGAACTCCAGTTCTTGCAGTACATCAACGATCAGCATGCGAACAATGGCGTCGTCTTCGACCACAAGGATGGTGGAGGGTGTTGCGGACATAATCATGATCTCGATAAAAATTTAAGCGCAGTTGCCACAGCGAGTAAGCATAGCCTTCACCTGCCTCCCTATGTGTGTAAAAACGTATTTAAAGGTAAGAAATTAGAACTATTGCTCGATAATCCGGCAAACTCCAGTTTTTTATGACTGTCACGGGCCTGAAAATGAACGCACCTGCATCAATCGACGAGCGAAGCTTTCGCAAGCTCCTGAGTCGCAACGTCGGTTTGCCTTTGGCCGTCGGTGTGCTCAGTGCTGCATTGTTTGTGGTTATGGTCAGCTATTTGCTGTCGGTGATCAGGTGGGTCGAGCACAGTGATCGGGTCATCAGCAATGCCAATGACGCGGTGCGCCTGACGGTCGACCTCGAAACCGGCATGCGCGGTTTTCTCATCACCGGTGATGAGCATTTCCTCGACCCCTATGCCGTCGCCAAGCCGCAAATCAATGTGCAATTAAAAGGTTTGCAGGAGCTGGTCAGCGATAACCCCCAGCAGATTGACCGCCTCAAGCGTCTTGAAGCGTTGCAGGATGAGTGGAATGTCTACGCACAGTCGATGGTCGACCTGCGCCGCCAGGACGGTGACTACCGTTCGGCAGTGCAGGCCGGACGCGGCAAGCGCCTGAGTGATGAAATCCGTAAGGAATATGACGATTTTATTCAAATGGAGCAGCAACTGCGCATGGCGCGCAGTGAAGACGTCAGCCGTACCACGATTATCTGTATCGCCCTGTACCTGTGTTTTGTACTGGGCTTGAGCGGCTTTCTGGCCTATGTAGGGCGTCGAGATTTAATAGAGCTTTCAAATAGTTACAACAATGTCTTCGAGTCGCAGATCAAGACTGCGCAGCGCCTGGAGCAGCAGGCGTGGTTACGCAACGGTCAGACTGAACTGGCCGAACAGGTGCTGGGGCGTCTGACCCTGAATATGCTGGGGCGCAATATCCTGCAATTCTGCGCCCAGTATCTGGGGTCGGTGGTGGCGGCGGTTTACGTGCGTGAAGATCATGGCGGCCTGAAGCGTGTGGCCAGCTACGGTTTTTCCCGTGAGCAAGAGGTACAGGACCAGCTGATTCACAACGACGAAGGCATCGTCGGGCAGGCCGCGCAGCAGGACAAGCTGATTCGTCTGGACAATGTGCCTGCCGACTACAGCCTCAAAGTAACCTCCGGGCTGGGCCAGGGCAGCCCGCACAGTGTGCTGGTGGTACCGACCAGTGATGATGACCGGGTCAACGGGGTGATTGAGCTGGGGTTTCTGCGCCCGCTGAGCGCGCGCGATATCGAGCTGTTCGAACTGATTGCCGACAATATCGGCACCTCGATCGAAGCTGCCCGCTATCGTCAGCGCCTGCAGGAAGTGCTGGCCGAAACCCAGCAGCTCAACGAGGAGCTGCAAGTCCAGCAGGAAGAATTGAAAACCGCCAACGAAGAACTCGAAGAGCAGTCGCGCATCCTCAAAGAGTCGCAAACCAGCCTCGAAACCCAGCAGGCCGAACTTGAGCAGACCAACGAAGAGCTGGCTGGCCAGCGTGACGCGATGGATCGCAAGAACACCGAGCTGAATCGGGTCCAGATCCAGCTTGAAGACCGCGCGGATGAGTTGCAGCGCTCCAGCAAGTACAAGTCGGAGTTCCTCGCCAACATGTCCCACGAGCTGCGCACGCCGTTGAACAGCTCGCTGATTCTGGCCAAGCTGCTGTCCGAGAACCCGCAGCAAAACCTTAGCGCAGAGCAGGTGAAGTTTGCCGAGTCGATTTACTCGGCGGGCAATGACCTGCTCAACCTGATCAACGACATTCTGGATATTTCCAAGGTCGAAGCCGGCAAGCTTGAAGTGCGCCCCGAGAACACCAGCGTCGGGCGTGTGGTTGAAGGCTTGCGCGGGATGTTTCAGCCACTGGCAGGTGAAAAATTCCTGGGCTTTGACGTGCAAGTTCAACCCGGCACGCCGCCGATGATCTACACCGACAGTCAGCGTCTGGAGCAAATCCTGAAAAACCTGCTGTCCAATGCGGTCAAATTCACCGAGAAAGGCCAGGTCAGCCTGGTCGTGTCCCGTGAGCCGGGAGAAGGAGTGGCCTTTGCTGTGACCGATTCGGGCATAGGCATCGCCGCGGATCAGCAGGAAAGCATTTTCGAAGCCTTCCGCCAGGCTGATGGCACCAGCAACCGCCGCTACGGCGGAACTGGCCTGGGCCTGTCGATTTCCCGCGACCTGGCGACCTTGCTCGGTGGTTCGATCACGGTCAGCAGCGAGCCGGGGCAGGGCAGCACCTTTACCTTGGTGCTGCCGGAGCAATATGTGGAGTCGGCCGAGGAGTTGGCGCAACTGTCCGCCACTGCCGCGCCACGGCCAGCACCCGCGGCCCTCAGGTCTCAGCCGTTACCCGTCGTTGTGCCACCGGTAGAGATTGCGCGCTTTATGGATGATCGCGAGCAGGCGCCGTTTGCCACGCGTTGCATCCTGGTGATTGAAGATGAGCCCAACTTTGCGCATATCCTCTTCGATCTTGCACATGAACTTGGCTATCGTTGCCTGGTCGCCCACGGTGCCGACGAAGGTTTCAGCCTGGCCGCACAGTTTATTCCCGATGCCATCCTGCTGGACATGCGCCTGCCGGACCACTCGGGGCTCACCGTGTTGCAGCGCCTCAAGGCCCTTGCGCCGACCCGGCATATACCGGTGCATGTGATTTCCGTCGAGGATCGGGTCGAGGCCGCGATGCATATGGGCGCGGTGGGCTACGCGGTCAAGCCGACCACCCGTGAAGAGCTGAAAAACGTCTTCGCCCGCCTGGAAGCCAAGCTGACCCAGAAGGTCAAGCGCGTGCTGCTGGTAGAGGACGACGACCTGCAGCGTGACAGCATTGCCCGCCTGATCGGCGACGATGACATTGAAATCACCGCCGTAGGTTTTGCCCAGGAGGCACTGGACCTGCTGCGCGACACGATCTACGACTGCATGATCATCGACCTCAAACTGCCGGACATGCTCGGCAACGACTTGCTCAAGCGCATGTCCACCGAGGAAATCTGCTCGTTCCCGCCGGTTATTGTTTATACGGGGCGTAACCTGACCCGCGATGAAGAGGCTGAACTGCGCAAGTATTCGCGCTCGATCATCATCAAGGGCGCCCGCTCACCGGAGCGCTTGCTCGATGAAGTGACATTATTTCTGCACAAAGTTGAATCTCAGTTGTCCCATGAGCGGCAAACGATGCTCAAGACCGCGCGCAGCCGCGACAAGGTGTTCGAAGGGCGCAAGATTCTGTTGGTGGATGACGATGTCCGCAATATCTTTGCCCTGACCAGCGCACTGGAACAAAAAGGCGCCATTGTGGTGATCGGCCGTAATGGCCGCGAAGCCATCGAACGCCTGGATGAAGTTGAAGACATCGACCTGGTGTTGATGGACGTGATGATGCCGGAAATGGATGGCTACGAGGCCACCGTCGAAATTCGCAAGAACCCGCGCTGGCGCAAGCTGCCAATCATTGCGGTGACGGCCAAGGCGATGAAGGACGATCAGGAGCGTTGCCTGCAGGCAGGCGCCAATGATTACCTGGCCAAACCTATCGATCTGGATCGACTGTTTTCGTTGATCCGGGTCTGGCTACCGAAAATGGAACGACTCTAAGTGCAACGAAACACCGATATCGAGTTACGGTTGCTGATTGAAGCGATCTATCTCAAATACAGTTACGACTTTCGCGATTACTCCGGCGCTTCGATCAAGCGCCGGGTCAATCATGCATTGCGTCAGTTCGATTGCCAGACCATTTCGGCCTTGCAGGAGCGCATCCTGCATGACCCTACGGCCTTTATGCAGTTATTGCAGTTCCTGACCATTCCAGTGAGCGAGATGTTTCGCGATCCGGAACACTTCCTGGCCATTCGCCAGGAGGTGGTGCCCATCCTCAAGACCTACCCGTCGCTGAAAATCTGGATTGCGGGGTGCAGCACCGGTGAGGAGGTTTACTCCATGGCCATCCTGTTGCGCGAAGAAGGCTTGCTGGATCGCACTATCATTTACGCCACTGATATCAACCCGCGGTCTCTGGAAAAAGCCAAGCAGGGGATTTTTTCCCTGGAGAACATTCGCGCCTATACCCACAACTACCAGAAGGCCGGTGGTCAGCGTTCGTTTGCTGATTACTACACCGCCGCCTACGACTACGCGATTTTTGACAAGACGTTGCGTGAGAACGTGACCTTTGCCGACCACAGTCTGGCAACGGACAGCGTGTTTTCAGAAACCAATTTAATTTCATGCCGTAACGTATTGATTTACTTCAATAAAGATTTACAAAACAGAGCCTTTGGTCTGTTTCATGAATCGCTCTGCCACCGTGGCTTTCTGATGCTGGGCAGCAAGGAAACCCTGGATTTTTCGAACTACAGCAAACAGTTCACCCCGGTGCTCAAGCAAGAACGGATCTACCGCAAGCTATGACAGCCCGGCACAGCCTGATGGCTGCACACAGACCAGTAGAAGCCGTGGTGATCGGTGCCTCGGCGGGCGGGGTCGAAGCCTTGCTGGCCCTGCTGGGCGATTTGCGACCTGGCTATTGTCTGCCGATCATCGTGGTGTTGCACTTGCCCGACGAGCGCCGCAGCCAGCTGGCAGAAGTGTTTGCCAAGCGCGTGGCCCTGCCGGTGCGGGAGGTTCAGGACAAGCAGCCGATCGAGCCGGGTACCTTGTATTTTGCCGCGCCCGGCTACCATGTCTCGGTGGAGCAGGATCAGAGTTTTTCCCTGAGCCAGGAGGAGAGGGTGCATTTTTCGCGACCTGCGATTGATTACCTTTTTGAGTCTGCGGCCGACGTGTATCAACAACGCCTGGCCGCGATATTGCTGACAGGTGCCAATCGCGATGGTGCGCTGGGGCTGAGCCAGGTCAAGCAGGCGGGCGGCCTGACCATTATCCAGGACCCGGACGAAGCCCATGTATCGACCATGCCCCGCGCAGCCCTGGAGCTTTTTCAACCGGACTGCATCCTTCCCTTGCGCGGCATTGGCCGTCTGCTTGTCGAGCTGGAACATATCCAATGCTGCTAAATGATATTCAAGCCAAACTGCTGATCGTCGATGATCTGCCGGAAAACCTGCTGGCCCTTGAAGCGCTGATTAAGCGTGAGGATCGCCTCGTCTACAAGGCCCTGTCTGCCGACGAGGCGTTGTCGCTGCTGTTGCAGCACGAGTTCGCAATGGCCATTCTGGATGTGCAGATGCCCGGGATGAACGGTTTTGAACTGGCCGAGATGATGCGTGGTACGGCCAAGACCAAAAACATCCCCATCGTGTTTGTCAGTGCCGCCGGCCGTGAGATGAACTATGCCTTCAAGGGCTACGAAAGCGGTGCGGTGGACTTTTTGCACAAGCCGCTGGATATCCATGCGGTCAAAAGCAAGGTCAGCGTGTTCGTTGAGCTGTATCGTCAGAGCAAGGCCATGAAGCAGCAGGTCGAAGCGCTGGAGCAGAGCCGCCGCGAGCAGGAGACCCTGCTGGCGCAGCTCCAGTTGACCCAGGTGGAGCTGGAGCATGCTGTGCGAATGCGTGATGACTTTATGTCGATCGTCTCCCATGAGGTGCGAACGCCGCTCAACGGGCTGATTCTCGAGACCCAGCTGCGCAAGATGCACCTGGCCCGCGACAACGCCGCGGCATTTACCCTGGACAAAATGCAGGCCATGGTCGAGCGTGACGAACGCCAGATCCAGAGCCTGATTCGCTTGATTGAAGACATGCTCGATGTGTCGCGTATTCGCACCGGCAAGCTGTCTATCCGCCCTGCGCCGGTTGATCTGGCCCAGGTCGTTGCACAGTTGCTGGAGAGCTTCTCCGCACAGATCAGCGCAGCGCAATCAAGTGTCAACTTCACGGCGGTGCAGCCGGTGGTGGGGCAGTGGGATGAGTTCCGGATCGAGCAGGTAATCAGCAACCTGCTGACTAATGCCCTACGTTATGGTGCGAAAAAGCCCATTGAGGTATCTGTTTACATTGACGACGATCAAGCCGTGGTCGATGTGCGCGATCAGGGCATCGGCATCAGCGAAGCAAACCAGCAGCGGGTTTTTCAGCAATTCGAACGGGTTTCAGCCAGCCATGTCACTGCAGGTCTAGGCCTGGGGCTGTTTATCTCGGAGCAGATTGTGGCTGCGCACAGCGGCACCATCAGCGTGCAGAGTACATTGGGTGAGGGGGCATTATTCAGGGTTTGCCTGCCGTTGGTACAAAAGACATAAATTGGGCGCAACCTATGACCGCGCCTGGGGTCATACTGGCAGCGATGGCATGAATTAAGGTTTCCTATGAGTGAAGATGCGCAAGATGTTGTTTTGATTGTCGAAGACGATCCTTCAATCCTGATGGTCCTGAGCGCCTATCTGTCGGGCGAGGGCTACAGGGTCTTGCAGGCCGAAAACGGCGAACAGGCGTTCGAGATCCTGGCGAGCAAGCCGCATCTGGACCTTATGGTTACCGACTTCCGTTTGCCGGGGGGGATTTCCGGGGTACAGATCGCCGAGCCTGCGCTCAAGCTGCGCCCGGACCTGAAAGTCATTTTTATCAGCGGTTACCCGGCCGAGATCCGCGACACGGGCAGCCCCATTACCCTGACGGCGCCGATCCTGGCCAAGCCGTTCGACCTCGACACCTTGCAGGCGCAGATCCAGAAGCTGCTGGCCTGAGCATCTGATTCATGCCGAAACCTGTGGGAGCGGGCTTGCTCGCGATGGCATCACCCGCGCCCCTCAGACAGGCCGGCTTGCCTGCATTGCGAGCAAGCCCGCCACTGCAGGTTCAGTGCTTCACAAGCCCTGCTGCAACGCCGGGTCATCCGGGTTTTGCTGCTCCAGTTGCGCGAGCAGCACCTGCACATTCTGCAATTGCCCGGCCTCCTTCCAGTAGCGAATCAACAACACGCGTGCCTTGCGATTGGCAGGCTGGCGTTGCAGCAGCTCTTCGAGCTGACGTTGCGCGGCTTCCAGTTGGTCGAGGTCGTGCAGGGCTGTGGCCAGTTTGTAACGGTAATCACTGTTGTCGGGCTCCAGCTCAACGGCCCTGGCCAGGCCAAGCAGGGCGTACTCGGTCTGGCCGTGATTGAGCAGCCAGATGCCCAGGGCATGCTGCAGATAGGCTGAGTCAGGATGGGCTTGAAGTTGTCTGGCCAGCAATTGCCGGGCCTGGTCGGCTTTACCGCGCTTGTCCAGCAGTTCGATTTGCGCGACGACGGCCTTGAGGTTGTCGGGGTCCAGGCGGGTGACTTGTTCCAGTGCAGCCTGGGCGTCGTCCAGCTGGCCTTCATGCAGGTACAGCCGGGCAAGTTGGCCTTGAGCCTGCGGATCATCGGGGCGGGTCTTGAGGTCGCGTTCGAACTCGTCGACCACTTGCTGCAAGGGGCCGAAGTACAGCCCCTGTTCATCTGGCGACAGACCAAGCAGGGCATTGGCAGCCGCAAAACGCACACTCTGTTCACTGTCATCGAGCAATGGTCCCAGCAATAGCGTGCGCTGGGCGTTGGGCACCAGCCCGACTATGCTCTGGATCGCAGCTTTGCGTACCAGGGGTGAAGGATTATGCAAATCGGCGTCGGCCAGCTTGAGCGCTTGCGGGCTCGGGTAGTTGGGCAGTTCGGCATGCAGGCCTGCGCGGCGGGTATCGGTCAAGTCGGTGCGAGCCAGTTGCTGGTAAAGCACGCGGGCGGCACCGGGTTTGCCGTTATGGGCCATATCCAGTGCGATGGAGTAGCGCTGGTTTACCGAAGGAGTAGGGGCGGCAGGATCAGGGCGCATCGAATACCAGAGGCCGCCGGCAACAAGTGCTGACACAAGGCTGATTACGAGGTAACGGCGGGGCTGGGTCATCCAATATCCAGAAACAGGCATGCATATGGGGTGCAAGAGTGGGTGACTCGGGAGCTTGAGTCAAATCGCCATGGCCACCCTCACCCTGAGGGCGAGGGTGCGGCTTTCACACATGCGGCGTGGCATGGCCCTTGACCTGCGGGCTGGCGTACTGCGGCTTGAGCAGGCCCTGGTTGTCCAGCAACCAGGCATCCATCACCTTGCGCACCACCGGGCCGGCCACCCGGCCACCGGCTTCGCCGTTCTCGATCATCACCGAAATCACGATCTGCGGATCTTCCGCCGGGGCAAAGCCAACAAACAGGGCGTTGTCCCGATTGCGCTCGGCGGTCTTGAGGCGGTTGTAACGCTCGCCCTGCTTGATTGCCACCACCTGCGCCGTACCGCTTTTGCCGGCAATCCGGTATTGCACGCCCTGGGCTGCTGCCCGGGCAATACCGCGCGGGTCGTGCATCACCAACTGCATGGCGTGATTGACCTGATCCCAGTCCCGCGGATCACGCAGCACCAGATTGGGGATCGGGTGTTCATCCACCGGCGGCATACCGTCCACGGTCCTGGCCAGGTGCGGACGGTTCCATACGCCCTTGTTGGCAATCAGCGCGGTGGCCTGGGCCAGCTGCAGCGGGGTAACCTGCATATAACCCTGGCCGATGCCCAGGATCACTGTTTCGCCAGGGAACCATGCTTGACGGCGGGTGCTGCGCTTCCACTCGCGGGACGGCATCAGGCCAGATGACTCTTCAAACATGTCCAGCGAGACTTTTTGCCCCAGCCCGAATTCGGCCATGTAATCGTGCATGCGGTCAATGCCCAGCTTGGATGCCAGGTCGTAAAAGTAGGTGTCGTTGGAGCGCATGATCGCCGCGTTCAAATCCACCCAGCCGTCACCACTGTGGTTCCAGTTGCGGTATTTGTGGTCGACATTGGGCAACTGGAAATAGCCGGGGTCAAACACCCGGGTCGAGGCGGAAATTACGCCGCTGTCCAGCCCTGCAATCGCCACTTCGGGCTTGATGGTCGATCCCGGTGCATACAGCCCGCGCAGGGCCCGGTTGAACAGCGGTTTGTCGATGGAATCGCGCAAGCCCGAGTAGTCCCTGGAGCTGATACCGGTCACGAACAGGTTGGGGTCGAAACTCGGTTTGCTGACCATCGCCAGCACCTCGCCGGTTTTCGGGTCCAGGGCAATGATCGAGCCACGGCGGTCGCCCAGGGCATCCTCGGCGGCTTCCTGCAATTTGATATCCAGGCTCAGCACGATGTTCTTGCCCGCCACCGCATCGGTGTGGCGCAGCACGCGCATGACCCGGCCCTGTGCATTGGTTTCGACTTCTTCAAAACCGACCTGGCCGTGCAGTTCGTTCTCATAGAAGCGTTCGATGCCGGTTTTACCGATCGATTGGGTGCCACGGTATTGAGTGGCATTCAGCTGCTTGGCTTCTTTCTCGTTGATGCGCCCGACATAACCGACTGAGTGGGCAAAGTGATCGCCCTGCGGATAGTGGCGTACAAATTGCGCCTCGACATCGATACCCGGCAGGCGGAACTGGTTGACGGCCAGCAGGGCGATCTGATCTTCCGTCAGCTCGTACAGCAGGGTTGAAGGGTCAAACGGGTGGCGCGCCTGTTTCATCGCCTTGGCAAATACGGCGCGATCTTCTTCGGGCAAGTGCAGGATGCTGATCACTGAATCCAGCACCTTGGCGGTATCGCCAGCCCGCTCGCGGGTGATGGTCATATTGAAGCTGGGCTGGTTATCGGCCAGCAGCACGCCGTTGCGGTCATAGATAAAACCGCGCTCCGGGGGGATGGGCAACACGTGCACCCGGTTGTTCTCGGAGACCGTGGAGTTGTAGTCGAACTCGGTGACTTGCAGAAAATACATGCGACCGATCAGGGCGCAGCTGATAGCCAGCACCAGCGCCGCACAGGCGATCAGTCTTTTATTGACCAGCCGTTTTTCGGAATCGTGATCTTTAAGAGGGATCGGCTCAGGCATATCCGGGGTGTCTCGCGTCAGAAAACAGATAGCAGCAGCCAGCAGGTCGTTAGCTGGCTACGAAATTCGGCGCACACCTTACCAAGAAGCCTGTGCTTGAGTCAGTTTATTGGCCGAAATGTGGATGAAAGCCGACGGGCAGTGGGCCTGCTGAGTGGCTTTGGACTCCGACCAAGAAAGCGTGTAGTCCTCTCCTCCCTTCGAGCGAAAAGGACTACAGCCAAGCCACGCTTAAGCTGGCGGGGATACACGTGCCCGCAGACTGTTAATACATTTATTGAAATGTATCAGCCACTGTAAACGGGATATCCAGTTGGGCACCCCAGGCAGGTAACTTCCAATCCCTTGCAGCGAGTTGAATACGGCCTCTTAGGTTGCCTTTAAGCCCAGGATTGTCTTGAGGGTGGTATTCGATGTTCCAATAGCTGTAACCCGGTTGAGCACAGCCAGTCGCGGAGTTTAAAGAGCGTTTTGCACAGCCCCCGTTGCTGCGTGTGCCCCGGAAAGTGAGGTAACTGATTTTATTTGATTGATCCCAGGCAGGCACGATCAGTTTCGTGTAGTTGGAGTCTGCCCATGTCAAGTCCACAGGGCCTTCATTGATGTTGTATGCGACGTATGCAATATTTTTTGCACTACCATCCTGCATCTGGCCATGTGTTGAACTTGCACTGTTTGCCGCGATAGCCCAGTTATTGCGGGTGTCAGCTCCTACAGGTTGTAAAGGTTGTGCCAGTTCCATGTTTGCGATGGTCTTGCTGGCTTCGGCTGAGTAAGCCACCCCCCATTTGTCGAAAAAGCTTCTTAGGTCACGGCCGGAAAAACGACTGGCATTGACAACGAACCAATCTTTTTTCTTGGCGTTGGTATTGAAAGCAGTCGCGTTGTCTGCATAGTTGAACTCTTTACGAAAAGCTTTTCCAAGTTGGGGGTAAAGGTTCTCATAGGAGGCCGCCAATTGGTTGAACATGACCGAGCGATTAAAGTCTCCTCCTTCAATTGCGCCGTCAAAGTTATAAGCCTTGCCTGATTTTAAATAGTTGCCCACGGATTCCCGATCCCAGGTTTTGTCCGAGTAGGCAGCGCCCGGATGACAGTCCTTCAATTCATACGACCCTTGAAGGCGACGGCAAGCGGCGACTGAGTAAAGGTTGACCGTAACTTCCGAGAGCCCCCCCACGTCCATCCGACCTGATTCATGTGGCCGTATTCATGCCAGTAACCCCATGAGGTGGGAACGGCAGCTCCGCCAAAGTTGATCTTGATGAGTCCCTGGCCACCTGATGCACTGCAACATGCAGCATAAGAAGCATTGATCAAGCCTGGCGTGGGCAAGTCGAGCGGGGCCGCTATCGACTGACTGTCAAATCCATTGAGCCGGTCGTTTACCAGTGTCATGAGCAGGTGCTCGCGCATTAACCGCATAATGTCAATGTTCTTGTTGCGGTTAGCGACTTTAGCTGGCATGTAGAAGCGGGTCCGCCCGTCGAATAACAGCACCTCTCCTGATGGATTGGGCTGTTGGCTGAGGGTTGTTTTCCATTCTTCTTTTGTTGTTATGCCAAAAATAAACATCGGTACATGTTGTGCATTGCCCTTGTTGACGTGTAGGGGAATCATTTTTCCGGCGTTCTGCATGTCGCGTGTCGGGTCTTGGCACGAAAGCAGCAGAGTCCCATTTCTGGAGGCTGTGTAAGTGACCGTGTACTCGGTCGGGGCAGCAGGGAGCCTGAGCTCATCATGTAAACTTGAAGGCACATTGAAGTCTGGGATGGTCCAGGCACTGCAAGTTATATTGCTGTCGGATGGGGTTCTTGTGATTTCTACAGACTGTGAGGTGCTCAAAAATACAGGGGTAGTAAAAAAACCATGCCTGCCATGCATGCTTGTCCTGTTTCGTCCATTAGTATGACCTTCGGTTACAGGTACTTTGTAATTTCCTGAGGTGTCGCCAGTATATTGCTCTAGTGTTTTGCGGATCCAGTAGAGGGGTGTCAGAGGATCATTGCTGTCTGTGAGGGCCTTGTCGGGATCGCTGTTCAATAATTGTGGTGAAAGGTTGAATTCTGCCAGGGCTTCGACGAATCCGGGCTTTGATTCGTGACTTCTCCACCACAGTGTTTGCTCCTGCGCTAGAGCAGGGGTGAATGCACTCAAGGAACATAGGCTGCCAAGTAACATTGCGCTAATACAGTCCTGAATTCAACACATAAGTGCAACGCTCACCCCTGTATGCACTTCGTACGGCGTCTTCCAGCCCAAGCGCTTGCGCGGGCGTAGATTGATCCTCGCTACTGTCCGATTGACGGCTTCGACGGTCAGCTTGCTGAAGTCGCTGCCCTTGGGGAAATACTGGCGGAGCAGACCGTTGGTGTTTTCATTGGTGCCACGTTGCCAGGATGAATAGGGGTCTGCAAAAAAGACCTGGCACTGGCTCCGTAGCGCGATGCGTTCATGCCCGGCAAACTCCCTTCCGTTATCCAGCGTCAGCGTGTGAGCGGCATGGCCCTGAAGCATCAGATTGATCGCCCGCGTTACCTGCCGGCGCGTTCTGCGCTTGACCGGATAGGCGCTCAGATAGCCGCTTTTGCGATCAACCAGGGTCACCAGGTTACCGCCCAGTCCATGTACCGTATCGCCCTCCCAGTCCCCCAGGCGCTCGCGGCTTTCGACCTCGGCTGGGCGTTCACTGATTGACACGCGATTACGCAGCTGCCCGCGCCGATCGTGGCTTCCATAGCGTTTCCGGTAGCGCTTTCGGCGATGTCGCAGATAGGTATAAAGCTCACCACCGGCGCGCTGTTCGGCGGCAATGAACCGATAAATCCACTCATGGCTGACCGCCCGGCTTGGCTGCTCCTGCTTCAACCGCTGGGCGATCTGCTCCGGACTCATGCCATGCTTGAGCCACACCGGGAGATGATGGCTGAGCCATGTCGCCGGCTTGCAAAACTTGCGCGCACCCGCTCGACGAGCATCACTTTCATGGGCCGCAGAAACAGCCTTGTAGATATTCTGGGTGCTGTTGCGGCGAACCTCGCGACTGATCGTCGAGGGATGCACGCCGACCCGCTTTGCAATGCTCGCCTGGCTCTCTGCGGCGCTCAAGCCAGCCTCAATCTGGTAACGTTGTCCCTGAGTCAGCTGCCGGTAATGCGTAGTCATCTGCGCTTGAATCCTTCGGTGTGAGAGCCTGGATTCTACCGGTGGCTGGCTCTCTGCCTCTCGTTTCAAGCGTTGCGCTTATTCTATGAATTCAGGAGTTGATGTTCATATCTTTCGGTCTTTTCATAGTTGTTTGTAGGGAAAGATACCGGCGTAGTCTGCCAGCTCCCTCAGATTGCATGAGCTTGGTCTTGGGAAATAGAGTTTTTTTCTTGTGATTTAGTAGGCATTTTAATGTTGTAGTCGTAAGTTGTAGGTAAAGTTAGCCAGGCTTGATATGTAAGCGGCCTGTATCAAAAAGCATGTTGAATACGGGGCAATGAAGTAAAATCCCTGTTTTTAGAGGAAATCGACCCTTAATGCTGTCTCTGATCGACTGGTACCCTCATGCACCTTTGCAGCCTTTAAACGTAGAGTGGCTGCAGCAGGCCGGGATCGAAGCAGCTGTATTGCGGCTGGACCTTATCGACCCGCTGATCAGCGGCAACAAGTGGTTCAAGCTCACTGACCATTTACGCAGGGCACGGGCAGCAGGGGCTGACGGGCTGATCAGCCTGGGCGGCGCCCATTCCAATCATTTGCATGCCCTGGCAGCTGCCGGCAAGCGTTTTGGCTTTGCCACCGTGGGGCTGTTGCGCGGTCACCCTCAACAAACCCCCACCACGCTCGACCTTGAGCGCTTTGGCATGCAACTGCACTGGCTGGGATTTGCCGGGTATCGGGCGCGGCATGAGCCGGACTTTTGGCAACCGTGGCAGGCCCTGTACCCGAACCTGCATCAGGTGCCCGAGGGTGGCGGCGGGCTGGCGGGGGCCCTGGGTTGCATGCCGTTGGTAAGCAGGGTGCGCGAGCAATTGGCGACTATAGGTTGGCAAGATTACGACGCTTGGTGGCTGGCCGCGGGGACCGGCACCACCCTGGCCGGGCTGGTGCTGGGCGAGGAGGGTAGGCGTCGGGTATATGGCGCGCTGGCGGTTCCCGAGGACCACGGCGTGGCCCCGCAGGTTGAGGCCATTTTGCAGGCTGGCGGGTTGCAGGAGCGAAATTTTGAGCTGGTCGATGCCAGTCGTGGCGGTTTTGCCAAGGTGGACGACGCCTTGCTGGCGTTTATGCGGGCCAATGAAGTGGCCAGTGGCATGCCACTGGAGCCGCTTTACACGGCCAAGGCTTTGATGGCACTGGCCCAGGCGGTTGAAAAGGGGGTCATTACACGGGGAATGCGTGTGGTGTTTGTTCACACCGGCGGCCTGCAAGGCCGCCGGGGGTTTGACCTGGGGCTTTAAGAACGCCCGGGCAACATGCGCAGCAAAGTGTTGTCCTTGATCAGATAGTGATGCCCCAGACCGGCCACGGCATGCAGGCCGATCAGCCAGTAACCGATGGTACCGCCCAGTTCATGCCAGCTCTTGATCTGCTTGGCGAAGTCCGGGTCCTTGGCGGTCAGGGGCAGGATATCGAAACCATAAAAGTACACCGGCTTGTCGTTGTAGCTCAGCACCAGGTAACCCAGCACCGGCATGGCGATCATGAACAGGTACAACGCCCAGTGCATCAAAGTGGCCAGAGCGGTCTGCCAGGCGGGTGGTGTCGGGGTGATTTTCGGCGCAACGCCCAGGGTTCGGGCCAGCAGCCTTAGCCAGACCAGTGCAAACACCGTCAACCCGAGCATGAAGTGCGCATCCTTCATCAGGTTGCGCCCGTCGCTGTCCTTGGGGAAGATCCCGCGAAACTCGATCGAGGCGTAGATCAATATAAACAGCAGCACCATCAGCCAGTGCAGGGCGATGGACATCCGGCTGTAGTGATGGGCGGTGCTTTTCCAGGTCATGGTGGTTCCTCACGGTTCAGGTCTAAAGTCCCCGTTCTTGTTGACGGAGTTCCTTTACTCTAAGTGGCCTGAGCAATCTTGCACTTGAGATGTGTCAGTTTTCAGGGCTTCCCGGCACATTAGGCCAAAGATCGGAAACCAGAAACAGGCGTTCAGCCTCTTCCCAGTCGCCCTCATCGTTTTCAGTCAGGCGAACCAGCAGCTGCGCCGGTGCTTGCGGGTGCAGTTCTGCCAGCCAGATATCCAGCTGTTGTGCCGCCCATATCCCCTCAGGAGCATAGCGCGCCGGAGCCAGCCAGGCATGCCGGGGCAGGGGTTGCCAGCAACCGGTGGCGCTCTGGCGGATAAACGCCGTCCAGTCGCGCTGATGCAACCAGCGCCCGCGCAGGTGTTGCGGGTTGGCACCGGCTGGTGGTCGGGCCTGCCCTGGCCACGGATACAGCAGGTAGCCGCCAAGCCACAAATGAGCGCTGAACGCCTGCACATCCAGCCCGGCCAGCACTTCACGGCTTTCCGGGCGGCTGGACATGGGTAGCTGGTGCTGGCAGAAATGCTTGAGCTTGCGGTCCAGGCGGTCATTGCTGCCGGGGCCTAGCCATTGCGCAGGGTCTGCGCCATCACCGTCCTGGGGGCCGAGGTAGAGTTTGATCGCCAGTTCCAGATGATGCACGCCGTCGCGGTCTCGCAGCACTAAATCGAGCTCACCCAGGGTATGCCCGCCCAGGCGGATCGGCAGGTTCGCGGCAATCAGCTCGACGCCCGGGGCATGCTGCACTGCAAACTGCCACAAGCGCTCGTAATAGCGCCCCAGGCGTCGGGTGGTGGCCAGTTCGAGCCAGTGCAGGAGTGGTTGGCAGTTGCGGTCCAGCTCGCGCAGCCAGTGCTCCAGTTGCTCCGGCGCCTGGACCCAGTCGCTGCCTGCCAATGGATGGCGTTGGGGCCAGGGGGTGTGGGTCAGCATCGGTGGTGCGAGGATCACCCACGCCAGATCGCGCACCTCGGGGTGGCGCAATTGATGGGGCAGGTTGAGCAAGTCGGGGAAGAGGGTCATTGTGCGAGCATAGCCGTTCACGGGGCTGAAAGGGTTTTGTCTATCGTCGTCTTTCGCCCATAATCGTTATTTTCGCACGCATAGAATCCCGCAGGAGCCCCATGGAGCAATTTCGTAATATCGGCATCATAGGTCGTCTGGGCAGCTCGCAAGTGCTCGATACGGTTCGCCGACTGAAAAAATTCCTGCTCGAGCGGCATATGCACGTGATCCTTGAAGACACGATCGCCGAGGTGTTGCCCGGTCACGGCCTGCAAACTTCGTCACGCAAAATGCTTGGCGAAGTCTGCGACATGGTGATTGTGGTCGGCGGCGATGGCAGTTTGCTGGGCGCCGCCCGCGCGCTGGCCCGGCACAATGTACCGGTGCTGGGTATCAACCGTGGCAGTCTGGGCTTTCTGACCGATATCCGTCCCGATGAACTGGAAGTCAAAGTTGCTGAGGTGCTTGACGGCCACTACCTGGTTGAAAACCGTTTTCTGCTGCAGGCCGAAGTGCGCCGTCACGGCGAAGCCATCGGCCAGGGCGATGCCCTCAATGATGTGGTGCTGCACCCGGGCAAGTCCACGCGCATGATCGAGTTCGAACTGCATATCGATGGCCAGTTCGTCTGCAGCCAGAAGGCCGACGGCCTGATCGTGGCCACGCCCACGGGCTCAACGGCCTATGCCATGTCAGCGGGCGGCCCGATCATGCACCCCAAGCTCGACGCGATCGTGATTGTGCCCATGTACCCGCATACCCTGAGCAGCCGCCCGATCGTGGTCGATGGCAACAGTGAGTTGAAAATAGTGGTGGCCAAGGACATGCAGATCTACCCGCAGGTTTCGTGTGACGGTCAGAACCACTTCACCTGTGCGCCGGGCGACACCATCAACGTCAGCAAAAAAGCGCAAAAACTGCGCCTGATTCATCCTTTGGACCACAACTACTACGAAGTGTGTCGGACCAAGCTTGGCTGGGGTAGCCGACTGGGCGGCAGGGCTGACTGATGCTCGATCCAGCGCGCAGTTACGATCTGATCGGTGACGTGCATGGCTGTGCTCATACCCTTGAGCACCTGCTGGAGCGTCTGGGCTATCGAAAACTCGCCGGTATCTGGCGACACCCGCAACGGATGGCGGTGTTTCTGGGTGACATTATTGATCGCGGCCCGCGCATTCGCGAGTCGCTGCATATTGTCTACGACATGGTACGCAGCGGTCAGGCCCTGTGCCTGATGGGTAACCATGAATTCAACGCGCTGGGCTGGTGCACACCCGCGCCAGCCGGAAGTGGCAAGCAGTTTGTGCGCGAGCACACGCCGCGCCATGCCCGGCTGATCCACGAAACCCTCGAACAGTTCGACAAGTATCCCGCTGAATGGCGCGAGTTTGTGCAGTGGTTTTACGACATGCCGCTGTTTGTCGATGCCGGGCGCTTCCGGGTGGTACATGCCTGCTGGGACAGCGAAGTGATCGCCACCCTGCGTGCGCAATACCCCGACGGCTGCATTGACGAGGCCTTCTTGCAGGCCGCGGCGGTGTCGGACAGCTTTGCCAGCCTGAGCTTCAACCGCCTGTTGCGTGGCACTGACATGCGCCTGCCGGGGGGCATGACCCTGACCGGTGGCGACGGCCTGACGCGGGCATTCTTTCGCACCAAGTTCTGGGAAGACGACCCCAAGACCTACGGCGATATCGTTTTCCAGCCGGACGCGCTGCCTGAACGGGTGGCACAGCAGCCGCTGTCCTCCACTGAAAAAAGTGCCCTGTTACGTTACGGCATTGATGAACCGCTGTTGTTTGTCGGGCACTACTGGCGCAGCGGCCGGCCCGCGCCGATCCGTCCGAACCTGGCGTGCCTGGATTACAGCGCGGTGTTGTACGGCAAACTGGTGGCTTATCGCCTTGACCAGGAAACCCGGCTCGATCCGGACAAATTTGTATGGGTGAATGTAGATCGCCCTGAGGCCATTCAATGAGTGTTGTAGCGGTATTGCGTTTGCCGTTGTCTGTGGACCTGAGCGGTTTTGTTGCTTTGCTGCGGCGCATGCAGGTGCCCCATCGGGTCAGTGAAGAGGCAGGCGAGCAGGTGCTATGGGCACCTGAGTCCATTGCCGACGACGTGCGCAGCCTGTACCAGCGTTTTCCGCTGGGTGACCCCGATCACGCCTTACCCGTTGTCGAACGGCCGCAGGCCATGACCCGCCCGGGTTTTGCGCAGCAGCTGCGCGATAGCCCGGCCACAGCCATCGTGTTGCTGCTGTGCGTAATCGTGGCCGCGGTGACGCAACTGGGTGACAATTTGTCGGCCCTGAGGTTTTTCACGTTTCTGGACTTCAGCATTTATGGCCAGTACATCGACTTTGTCCCCTTGTCTGACAGCCTGGCGTCCGGGCAGTGGTGGCGACTGTTTACGCCGATGTTGATTCACTTCGGTTTCCTGCATATCGCCATGAACGGCATGTGGTACTGGGAGCTGGGGCGGCGCATTGAAATGCGCCAGGGCAGCGTCAACCTGATCTGCTTGAGCCTGTTGTTCAGCCTGGTGTCCAACTTCGCCCAGTACCTGGTGGGCGGCCCGAGCCTGTTTGGCGGGTTGTCGGGGGTGTTGTACGGGCTGTTGGGGCATGTCTGGATCTATCAGTTGATGGCGCCAAACCCCCTGTATAACCTGCCGCGCGGTGTGCTGGTGATGATGCTGGTGTGGCTGGCATTGTGCATGTCGGGGCTGGTGTCGATGATCGGCTTTGGCCAGATCGCCAATGCCGCCCATGTGGGCGGACTGGTCATCGGTTGCCTGACCGGCTTGCTGGGCGGGCTTTGGGCGCGGCGCAGGCAGGCTGTATAAAGTTTCGAATTGTCGCGTGGGAGCGGGCTTGCTCGCGATGGGTTCAACCCGTTGATTCAGATGCACCGAGTTGCCTGAATCGCGAGCAAGCCCGCTCCCACAGATAGAAATGCCATCTGATTTTTAAAGAGCGGAAACAGAACCATGTCCTCTTTCAACGAAATGATTCAAAACATCACCCCCGAGATCTACCAGAGCCTGAAACTGGCCGTGGAAATCGGTAAATGGGCGGACGGCAACAAACTCACTGCCGAACAGCGCGAGCTGTCGTTGCAGGCGATGATCGCCTGGGAAGTGCAGAACCTGCCTGAAGACCAGCGCACCGGTTATATGGGCCCGCAGGAATGCAGCTCGAAATCGGCGCCGGTGCCCAACATCCTGTTCAAGTCGGATGCCATCCATTGATTGAGATTGGTCGCGGTGCAATCAGCAAGATGTCGGCAAGCCTGGAAACGCCGACCGTTCAATATGCGTTCCGTTTGGGCGATACCGAGGTGCCGGTCAATCCCTTGATTGGCACTAAACTGCGTCTGGAATACCTGGGGGAGATCAACTGCTCTCATTGCGGGCGTAAAACCAAGAAGAGCTTCAGCCAGGGCTACTGCTACCCGTGCATGACCAAGCTGGCACAATGTGATGTGTGCATCATGAGCCCGGAGCGTTGCCATTATGACGCGGGCACTTGCCGTGATCCGTTGTGGGGCGAGCAGTTCTGCATGACCGATCATGTGGTGTATCTGGCCAACTCCTCCGGGGTCAAGGTGGGCATTACCCGTGCCACCCAGTTGCCGACCCGCTGGCTCGACCAGGGTGCCAGCCAGGCATTGCCGATCGTGCGCGTGGCGACCCGTCAGCAATCGGGGTTTGTCGAAGACCTGTTCCGCTCGCAAGTGGCTGACCGGACCAACTGGCGTGCACTGCTCAAGGGCGACGCAGCGCCGGTAGACCTCGCCGCAGTGCGTGCGCAACTGTTCGAGAGTTGCGCCGAAGGCCTG
Organism: Pseudomonas bubulae; assembly: GCF_037023725.1. Taxonomy (NCBI): domain Bacteria; kingdom Pseudomonadati; phylum Pseudomonadota; class Gammaproteobacteria; order Pseudomonadales; family Pseudomonadaceae; genus Pseudomonas; species Pseudomonas bubulae. The sequence goes on from NZ_CP146077.1 coordinate 3,065,481, forward strand.
CACACCCTGCAGGAACGTTTCGGCCTGCAAGCGGTACAGCCTTTGCATAGCGTCGAGCCCATCGAGATTTGCTACCCGGTCGAGCAGTATCCGACCAAGATTGTCAGCTTCAATCTGGATAAAGATCCGATCGTCGAAGGCACGCTGATGGGGATCAAGGGCCAATACCTGATCTTTGACACCGGCGTTATCAATATCCGCAAATACACGGCCTACCAGCTGGCCGTGCATCAGTAAAAGGACTCCAGCATGCGCACCGAACAACCGCAAATGATCTACCTGAAGGACTACCAGGCGCCCGATTACCTGATCGACGAGACGCACCTGACCTTCGAGTTGTTCGAGGATCACACCCTGGTTCATGCGCAACTGCTGATGCGCCGCAACCCGGCCCGTGGCGCCGGCCTGCCGGCCCTGGCGCTGGATGGCCAGCAGCTGGAGCTGCTGTCGGTCAGCCTCGACGATATCGAATTGACCGCCGAGGATTATCAGCTCAGCGACAGCCACCTGATCCTGCACCCGACCAGCGAACAGTTCGTGGTCGATACCAGCGTGCGCATCCACCCCGAATCCAACACCGCGCTGGAAGGCCTGTACAAGTCCGGCGGGATGTTCTGCACCCAGTGCGAGGCCGAAGGCTTTCGCAAGATTACCTATTACCTCGACCGCCCGGACGTGATGAGCAAGTTCACCACCACCGTGGTGGCCGAGCAGCACAGTTACCCGATTCTGCTGTCCAACGGCAACCCGATCGCCAGCGGCCCCGACGAAGACGGCCGGCACTGGGCAACCTGGGAAGACCCGTTCATGAAACCGGCGTACCTGTTTGCACTGGTGGCCGGTGACCTGTGGTGCGTCGAAGACACGTTCACCACCATGAGCGAGCGCAGCGTGGCGCTGCGCATTTATGTCGAGCCGGAAAACATCGACAAATGCCAGCACGCCATGACCAGCCTGAAAAAATCCATGCGCTGGGACGAAGAGACCTACGGTCGTGAATACGACCTGGACATCTTTATGATCGTGGCCGTCAACGACTTCAATATGGGCGCCATGGAGAACAAGGGTCTCAATATCTTCAACTCCAGCGCCGTACTGGCCCGCGCCGAAACCGCCACCGATGCCGCGCACCAGCGGGTCGAAGCCATCGTCGCCCACGAGTACTTCCACAACTGGTCGGGTAACCGCGTGACCTGTCGCGACTGGTTCCAGCTGTCGCTCAAGGAAGGCTTCACGGTGTTCCGTGATTCCGAGTTCTCGGCCGACATGAATTCGCGCACCGTCAAGCGCATCCAGGACGTGGCCTACCTGCGCACTCACCAGTTCGCCGAAGACGCCGGCCCCATGGCCCATGCCGTGCGCCCGGAGAGCTTTATCGAGATCTCCAACTTCTACACCCTGACCGTTTACGAGAAGGGTTCTGAGGTGGTGCGCATGATCCACACCCTGCTGGGCGCCGAGGGGTTTCGCAAAGGCAGTGACCTGTACTTCGAGCGTCATGATGGCCAGGCGGTGACCTGCGACGACTTTATCAAGGCCATGGAAGATGCCAATGGCGCCGACCTGAGCCAGTTCAAGCGCTGGTACAGCCAGGCAGGTACACCGCGGCTGGCCGTCAGCGAGCACTACGATGCGCAACAACACACCTATAGCCTGACTTTTGCGCAAAGCTGCCCGGCAACTCCGGACAAGATCGAAAAACTGCCGTTCGTCATTCCGGTCGAACTGGGCCTGCTGGACGCCGGGGGTAGTGAAATTGCCCTGCAACTGGCGGGCGAAGCTGCGGCCTCGGGCACCAGCCGCGTGCTGTCAGTGACTGAAGCCGAACAGACCTTCACCTTTGTCGGCATCAACGAAAAACCGCTGCCGTCCCTGTTGCGCGGGTTCTCGGCACCGGTGAAGCTGAGCTTCGATTACAGCCGTGACCAGTTGATGTTCCTGATGCAGCACGACAGCGACGGGTTCAACCGTTGGGATGCTGGTCAGCAACTGGCGGTACAGGTGCTGCAAGAGTTGATTGCGCAGCATCAGCGCGGTGAAGCACTGGTCATGGATCAGCGTCTGGTCGAGGCGTTGCGCACGGTGCTGGGCAATGAGCAACTGGATCAGGCAATGGTGGCAGAGATGCTCTCGCTGCCGGGCGAAGCCTATCTGACCGAAATCAGTGATGTGGCCGATGTCGAAGCCATCCACGTTGCCCGCGAGTTCGCTCGCAAGCAACTGGCAGACAGCCTGTTCGACGCCCTGTGGACGCGTTACCAGGCCAACCGCGAAGTGTCCAAAGCCACGCCTTATGTGGCTGAAGCCGAGCACTTTGCCCGTCGCGCACTGCAAAATATCGCGCTGTCCTACCTGATGCTCAGCGGCAAGCCGCAAGTGTTGGCAGCGGCGCTGGAGCAGTTCGAGCACAGCGACAACATGACCGAACGCCTGACGGCGCTGGCCGTGCTGGTCAACTCGCCCTACGAGGCGGAAAAAGCTGCGGCGTTGGCCAGTTTTGCCGAGCAATTCAAGGACAACCCGCTGGTCATGGATCAATGGTTCAGCGTGCAGGCGGGCAGCACCTTGCCCGGCGGTTTGCAGCGCGTGCGCGAGCTGATGCAACATCCGGCGTTCACCATCAAGAACCCGAACAAAGTGCGGGCCCTGGTGGGTGCCTTTGCCGGGCAAAACCTGATCAACTTCCATGCTGCGGACGGTTCGGGCTATCGTTTCCTGGCGGACCTGGTGATCGAACTGAATGGTTTCAACCCGCAGATTGCCTCTCGGCAACTGGCGCCGCTGACCCGCTGGCGCAAGTACGACGCTGCGCGACAGGCGCTGATGAAGGCAGAGCTTGAGCGCATCCGCAGCTCGGGCGAACTGTCCAGCGATGTGTTTGAAGTGGTCAGCAAAAGTCTGGCGTAACGCCTGGACGTAAAAAAGGCGCTGTCCGAGTGATCGGGCAGCGCTTTTTTTTATGGTTTTTTGTCGCCCAGAGTGATCAAGCGTGACACAGGCACTTTATCAATCACTGCCGTGTAATTGACTGGCCCTTTGAGTTCCTTGATGTCGTTGTCGATATAACCACGCCGGGAGTAGTCGACAGAGGCGATTTGCTTGCCATTGCGATAAATGTGCACGGGCTTGTCTGCGCTCCCATCGCCATTCCAGGTCAGATTCACCTGTGCTGCGTCAGGCGCTAACCGGGCAGAGAATAGCCTTGCACCCAGAGGCCCGGTCAGGGGCAGACCGTCCATGGCATGCCGGGCAGGTACGGGCTCGATGCCAAAATGGGCCAACAGGGTCGGAGTAATATCCGCCTGGCTGGCAAAACCGTAGAGGTTGTCGTGGCCCGGATTGTCCGGATTGGTGATGGGGCGGGTAAGTTGCTCGTTGGCGGGTTTGTTGAGTGCGATAAACGTGGTTTTCTCGCTCAGGGTTTGGGCGCCATGATTACGCCCATCGGGCAGGCGCCGGCCATGATCAGTTGTCACCAGTACTAGCCAGTCTTCATCGGGGTTGCTTTGTTTACGGCGCTTGAGTGCCGACAGTAACTGGCCGACCTTGTCGTCGACGCCCTGGATTGCGGTCTGATAGCGGGTTGAAAAACCGTATCTATGGCCGACATTGTCAGGCTCGTCGAAGTGCGCGAAAACCAGGTCCGAGCGACCATATTCAAGCTCATAGCTGGCCTTGTCGGCGACGCATTGATCGACGTCGGAGCATTTGATGGCAAGGTCGATAAAGCCTTGGGCAATATCATCGGCGAAGTTGTTGTTGATGGTATTCCAGCTGACAATGCTGCTCGTTTTGCGTTCAGGATCCGCCTGCTTGAGTTGCTTGAACAGGCTGGGCGCTTTGTTGCGCCATGCGTTGTTGTTGGAGGGGACTTTATGTCGGTCTACCCAGGTGCCGGTCAGTATTGTCGTCCAGCCCGGGCCGCTACCGGTAGTTTGCTCTGTCGCAGTTCCGTCAATCCCTCCGATGTAACTTTTGGCGGGGTTCAGGCCGGCAATATGGGGGGCCATATTATTTTGAATGGCTTGCTGAAGTTTTTCGTATTGCATGCCGTCGACACCAATCAACAAGGCCTTGTGGCTTTTGTAGTTTTGGGCGTCGGAGGTATCAGGGGGCGCGGCATGGGACAACATGACGGTGAATGTAAAACCCAGGCCGGTAGCGATAGATAAAGCAATATGGGTATGGCTCATGGCAGATCTCACTCAGTGAGTTGAACACGAGACGAATATGTAAGGGCTGTATGTCACTGACATTACGTTATTGCCAGCTTTAAATGCAGGATATTTCAGTACCCCGCACGTTCATACGCAGTTCATGTCGGGCCAGGGGAACTGGCCCGGCACTTCATCAGAACTTCCAGCTCACCGATGCCGTGACGTTGCGCGGGGAGCCGTAGTTGCTTTGCCCGTAACGTACGCTTTGCAGGTATTTCTCGTTGGTCAGGTTGTCGAGGTTGAGCTGGGTGCTCCAGTGCGGGTCGATATCATAGCTGGCCATCAGGCCCACCAGCATATAGGCAGCCTGGTTTGCTGCCGGGGTGTCGTCGTTCTCGACCTTGCTTTGCCACTTGAGGCTGCCACCCACTTTTACCTGCGGTGCCATCGGCAGCTTGTAGGCCATGGAGGTGGTCAGGGCATTGCGCGGTATAAACTTGCGCCCGCGGTTGTTGTCGGCATCGGTGATATAGACGTAGGTATAGCCCCCGCTGATTTGCAGGCCCGGCGCCAGTTCGCCCGAAGCTTCCAGTTCTACACCGCTGCTCTTGTACGACATGCCGTCATACAGGTAACCGCCCAGGGAAGGGTTGAAACCTGAGTAGGTGGCAACGTTATCCTGCTTGGTATGAAATACCGCTGCCGAAACGTCCAGTTTCTTGTCCAGCAGATGCCCCTTGATCCCGGCCTCGTAGCTCTTGCCTTCCAGCGGGTCGAGCACCTGGCCCTGGGTATTGAGGTAGTACTGCGGGTTGAAAATCTTGGTGTAGCTGGCATACAGCGAGTACTGCGGCGTCAGGTCATAGACTACGCCAGCGTACGGGGTGACTTTGCCATGAATGCTCACGTCCCGCCCCGAACCGTAGTTTTCGCCGTCGCTGTCGGCACTGAGCATGCGCGCACCGACGATCAGGTGCAGGTCGTCGGTAAGGCTCAACCGCGTACCAGCGTAGAGGCTCTTCTGGCGATCGGTGTAATTGGAGGTCGCGTCGGCATTGGCCATGTTGTAAGCAGGCTTGGGGATGACGCCGTTGAGGGCATCTTCCAGCGACACCGGGGTGTAGTACGAGGAGGTGCCGTACAGCGAGGTTTCCTGGGTACGGGAACGGGCCACGTTGGCGCCGAAGGTCAACTGGTGCTCGCGGCCGCCCAGGCTGAAAGGCCCGCTGAACGAGAGGCCGCCATCCAGCTCGCGGGTCTTGCCTTTGTAGTTGGAGGCCAGCCCGGTATAGCCGGTGCTAGAGGCGCTGTTGGCATAGATGTAGAACATGTCGGTGTCTTCGCGATGCTCCATGGCGGTTACGGTCAGCGTGGACTTCCAGTCATTGGCGAAGTGGTGCTGCCACTCGGCGAAGGCGCGACTGGTGCGTACATCCCAGTACACCCAGGGCTGGGCAATGTTGGCACTGGTGCTGCTGTAGTGCAGGGCGTTGCCGCTGCTGTCGGTCAGCGGCAGGGAGCCCCAGCTGGCACCGTTGGCATTGCTTTTCTGGTCTTCATAACCGACGGTCAGCGTGTCGTCGTCACTCAGGTCGAAGGCGAGCATGCCACTGAAGATGTTCTTTTCCCGGGAATAACGATCCAGATAAGAGTTGCCCACTTCGTTGGCATAGATCACTCGCCCGCGCACATTGCCCGCATCGGTCAGCGGCCCGGAGACGTCGAGATCGACCCGGCGCTTGTCCCAGGAGCCGGCGCTGACGCTGACCTTGGCCTCAGGCTCATAGGTGGGGCGTTTGCGGATAAAGTTAACCGTGGCCGACGGGTTGCCAGTGCCGGTCATCAGGCCGTTGGCGCCGTGCAAGACATCAACCTGCTCGTAGGGTGCGGTGTCGATATCACCCACCAGCACGCCGCCGGTGAGCCCCATGCCCATGCCGTCGTACTGGAAGTTGGTGATGTCGAAACCGCGGGCAGTGAAGTAAGTCCGGTCGGTCTCGACCTTTTGCACGTTGACTCCGGGGGTACTGTCCAGCACATCGCGAATACTGTTGAGCTTGAAGTCGTCAAGTTGCTCGCGCTTGATGCTGGTGATGCCCTGGGGTGTTTGCCCGGCGGTGAGGTTCAATCGCGTCGTAGTGGCGGCGGGTTTGGCTTGATAGCCCGGTGGTGCATCTTCACTGTCGGCGGTGCCGGTGACGCTGGTGGAAGGCAGGTTCAAGGTGTATTCGTCGGCTGATGCCGAATTGAGCATGCCCAGTGCGACAAGTGTGAGGGCGGACGTCGGAAGGCTGAGCAGTGAGCGCATGATCTGCGGATACTCCGGGCTGGAACTGCGTAAACGAGAATTAGTTACAAAGTTTTACATTTGTGCAAATGATAATCAATGCTCTTAACTATTCTTTACGCATTGTCGCAAAATCCTTGCTGCGGTCTTTTTATCGGGCACCTCGGCGCCTCGACAAAACGCCGCCTGCCGAGTATCTGCAAAATCTCGCCAACGGCTCTGCGTGAAGGCTATAAACTGTCAGCCTGTGTGGTTCCGGCTTGAAGCGTCGGAGCCGGTTCATCATCGATAGCGAGTAGTGCATTCATTAAATGAGCAACCCCACCTCTACCTCTAAAGCCAACTGGCAGCCTGTAATCGCGCTGGCGCTGGCCGCTTTTGTGTTCAATACCACCGAGTTTGTGCCGGTGGGGCTGCTGAGTGCGATTGGCGCAAGTTTTGACATGGCCACGGCCCGGGTCGGGCTGATGCTCACCATCTATGCCTGGGTGGTGTCACTGGCTTCCTTGCCGATCATGCTGGTGACGCGCAACGTTGAGCGGCGCAAGTTACTGCTGGTGCTGTTCGGGTTGTTTATCGCCAGTCATGTACTGTCGAGTCTGGCGACCAGCTTCGGCATTTTGTTGCTTAGCCGGATCGGCGTGGCGCTGTCCCATGCGCTGTTCTGGTCGATAACAGCCTCTCTGGCGGTGCGTCTGGCGCCTGAGGGCAAGCAGGTGCAAGCGCTGGGGTTGCTGGCCACCGGTACTTCGCTGGCGATGGTGATGGGGGTGCCCCTGGGCCGTTTGCTGGGCGAGGCCATGGGCTGGCGTACCACTTTTCTGGTGATCGCAGCGCTGGCGGTGTTGCTGGTGCTGTGGTTGGCGCGCACTTTGCCGTTGCTGCCAAGCCAGAATTCCGGCTCGCTCAGAAGCTTGCCGGTGCTGTTCAAGCGCCCTGCACTGGTGGCTGTGTATCTGTTGACGGCGGTGGTGATCACGGCGCAATTTACCGCGTACAGCTATATCGAACCCTTTGTGCAGAACGTGGCGGGTATGAGCGGCGCTACCGTGACCCTGATCCTGCTGCTCTTCGGCGGTGCGGGGATTTTCGGTTCGCTGTGTTTTAGCTGGTTCCACAAATACAGCCCGCTGGGCTTCCTGCTGACCGCTGTGGGCCTGATCGCGCTGAGCCTGCTGTTGCTGTTGCCGGCCAGTAACTGGATTGAATCCCTGGGGGTGTTGAGCATCATTTGGGGGATGGCGATCATGGGCTTTGGCCTGGCGATGCAGTCCAAAGTACTGACCCTGGCGCCGGACGCGACGGATGTGGCGATGGCGATGTTTTCCGGTATCTACAATATCGGCATTGGCGGCGGGGCATTGCTGGGCAGTTCGGTGGGCAGCCATTTCGGTTTTGCCTGGATCGGGCTGGCAGGTGGTTCGCTGGCGGGGCTGGCGTTGGTGTTCTACGCCTGGACCATGTACCGGCTAAACCGCAGCGCCGCACAGGCCTGACATACCGGGGCTTTGGCGCAAGGCCAGAGCCCCGGCAGGTTTACACGATGATCAGCACCCTCCCGATCGCAGCCTCGTTCCACTCGTCAACGACTACAACATGGAGTTGGTGGCAAGGCAGAAGAGACAACCCCTGATCTCAGGATTCAAACCTTTGAATCCTGAGATCAGCAGAACCTGAACAAACACGCTGTCGAGATGCTCCAGGCCATAGAGTGCAGCCTGGAGTTACTTGTCAGCGGCCACAAAGTCCCGGTTTCAGGCTTGCACTTTGATTGGCACGGGTAATCACCGTGATGACCGCCAATGCCGCAATGACCAGTCCCGGTGAAGTCGCCAGCAGCACCCCGGTCGTTCCGGCCCCGGCGGCGAGGATCTGACCTGCTGCCAAGGGACCTGCAACCGAACCCAGGCGCCCGATAGCGACTGCAGCGCCGACGCCGGTTGCCCGTACGGCTGTCGGATACAGCGGCGGAGCCATTGCATAGAGCACCAACTGCGCCGCCATTACAAACAGGCCCACGGCAAAGCCTGCAGTGGCCACGGGCACAATCCCTACCGAAAAGCCGATCCCGGCCAGTGATGCGAGTAGCCCGGCATAGACGCCCAGAACCACCTTGGTCGGGTTGCAGCGGTCCAGCAGCAGGCCACCGAGCAAGGAGCCCAAAGCACCGCCTATGTTGAACAGCATTTGCACCATGCCCGCTTGCGGCTTGGTGAAACCCTGGGCAAGCAGCAGTGTGGGCAGCCAGTTCAGCAACATGTACATCACGGTCAGGGTAAAGAAGTAACTGAGCCACAACGCCAGGGTCGAACGGCCACGACCTTCACCAAACAGTGCCTGGCCCGTAGACACGCGCAAAGCCTGGCTGGCGTCCTGGCGGAAAACCCGGGACTCGGGCAGCAGGATGATCATCAGCGGCACGACAAGCAACGGGGCTAGCCCGCCGATGATAAAGGTGGTTTGCCAGTGGTCATGGGAGAACATCGCCACTACCGCTGCCATTGCGCCACCCAGTGGCACGCCGCAATACATGATGCTGATCGCTGTGCCACGACGGCGTTCGTCTACCGCTTCAGCACATAGGGCGATCAGGTTGGGCAGGGCAGCTCCCAGACCAAGGCCCGTCATGAATCGCACCAGCAGCAAGTGGTAGTAGCTGTCTACATAGGCGGTCAGCAGAGAGAAGACGCCAAACAGGATGACCGCGCCGATGAGGATCTTTTTACGGCCGACTCGATCGGCAATCCAGCCGCCGAAGAATGCACCGGGCAGCAGGCCGATGATCCCGACACTGAACACCCAGCCCATCATTTTCGGGTCCAGGTCAAAGGTTTGACGCAGGCCGGCGGCGGCAGTGCCCGCGGCTTGCAGGTCAAACCCTTCGATAAGCGCAACGATAAAGCACAAAGCGATTGTCAGCGTCGAACGATGCTGTGGAGTGTTCATGGACGAACCTCGTTATTGTTTTTGTAGGGGGGCTTTCAGCGAGCCAAATAAAGATTAACAAAGATAACTAAAAAAAGAAGCTGCGAAGGTATTTGCTAAAAAATCAGCTTAAACGTGTTTAAAACAGGCTTTTAGCCAGTGCGTGCCTGTAATTATCAAAAATAGATAAGAAACATAATGTTCGATTATCGATCATTTAAGATTGACGTTGCTTTGACTTGTTTCCATTCTCTGGCCCAGGAAACGCCATGAGAGCGTTCTGGTTCTGTCAAAAACAACAATAAATGGACATTCAATATGCATACGCTCAACCAAGGCGCCCTGCGCTTGTTCCCGCTTTCGTGCATTGCCCTGTGCCTGCTCAGTACCCCTGTTTGGGCCCAGGGATTTATCGAAGACAGTCACGCCACCCTGACCTTGCGCAACTACTACATGGACCGTGATTACAAGGACGATGGCGTCAAGACCGCAGCGCGGGAATGGGCCCAGGGCTTCATTGCCAACATGGAGTCGGGCTTTACCGAGGGCACGGTCGGTTTCGGGCTGGATGTGCGTGGTCTGCTGGGGGTCAAGCTGGACTCTTCGCCTGACCGCAGCGGCACCGAACTGCTGCCGGTCAATAGTGACAAACAGGCTGCGGATGAGTACTCGCGACTGGCCTTCACCGGCAAGCTGCGTTTTAGCCAGACCACGCTCAAGACCGGTGATGTGTCGATTTTTCTGCCGTTTGCCTTTGCCAGCCCGTCGCGGCTTTTGCCCCAGACCTTTCGCGGGACCACCGTCAGCTCCAAAGAAATTGACGGTCTGACCTTCAACACCGGATATATCGACGCGATCAATAAACGTGACTCCACCAACTACCAGGCCATGACTATCGCGTCGCCCAATGGCCGATTCAAGGGCTCGGCTGAAACCTCGCACCTGGCTTACGGCGGTGGTGATTATCAGGTCAACAAGAACCTGAGCGTGCGCGCCTACCATGTCGAGGTGGCGGATTTGTACAAGCAAAGCACCCTGGCATTGCTGCACGATCTGCCCCTGGGTGATGGCGTGCTGACCACCGACCTGCGCAGTTTTTTCAGTGATGAGGCGGGCAGTGCCAAAGCAGGCAAGGTCGACAACATCAACGCATCGGCGCTGTTGGGTTATCGGCTGGGAGGGCATCGTTTAAGTGTGGGCTACATGCATTCCAGCGGTGATACGGCGACGCCTTACATCTCGGGTACAGAGTTGATGGGCATGAGCGAAATGACCATGAGTTCGGATTTTCTCAATGCCAAGGAGCGCACCTGGCAGGCCATTTACGACTACGACTTCACGGCGGTGGGGGTAGTGGGATTGAAAGGGCGGTTGCGTTATGTGCGCGGTGACAATATCGAACTGGCGTCCTTGAATGCGGATGATCGCAAGGAGCGCGAGTTTCAGATGGAGCTGGGGTACGTGATTCAGAGCGGGCCGCTGAAAAACCTGGGCCTTTTGGCGAGGAAGTCTATTTACCGCAATGACTTCCCGGCAGGTGCGGCCTTTCGCGACGAAAACCAGACCCGCTTCCTGGCCATCTATACCTTGCCGATCTGGTAGGGCCAATTGTCTATTTGCTGGAGAGCCGTGCGAGGCCCTGCGCGTGTTGCGGTTTTGCGACCGCTTCGCGCTCGAACGTAGCCTCGCTCTACTCGTCAACTGCTACGCAGTGGCATGAGTTGTGAAAATCGTAGCAGCTGCCGAGCCGTGCGAGGCTGCGTTCGGCTGCGCAGCAGTCGTGAATTCAGCTTTCACTATTGATCAGGCACTGCGCATGTTGCGGATTTGGTAGCTACAGCGCTGGGCTATTCCTGATACACCTTTTTCAGCAGGCGCAGCAGTTCTTCACGCTCGGCGCTATCCAGCGCCGAGGTCGCGTCGATGTCGCTTTGCGCAGCAATAGCCTTAAGCTCTTTGAGCAGGGCTTCGCCGGTCTTGCTCAGGAATATGCCGTAGGAGCGTTTGTCGGGTTTGCAACGAACCCGTACCGCCAACGCCCGACTCTCCAGCTTGTTCAACAATGGCACCACTTGCGGGGGCTCAATCGCCAGCGCCCGGGCCAGGTCCGCCTGCATCAGCCCGGGATGCTGGTCAATGATCGCCATTGCCGAAAACTGCGCCGGACGCAGGTCGTGGGTCGACAGCCGGCTGATCAGGTTCTGGAAAAGCTTGAGCTGGGCGCGGCGCATGGCATAGCCGATCAGTTCGTCCAGCGCGGTGTCCAGAGGAGCCTGTACGTCCGGGCTTTCAGGCATGGCCTCTTGGGCGACGACAGGGGTGGCTGGCTTGGCCATAAATAGAGGGGTCCTTGCTCGAATGAAGTTAATAAACGTATCTAGTTTGCCGCGGTTGCTGGTTGATAGCCATCGCTGCGTTATTTTACGAGCGTTTGCCGCAAAAAAAATTGGTTAATTTAATTAATGGTTAATTGACATAACTAATTATGCCGGTTAGTTTTCACTCATCTTCAAGCGAACAACAAGAGAGCAATCGCTATGAGCCAATACGAAGGCCGCTGGAAAACCGTCAAAGTCGAAATCGAAGACAGCATCGCCTGGGTGATACTCAATCGTCCGGAAAAACGCAATGCCATGAGCCCGACCCTGAACCGTGAAATGATCGACGTGCTGGAAACCCTCGAGCAGGACCCGCAGGCGGGTGTTTTGGTGTTGACCGGCGCGGGCGATGCCTGGACGGCGGGCATGGACTTGAAGGAGTACTTTCGCGAAGTGGACGCCGGCCCCGAGATTCTTCAGGAGAAAATCCGCCGTGAAGCGTCGCAGTGGCAATGGAAGTTGCTGCGCATGTACGCCAAGCCAACGATTGCCATGGTCAATGGCTGGTGCTTTGGTGGTGGTTTCAGCCCTCTGGTGGCGTGCGACCTGGCCATCTGCGCTGACGAGGCAACGTTCGGCCTGTCGGAAATCAACTGGGGCATTCCACCGGGCAACCTGGTCAGCAAGGCTATGGCAGACACCGTAGGCCATCGCCAGTCGCTGTACTACATCATGACCGGCAAGACCTTCGACGGGCGTAAAGCCGCCGAGATGGGCCTGGTCAATGAGAGCGTACCGCTGGCGCAGTTGCGTGAAGTCACCATTGAGCTGGCGCGCAATCTGCTGGAGAAAAACCCGGTTGTACTGCGTGCGGCCAAGCATGGCTTCAAGCGTTGCCGCGAACTGACCTGGGAGCAGAACGAAGATTATCTGTACGCCAAGCTCGACCAGTCGCGACTGCTGGATACCGAAGGCGGGCGTGAGCAGGGCATGAAGCAGTTCCTCGATGACAAGAGCATCAAGCCAGGCCTGCAAGCCTACAAGCGCTAATCTCGCTGTTCAGGGTGCGCCGGGCGCACCCTGTAAATGAATTCCCGATAACGACAATAAAGAGGAATCACCATGTTGGACGTGCCCCTGCTCATTGGCGGAAAGTCGTGCCCGGCCCGTGATGGTCGAGCGTTCGAACGCTGCAACCCGGTGACGGGTGAGGTGGTGTCACGCGTGGCCGCCGCCACCCTGGAAGATGCCGATGCCGCAGTTGCCGCGGCTCAGGCTGCTTTTCCCGTGTGGGCCGCGTTGGCGCCCAATGAACGGCGTACCCGGTTGCTCGCTGCTGCCGAGTTGATGCAGGCACGGGCGAGCGAGTTTATCGAGGCAGCGGGTGAAACCGGGGCTATGGCCAACTGGTACGGGTTCAACGTCAAGCTGGCGGCCGGCATGCTTCGTGAAGCCGCCTCCATGACCACCCAGATCAACGGCGAAGTAATCCCCTCCGATGTGCCCGGCAGTTTTGCGATGGCCTTGCGCCAACCCTGTGGCGTCATCCTGGGCATCGCGCCCTGGAATGCCCCGGTGATTCTGGCAACCCGTGCTCTGGCCATGCCGCTGGCGTGCGGCAACACCGTGGTGCTCAAGGCTTCCGAGCTGAGCCCGGCCGTTCACCGGCTGATTGGCCAGGTATTGCAGGACGCGGGACTGGGCGATGGCGTGGTCAACGTGATCAGCAATGCTCCGGTAGATGCGCCGGCGATTGTAGAGCGACTGATCGCCAATCCGGCGGTGCGTCGGGTCAACTTTACCGGCTCAACCCACGTGGGGCGCATTGTTGCCGAGCTGGCAGCCCGTCACCTCAAGCCGGCCCTTCTTGAGCTGGGGGGCAAGGCGCCGTTTCTGGTACTGGATGACGCTGACCTTGACGCCGCAGTCGACGCCGCAGCCTTTGGCGCTTACTTCAATCAGGGCCAGATCTGCATGTCCACCGAGAGGCTGATCGTGGACAGCAAGGTGGCGGATGCCTTTATCGACAAGCTGGCAGCCAAGATTGCCACCTTGCGCGCCGGTCATCCCCAGGCGGACGACTCGGTACTCGGTTCGCTGGTGGACGCCAGCGCCGGTGTGCGGATCAAGGCGCTGATCGACGATGCGGTCGGTAAAGGCGCGCGGCTGGTGGTGGGTGGTCAGGTCGAAGACAGCATCATGCAACCAACGTTGCTCGATGGTGTGACCCCGAGTATGCGCCTGTACCGCGAAGAGTCTTTTGGCCCGGTTGCCGTGCTACTGCGCGGGGACGGCGATGAGGCCTTGCTGAGTCTGGCCAACGATTCGGAGTTCGGTTTGTCGGCGGCGATTTTCAGTCGGGACACCGGGCGTGCCCTGGCACTGGCCCAGCGGGTCGAATCGGGCATTTGCCATATCAACGGCCCTACGGTCCACGATGAAGCGCAAATGCCCTTTGGTGGGGTCAAGTCCAGCGGTTACGGCAGTTTTGGCGGCAAGGCGTCGATCGAGCAATTCACCCAGTTGCGCTGGATCACCTTGCAGAACGGGCCGCGCCACTACCCGATCTGATTGTCTGCACAAGGCATAACAATAATAAGGAGTCATGCCTGCGCCATGCCGCTTAAGTGTCGGACGGGCCGCGCATGCCTTGTTGGAGGAGCATGACGTGAGTATCGAATTCAAATCCCCGGCCAAGTCCCCTACGTCCCCGGCACGTTATCGCGAGGTGGCCATCGGTCACCCGGCGGTCGAAGTGCTTGAGGTCGGCGGCATCTTGCACATGCGCTCCCTGGAAACCCTGGAGCCGATGCCCGAACGCTTGCTTGATCGCCTGGTGCACTGGGCGCAGGTCCGGCCCGAGCACACCTTTATCGCTGCACGGGACAGTGATGGCGAGTGGCGTCGCATCAGCTATGCCCAAATGCTGGAGGACGTTCGCGCCATTGCGCAAAGCCTGCTGGTGTATGGTCTGGGGGCAGAGCGTCCGCTGGCAATCCTGTCAGGCAACGATATTGAGCATTTGCAGATGGCGTTGGGGGCGATGTACGCCGGTATTCCTTACTGCCCGGTTTCACCTGCCTATTCGTTGCTGTCCCAGGATTTTGCCAAGTTGCGCCATGTCTGCGACCTGTTGCAGCCAGGCCTGATCTTTGTCAGTGATGCGGCGGTCTATCAACGTGCCGTGCACGCAGTATTGCCCGCAGGGACGCCATTGGTAGCGGTACGTGGCGAGATGGCGGGGCGGCCCCAGGTGAGCTTTGCCAGCTTGCTGGAGCAGGCGGGCGGCGCCGAGGCCCAGGCTGCGTTCATGGCGTCAGGCCCGGACACCATCGCCAAATTCCTCTTCACTTCAGGCTCTACCAAACTGCCCAAAGCGGTGATTACCACCCAACGCATGCTCTGTGCCAATCAGCAAATGCTGTTGCAGACCTTTCCGGTATTTGCCGAAGAGCCCCCGGTGCTGGTGGACTGGCTGCCCTGGAACCATACGTTTGGCGGCAGTCATAACCTCGGTATCGTTCTGTACAACGGCGGTACGCTGTACCTGGATGGCGGTAAACCAACGGCTCAGGGCTTTGCCGAAACCCTGCGCAATCTCAAGGAAATCTCGCCGACTGCCTACCTCACCGTGCCTAAGGGCTGGGAAGAGCTGGTCACTGCGCTGGAAACTGACAGCGACTTGCGGGCACGATTTTTTGCCCGCATCAAACTGTTCTTTTTCGCCGCAGCGGGCCTTTCGCAAAGTATCTGGGACCGGCTCGACCGGGTTGCCGAGCAACACTGTGGCGAGCGCATCCGCATGATGGCCGGGCTGGGCATGACCGAGGCTTCGCCTTCATGCACCTTCACCACCGGGCCGTTGTCGATGGCCGGTTATATCGGTCTGCCGGCGCCGGGCTGTGAGGTCCGGCTGGTGCCGGTGGACGGCAAGCTGGAGGGGCGCTTTCGTGGCCCGCACATCATGCCCGGTTACTGGCGCGCCCCCGAGCAGAGTGCCGAGGCGTTTGACGATGAGGGCTTTTACCGCTCAGGTGATGCCATCAAGCTGGCCGATCCTTGCAATCCGCAGTGGGGGTTGATGTTCGATGGACGACTGGCCGAGGACTTCAAATTGTCCTCCGGGGTATTTGTCAGCGTGGGGCCGCTGCGAAACCGGGCCGTGCTCGAGGGTTCGCCCTATGTTCAGGATCTGGTGATCGCAGCGCCGGATCGCGAGTGTCTGGGTGCGTTGGTATTTGCCCGTCTGTACGAGTGCCGACAGTTGTCGGGCTTGCCTGCGGACGCCAGCGATGCGCAGGTGTTGGCCAGTGAACCGGTACGCCAGTGGTTTGCTGACTGGTTGCAGCGGCTCAATCTCCAGGCCAGTGGCAATGCCAGTCGCCTGGAATGGATCGCGCTGCAGGATGAGGCCGCGTCGATCGATCGCGGTGAAATCACCGACAAGGGTTCGATCAATCAGCGTGCAGTGCTGCAATGGCGAGCGGCGCATGTGGAAGCACTTTATCGCGGGCAGGCGCCTTCGATCCTGCGTGCAGGCAAGCCGTCGTGAGCCCTGGAGGGCAGTACTCGGCATTCACCGATGTCGCCATTCTTGAGGCGGTTCGTACACCATGGGTCGACCTGGGTGGGGCATTGGCCCAGGTTTCACCGATCGATATGGGGATCAAGGTCGCCCGTGAAGTGCTGGCCCGTGCCGGGCTGGGCGGGCAGGCAGTGGACTCGGTACTGGCGGGTTCAATGGCTCAGGCCAGTTTTGATGCGTACATGTTGCCGCGTCATATCGGCCTCTACAGCGGTGTGGCACAACAGGTGCCTGCCCTGGCGGTGCAGCGTATTTGCGCCACAGGGTTTGAACTGTTGCGCCAGGCTGCCGGGCAGTTGCATGACGGCATGGAACTGGCGCTGTGTGTGGGCACCGAGTCCATGTCCCGCAACCCGATTGCCGCCTACACCCATCGTGGTGGATTCCGCCTGGGGGCGCCGGTCGAGTTCAAGGATTTTCTCTGGGAAGCGCTGTACGACCCGGCTCCCGGCGTGGACATGATCGCCACGGCGGAAAACCTGGCCAAGGATTATGGCCTGAGCCGTGAGGCAGTGGACGGCTATGCCCTCAATAGTCACCAGCAGGCACTTCGCGCCCAGGCCAGCGGCTGGCTGGGGGATGAAATCGTCACCCTGCGCAATGAAGTGTTTGAACTGGAGGGCTGTCAGCCGCGTGGTATCAGCCTGCCGCGTCGATGTGAGTCTGTCAGCCTCGACAGTCATCCGCGTGCCACCGACGCCGTGGCCCTTGCCAGGCTGGGAGCCATTCACCCAGATGGTGTGCAAACGGCGGGTAACAGTTGCGCAGTGGTGGATGGCGCCGCTGCCGCGCTGGTCGCCCGTGCATCGGCGGGGCAGCCGGCCCTGGCAAATTTGCTGGCGACGGCGGTGGTCGGTGTTGCGCCACAACGGATGGGTATCGGCCCGGTACCTGCGATCCAGTTGCTGCTCAAGCGCAGCGGTTTGGCGCTGGACGCGATTGATCTGTTTGAAATCAACGAGGCGCAGGGCGCACAGATTCTGGCAGTGGCACAGGCACTGGAACTGGACCGGCAAAAACTCAACTGCCGTGGCGGCTCCATTGCTCTGGGGCATCCCCTGGCTGCCACCGGCCTGCGCCTGGTGCTGACCCTGGCGCGGCAGCTGCGCGAGCAGAATCTGCGTTATGGCATTGCCGCTGCGTGTGTCGGGGGTGGGCAGGGCATGGCGGTACTGATCGAGAATCCGCATTTTTCCAAGATTTGAGGTTTTCCCATGTGGCAATACCAGGCACCGCTGCGCGACATGCAATTTGTCATTGAACACTGGCTCGAGGCCCCGCAGGCCTGGGCACAAACAGAGCGATTCCAGGATCTCGATCTGGCGCTGGCCCGCCAGGTGCTTGAAGAAGCCGGGCGGTTCAGCTCCCAGATGCTTGCGCCGATCAACAGCAGTGGCGACCGCCAGGGGTGCAGCTTCGAAGCTGGCCGGGTGACAACGCCAGCTGGCTTTGTCGAGGCGTATGTTGCCTACACCGAAGGCGGGTGGTCAGCCCTGGCGTGCGATGAGGCCTACGGCGGTCAGGGCTTGCCACAGCTACTCGACGCGGCGCTGCAGGAGATGCTCTATGCCAGCAACCATGGCTGGGCCATGTACACCGGCATCGCCCACGGTGCCTATCTGTGCCTCAAGGCCCATGCTCCGCAGTGGATCAAGGCGCGTTATTTGCCGCAGATTGTCAGCGGTGAAGTCTTGCCCACCATGTGCCTGACCGAACCGCAGGCAGGCAGCGACGTCGGCCTGCTGCGCTGTCGTGCCGAACCGCAAGACGACGGCAGTTATCGGGTAAGCGGCAGCAAGCTGTTTATCTCTGGTGGCGATCATGACCTGAGCGCAAATATCCTGCATCTGGTGCTGGCACGATTGCCCGGTGCGCCTGCTGGCAGTCGGGGCATTTCGCTGTTTCTGGTGCCCAAGCTGCTGGACCACCATCAGGTCAACAGCGTGCGTTGCGACGGTATCGAACACAAGATGGGGATCAAGGGCAGCGCGACCTGTTCGCTGGTGTTCGAGCAGGCACAAGGCTGGCTGATTGGTGAGGCCAACCGAGGCTTGGCGGCGATGTTCGTGATGATGAACTCGGCGCGGCTGCATGTGGGGCTGCAGGGGTTGGGGCACGCCGAAGCGGCGTGGCAGAACGCTCGCGACTATGCCCTGGAGCGCAAGCAGATGCGTGCGCCGGTTCGGCCTGCCGGGATCAGTGCTGACGCCGCCGACCCGATCCATTTTCACCCGGCCATGCGTCGTACCTTGCTGGAGTTGCGCGCCTGTACCGAGGGCATGCGGGCCGTGGGCTATTGGGTGGCGCATCTGCTCGATGAGGCAGAGCACCAAGGGAGCCAGGCTGACCGTCAGCACGCCCTGCAGCTGGCAGAAATGCTGACGCCAGTGATCAAGGCGTTTTTCACGGATCAGGGGTTTCGCCAGGCCAGCAACGCTTTGCAGGTGTTCGGCGGCTACGGCTATGTCAGCGAATTCGCTATCGAGCAAACCCTGCGCGACAGCCGTATTGCGATGATTTATGAGGGCAGCAACGAGATCCAGGCCAATGACTTGCTGTTGCGCAAAGTGCTGGGCGATGACGGTCGGGCGTTTGCCGCGTTGCTGGCGGTGATGCGCCAGGAGTCCGCGCTGGCCCTGGACGCCTCGGAGTGTGCCGGTTTTGCCGCCGAGCTGGAGCGATTGTGCGACAAGCTTGAAGCGGTGGTGGCTGCAGTTCGTGAGCGCGCTGGCGAGGACGTCGAGTATCCCTATCGGGTTGCCGGGGACTTTCTGCGGTTGTGCGGGGTGGCTCTGCTGGGGTTTGCCTGGGTACGAGGGGCGCGTGTGTCCCGTTTGCTGCCCGACAGCGACCCGGTACGGGCCAGTAAACTACAGACTGCGCAGTTCTTTTTTGCCTATGTATTGCCAGAAGCCGACTACCGCATTGCCTCCATCCGTGGCGCAATGGCGAGGCTGGCGTTTGTCGAGTGATACCCGGAAAGCATTGTTTCAGTGGATCCAATAAGCGGTTTTTAAAGTGAGTAATAATGGGTTTCTGGCCAGAGAAGATCTCTGGCCACGAGATTGGTCGATAATCGCACCCTAAAGTTTATCTGGTCCTGATGTGCTAACACGTTGAATTTAAAAAATAAAAACAGTTTTTATGTGTTGGGTTCTGTATCTGATGGACCGAATTATTGAAATTCTGACAAACCCTCATATTGCCTGTGGATCCATTAACGGGTTGACTAGCGCCCTGGCGTTGGCTGGATTCCTTCCTGACCGTCGCCCATAAAAATTACAAAAAAGGGTCTCGTCATGAAAGGCTTATCCAGAGCACAGAACTGTCACAGTTCTGTCCGCTTTATGTCTGCGCGTACTGCCGTGTTTTGCGCTTGCCTTGCCCGGGTTGCTTGCGACAGGCAGGTGCAATGATGGATATCAATCTGAAAGCTCGCGTTGATAACGGTCCGATGGTGCGATTTCAATGGCTCGCCATCGGGATCTGCATTGTTTTGAACATGATCGATGGCTTTGATGTGCTGGTGATGGCGTTCACGGCGGCTTCGGTGTCGGCCGAGTGGGGCCTGAGTGGAGCGCAAATCGGCATGTTGCTCAGTGCCGGGTTGTTTGGCATGGCGGCGGGTTCACTGTTTCTCGCCCCCTGGGCGGATCGCATTGGTCGACGCCCATTGATCCTGTTGTGCCTGGTGGTCAGCGGCACGGGCATGCTGCTTTCGGCATTGAGCCAGACACCGGTGCAGTTGGCGTTTCTGCGCGGGCTTACGGGGCTGGGGATTGGCGGGATTCTGGCCAGCAGCAACGTGATTGCCAGCGAGTATGCCAGCAAGCGCTGGCGTGGCCTGGCAGTGAGTCTGCAATCCACCGGCTATGCCCTGGGCGCAACGCTGGGGGGGTTGCTGGCAGTCTGGTTGTTGACCCATTGGGGCTGGCGTTCGGTGTTTGTTTTCGGCGGGGCTGTGACCTTTGCGGTGATCCCGCTGGTGCTGTTGTGGCTGCCCGAGTCGCTGGACTTTTTGCTTGCGCGCCGCCCGGCCACGGCCTTGCAGCGTATCAATAGCCTGGCCCGGCGCCTGGGGCAGCCAGTCTTGAGCCAGATGCCTGCTGCAGTGGTGAATCCGGCGGGTCACAGTACCGGTCTGAGCAAACTTCTGGCGCCTGCCTTGCGCCGCACTACGCTGCTGATCTGGCTGTTGTTCTTCCTGGTAATGTTCGGCTTTTACTTTGTGATGAGCTGGACGCCAAAACTGCTGGTCTCGGCCGGGCTTTCGGCGCAACAGGGCATTACCGGTGGCGTGCTGTTGAGCGTTGGGGGGATCTTTGGCGCGGCGCTGATCGGCGGCTTGTCATCGCGCTGGCCGCTGACCCGGGTATTGTCGCTGTTCATGCTGATTACCGCGGGCTTGCTGGTGCTGTTTGTCGGCTCGGGGTCTTCGGTCATGGCCGCGTTGGGGCTTGGGTTGCTGATCGGGCTGTTTTCCAACGGCTGCGTTGCCGGGCTCTATGCATTGTCGCCAGTAGTGTATGACGCATCCGTACGAGCGACGGGCGTGGGCTGGGGGATCGGCATTGGTCGTATCGGCGCTATCCTGTCGCCCATTGTGGCCGGTTTTCTGCTGGATGCCGGCTGGCAGCCCCTGCACCTGTATGGCGTGTTTGCAATCGTCTTCGTGATCGCGGCCGGTTGCTTGCTGCTGCTCAAGCCGTCTACTTCGCAGGCCCAACCGGCGCTGGCGCAGGCCTGATTCAACCTTCTGATCAACGCCCGGCCTGGCCGGGCGCATACCCATGTCTATCTATCTGTCTGGTCGGGCTGTGTCCGCTGCGGGGAGCGGCTGCGCCCAAAATTCGGAGAACAATAATAATGAAGATGCTTACAGGTTTGCTGTCGTTGTCTGTTTGTGCCTCGGCAATGGCCGAGGGTGAAGGTTTTTTTGACGGTGCGAAAGCAGATTTGATGTTGCGCAACTACTACTTCAATCGAGATTTTCGTGACCATAGCGCAGGCAAAAGCAAGGTGGATGAATGGGCGCAGGGCTTTATCCTGAAATTCAGCTCCGGTTACACCCCAGGGCCTGTGGGTTTTGGCCTGGAAGGGATTGCCATGCTTGGGATCAAGCTCGACAGCAGTCGCGTGGCCAGCGGTTCAGAACTGCTGCCGGTGAACAGCGATGGTCGCGCGGCCGATAACTTTGGCCGGGCAGGGCTGGCGGCCAAGGCGCGTTTTTCGCAAACGGAAATGAAGGTTGGCGAACTGCTGCCGGATGTTCCGGTGTTGCGTTACGACGATGGGCGACTGCTGCCGCAGACCTTCCGTGGCGCCATGCTGGTGTCCAGGGAGATTGAAGGCCTGGGGCTGCAGGCAGGGCAATACCGGGCCGTGAGTTTGCGCAATTCTTCGGACATGCAGGATCTCGCGGCGTGGGCTGCGCCGGGTGTGACCTCGGACCGATTCAACTACGCGGGGGCTGAGTACCGTTTCAATGAACAGCGTACCCAGGTGGGGGCGTGGCATTCGCAGTTGGCGGATATTTATCAGCAGAGCTATTTCAATCTGCTGCACAAACAGCCGGTGGGTGACTGGGTGCTGGGCGCCAATCTGGGGTACTTCATTGATAAGGACGATGGCAGCGCGCGTATCGGTCGGGTCAGCAGTCGCACAGCGTACGGATTGTTCTCGGCGGCTACGGGCGGACACACGTTGTACCTGGGGTTGCAGAGGGTCAGCGGGGATAGCGGCTGGATGTCGGTGTACGGCAGTAGCGGGCGCACGCTGGGCAACGACATGTTCAACGGCAACTTCAGCAATGCCGACGAGCGCTCCTGGCAAGCGCGTTACGACTACAACTTTGCCGCGCTCGGGGTGCCCGGGTTGCTGGCGATGGTTCGCTATGGTCATGGCGACAACGCCACCACCAAACAGGGGGCTAACGGCAAGGAGTGGGAGCGCGATACCGAGGTTGGCTATACAGTCCAGAGCGGCACGCTGAAGAACCTCAGCTTGCGCGTCAACAACGCCACCAACCGTCGCAGCTTCAACAGCGACTTCGACCAGACCCGTGTGATCGTGAGTTATCCGTTGTCGATGTAGGGGGGCTGCGATGCAGGCAGCTCGGAATGTCTGCCGAATTGCGTCGATGCCCTCGCGAGCAAGCCCGCTCCCACAATGAGGTGTGCCAGGCTGTAGGTTTTGAGAACGGCGCACTGCCTGTGGGAGCGGGCTTGCCTGCGATGGCGTGCTCGCCAGGGCCGATTTGTGCGCCGCTCAATCTCTATAGCTGCTCATGCGTTACTATGGCCGCTCATGTTTTCTGGATGCTGCCTGGATGAGCAAACCCGGTCAATTGGTGCTGATTGCACTGCGCAAGATGATTGCCTCAGGCGAGCTTGCCGCTGGCGAACGCCTCATGGAAATTCCCACTGCCGAGTTGTTCGGCGTCTCCCGCATGCCGGTACGCATGGCCTTTCGCACGCTTGAGCAGGAAGGCTTGCTGGTGCGTTTCGGCGGGCGCGGTTTTCAGGTGCGTTCGGTCAGTGCCAATGATATCGCCGGTGCGGTGGAGGTACGCGGGGTGCTTGAAGGCCTGGCGGCACGTTTGACGGCTGAGCGCGGGCTGTCGGGAGATGCGCGGGCCGCCCTGGAGTTGTGCCTGCTGCAGGGGGATGAGCTGTTCGATAAAGGCTTCGTCACCGAGGACGATCTTGAGATCTATCACGACCTCAATATGCGTTTTCATCAGGTTATCGTTGAGGGCAGTCACAACCCGGCCATAGCCGATGCCCTGGCACGCAATGATCATTTGCCGTTTGCATCAGTGACGGCGCTGGCGGTTGATCGCAAAGACATGGTCCGTGAATACCGTCGCTTCAACTATGCCCATATGCAGCATCATTCGGTGTTCGATGCGCTGGTCAGTCGTCAGGGCGCTCGCGCCGAAGCCATCATGCGCGAGCACGCCAACGCGACGTTGCGTTATGCCGAAATCTTCGGTTCGGCCACCGCCAATGAGCGGATGAAAGTGATCCACCGCTCCGATTGAAGCTTAGATATCCAGCACCAGCAGGGGCGATTTCGAGCGCGAACAGCACGGAGTGAACTGATCGTTGCAGGCTTGCTCATCTTCGGTAAGGAACATGTCGCGATGATCCGGAACGCCTTCCAGCACGCGGGTCAGGCACGTGCCGCACACCCCTTGCTCGCACGACATGGGTATATCAATGCCATGACTTTCCAGGACCTGGACCACGGTTTTGTCCGCCGGTATATCGAAGACCTGACCGGTGCTGCCCACCTTGACCGAAAAGCTGCCATCGTTGCTGCTGTCAATCGGGGCGGCGGCGAAGTACTCCCGGTGCAGGGCGTGCTCCTGCCAATCCTGGGCGCGCGCACTGTCGAGAACATGTTGCATGAAACCACCGGGGCCGCACACGTACAAATGGGTGCCGGGCTGCGGGTTGGCCAGTACCTGGGCTGCATTCATGGCGGTCTCTGGCTGCTCGTCGAAGTGCATAAACACCCGGTCAGCAAAAGACGAGTTGCGCAGACGTTCGACAAAGGCCGCTCGCTCGCCGGACCGTGCGCAGTAATGCAGTTCGAAATCTGCGCCGTTGTGGGCCAGACGCTCCGCCATGCACAAAATCGGGGTGATCCCTATGCCCCCTGCAAACAGCAAGCTGCGCCGGGCTTCGTGGGCCAGCGGAAACAGGTTGCGCGGTTCACTGATGCGCAGGCAATCGCCACTATTGATCTGTTCATGCAGGCTTTGCGAGCCGCCCCGTGAGGCTGGATCCTTGAGCACGCCGATCAGGTAGCGATGCTGTTCGTCAGGATGGTTACACAGGGAGTATTGGCGAATCAGTCCGCCGGGCAGGTGCACATCAATGTGCGAGCCTGCACTGAAAGCGGGCAGGGCGCTGCCATCGGTGCTGGCCAATTCATAGGTGCAAATGCCCTGCGCTTCGTTGTTGCGAGATACCACCACCACATCAATCATGCTGCTTCCTCAAAGCGTTGCCATTGAGGGGGCTGGCCCAAGTGTGCTCGCCCCCGTGCGGAAATTACTGCGCAGTGGCGATCAGTTGTGATTCGGACGTGCGTTCGCTGGCGATGATGCGGTCCAGGACGCGGCGTGACTGCACGCCACCCGAGTCGATATTGAGCTTGAGCAGTGCGCGTTGCGGGTGGTCCAGCAGGTTTTGTTGCTGTTGTTCGAGCATCTCCAGGTCTTCGCTGAAGATTTTGCCCTGGCCCTCGCGGATGGTCGCGGTAAGCGCATGATCCTGCGGGTTGAAGTTGCGTGCCATCCCCCAGAAGTACCAGATCGAGGTGTCTGTTTCCGGGGTGATGAAGTCGACCACGATGCTCGATGCCTTGAACTCGGGAGCTGCGTGATAGCCGCCTTTGCCCGCGTGAGCGACTCCGACTTCGATCAGGACGTGGCTGGGTGGCGAGAAGCGGCATATCTGCCAGCGGTCTACCGGCACATCGTCGGCTAGATTATTGCCGCGCAATGCCATGCGCCAGAACGGCGGAGCCATGATGTTTTCCATGTGCCGCGCCGTGACGACTTCGTTGCCTTCAACCGTGGTGTTCGGTGCGACTTCGTCGATTTCCTTCTGGCCAATGCTGGAGGCGTGTACGTAGGTTTCGTGGGTCAGGTCCATCAGGTTGTCGATCATCAGGCGATAGTCGCAGCCGATATGAAACAAGCCGCCGCCATAGGCCCATTCATCGCTCACCGCCCACTCCAGGTGGTGGATCAATGCAGGATCGGCTTGATCCTGATCACCGGGCCATACCCAGATAAAGCCGTAGCGTTCGACCGCGGCATAGGTTTTGTTGCACGGGAAACCGCGTACCCGTTGCCCGGGCATCTCGACGGTTTTGCCGTCGCAGCCCATGACCAGGCCGTGATAGCCGCACACCAGGTTGCCGTTTTCGACATAGCCCAATGACAGAGGGGCGCCGCGGTGCGGACAAAAGTTCTCGACAGCGGCGACCTTGTTTTCATGGCCGCGATAAAAAACCATTTTCTCGCCGCAAATCTGCCGGCCTAAAGGCTTGTCGGTGATTTCATCGGGGGTGCATGCGACGTACCAGGTGTTTTTTGGGTACATGACCAATCTCCAGATCAGGTGTTATTGCTCTTATGGATCCATTAGGCGGTATAGGGATCTTTCAAGTCAATTTTGCTCTGGAGTAATATCGGGTTTTAATAGGGTTTGTGGCGATTACCGAACACAAAATGTAAAGGTGGTCGCTGATAGTGGATCCATTAGAGGTTTTTGATGGCGTGCATGATGCCTGCGGCGCTATATGGGTGACCGCCAGAATTCAGAAGGAGTGTTGTGAGGGCTTGTCTTCAAGTTTGTCTTCATCGGGCTTCACCCCGTTGTAGATCATGGACAGGCCCAGGTCCAACAGGTGCAGGAAAGGTAAAAGGGTATATTTTTCACTGCTGGTTCGTACCCCTTCGGCAGCACCTACGGGGGATTGTCAGGCCGATGTGCTGACCATCGACCCCGAACTGCCACTGCCCTGGGCCGTCAATGCTTGCAGCAAGGCTGCCGTCGCCGCCTGCAGCGCTGCTGCTGTCGCAGTCACCTGGGCCTGGGCTCCGGCCACGGCGGCGGCTTTACTGGCTTCGTTCTGGTCGCTGGCCTGGATGCTTTGCAGGGCCTGCATCTGCTGCTGAAGCTGCTTTTGCAGCTGCGCGATCTGTTTTTTCAGCTGCTTGACCGTGTCCGAACTGTCGTCATCACTGTCAGCCGCAGGCGCCGCATTAGCGTCTCGGGCCGCCCGTGGCTTGACCTGCTCGGTGGCCGTCGCGCCGGCATCACTCACGGCTGTGCTGTCCGTGGCCTTGCTGGCCGTGGCGGCGGGGGTGCTCTGAATATTCAGGCTCGATGCCAGGGGATTGATGCTGCCAACCATGTCGATGCGTCCTTTAGACTCGTTGTCCTACAGGACATCGGCAGGTTGCGCTGGCTCTTTAATAGCGCGGCGGAAAAAAGCCGGGCAAGCGCTCATATGCTTATGCAATAAAAGTATTTAAATTTAATTTCTTATATCTATAAAGTCATACCCCTGCGTACAGGTCGACCAATCGACGCGCCGCACGAAATGAACCAGCACGGGGCCACCGTGAGTTTCTGATCGATCTGCGCGCCATTGGGCGTGCCCTGCGTGGGAGTGATTTATGTCTGCACCGTCTGCCTCTGGGATTGCCGCGAGCATCGCGCCTCAAGCCTTTGAAATCCGTCCTTTCAGCGGCGCCGTGGGTGCCGAAATCATGGGCCTGGATCTGGCTTTGCCGGTCAATGACCAGGACTTTGCGCGTATCCATCGTGCTCATCTGCAGCATCACGTGGTGGTGTTTCGTGATCAGCGCATTACCCCGCAGCAACAGATCGACTTCAGCCGTCGCTTCGGCATCTTGCAGATCCATGTGCTCAAGCAATTTCTGCTGACCGGTCACCCGGAAATCCTTATCGTCTCCAACATCATCGAAAACGGCCAGTCCATTGGTCTGGGCGATGCAGGCAAGTTCTGGCATTCGGACCTGTCCTATAAAGAGCTGCCAAGCCTGGGCTCGATGCTGCATGCCCAGGAGCTGCCCGCCGAGGGCGGCGACACTCTGTTCGCCGATATGCACAAGGCCTGGGATGGCCTGCCTCAGGCTTTGCGCACGGCGGTTGAAGGGCGTTCGGCTGCACATTCCTATACGGCGCGCTACAGCGAAAGCAAATTCGAGGGTAACTGGCGTCCGACCCTGACCCCGGAGCAACTGGCACAGGTGAACGAGGTGGTGCATCCGGTGGTGCGTACCCATCCGGAAAACGGCCGCAAGGCGCTGTTTGTCAGTGAGGGCTTTACCACTCGCATTGTCGGCCTGCCCGAGGACGAGAGCCGGCAGTTACTGGCCGAGCTTTACGCCCATAGCGTGCAGGAGCAGAACATCTATCGCCATCAGTGGCAGCCCCATGACCTGGTGTTCTGGGACAACCGTTCGCTGATCCATCTCGCCGCCGGATGCCCAAGCCATCTGCGCCGCAAGCTGTATCGCACCACCATCCAGGGCAACGCGCCTTTCTGATTGACTCATTTCAAGGAGCATTGCCATGCCCGCATCCATCAAAACCGTGGCCGCAAGTCTGGGCCTGAGCCTTAGTCTGCTTGCCGGCAGCCTCGTGGCACCGAACGTCGCCCATGCCGAAGGCGAAATCCGTATCGCCGAGCAGTTCGGCATTGTTTACCTGTTGCTCAACGTGGTGCGCGATCAAAACCTGATCGAGAAGCACGGTAAGGAGGAGGGCATCGATATCAAGGTCGATTGGACTCAGTTGTCAGGTGGCGCGGCAGTCAATGATGCCTTGTTGTCCGGCTCCATCGATATTGCCGGGGCCGGCGTCGGCCCGCTGTTGACCATCTGGGACCGCACCCATGGCAGGCAGAACGTCAAGGCCGTGGCCTCGCTGGGCAACTTCCCGTACTACCTGCTGAGCAATAACCCGCAGGTCAAAACCATCGCCGACTTCACCGAAAAAGACCGTATCGCGGTACCGGCCGTGGGCGTTTCAGTGCAGTCGCGCTTCCTGCAATACGCCGCTGCCAAACAGTGGGGCGACAAGGACTTCAACCGGCTGGACAAGTACACCATCGCCGTCCCGCATCCGGATGCCACCGCTGCGCTGATCGCAGGTGGTACGGAGCTGAGCGGGCATTTTTCCAACCCGCCGTTCCAGGATCAGGCGCTGAAAAATCCAAATGTGCATGTGGTGCTCAACACCTACGACTTGCTCGGCCCCAATTCCCCAACGGTGCTGTTTGCCACCGAGAAGTTCCGTAGCGACAACCCGAAAACCTACAAGGCCTTTATCGAGGCCCTGGCTGAAGCCGCCGAGTTTGCCCAGAACGACAAGGGCGCGGCCGCTGACACTTATATCCGCGTGACCAAGGCCAATATCGACCGCGCCGAGTTGCTTAAAATCATCGACAACCCGCAGTACGAGTTCAGCGTAACGCCGAAAAATACCTATCCGCTGGCCGAGTTCTTGTACCGCGTGGGTGCGATCAAAAACAAACCTGACTCCTGGAAGGATTACTTCTTCCAGGACGCAAAACCGTTGCAGGGGAGCTGACAATAATGAATGCCTCGGTGCAAGGCCACACGGCCAGCCACTTGAATGCAACAGGGCCAGCCCTGTTGTCGGTCGACCAGGTCAGCCTTGAATACCGCACGCCGCAGCGTGTGGTGCGGGCGACTCATCAGGTCAGCTTTGAAATTGATCCGGCCGACCGTTTCATCCTGCTTGGACCTTCGGGATGCGGCAAGTCGACCTTGCTCAAGGCTGTGGCCGGTTTTCATGCCCCCTGTGAAGGGCAGATCCGCCTGCAGGGCCAACCCGTCACCGCCCCGGGGCCAGACCGCATGGTGGTGTTCCAGGAGTTCGACCAGCTGCCACCCTGGAAAACGCTCAAGCAAAACGTGATGTTCCCGTTGCTGGCGTCGAAAACCTTGCCTCGGCGCGAGGCCGAGGAGCGGGCCCTGCATTATCTGGACAAGGTCGGTCTGGCGGCATTTGCCGATGCTTACCCGCACACCTTGTCCGGTGGCATGAAGGCCCGGGTGGCGATTGCCCGTGCCCTGGCCATGCAGCCGAAAATCCTGTTGATGGACGAAACCTTTGCAGCTCTCGACGCCCTGACCCGACGCAAGATGCAGGAAGAATTGCTGCTGCTCTGGGAGGAGGTGCGCTTTACCTTGCTGTTTGTCACCCACTCGATCGAAGAGGCGCTGGTGGTCGGCAACCGTATCCTGCTGCTGTCGCCGCATCCGGGGCGGGTGCGGGCCGAGATCAACAGCCATCAGTACAACCTGCACAGCCTTGGCGGTGCGCAATTTCAGCACACGGCGCAGCGCATCCATCGGCTGCTGTTTGATGAAGCGCACGCCGGTACCGACGAACAACCGCTGAATTTCGCCGATATCCGTATCGCATATTAAGCTGTGGAGGATTGTCCGATGAATCAATCATCATCTGTACGCCAGGAATATGAAGTGGTCCTGGAACCGCTGCTAAGTGTGCCGCTGGAGCGCCAATTGCCGTTGAGCCAGCGTCTGTGGCAGCAGGGCTGGTTACGTAAAAGCCTGATCCTGATCGTGCTGGCTGTGCTTTGGGAGCTGGTGGCACGCTATCAGGACAACGACCTGCTGCTGCCGACGTTTTTGCAAACAGCCAGTGCGCTGTATGACGGCCTGATCAGCGGCGAGTTGCTGAGCAAGGTGGGTATTTCCCTGGTGGTACTGCTCAAGGGCTATCTGATCGGCATCGTGCTGGCGTTTGCCCTGACCACGCTGGCGGTTTCGACTCAGTTGGGCCGTGATCTGCTGAGTACCCTGACTTCGATGTTCAACCCGCTGCCGGCGATTGCCCTGTTGCCGCTGGCGCTGCTGTGGTTCGGCCTGGGGCAGAACAGCCTGATTTTCGTGCTGGTGCATTCGGTGCTCTGGGCCCTGGCCCTGAACACCTATGCCGGGTTTCTCGGGGTGTCGGAGACCCTGCGCATGGCCGGGCGCAATTACGGGCTGAAGGGAATTCGCTTTGTGCTGTTTATTCTTATTCCGGCGGCGCTGCCTTCGATCCTTGCCGGTCTGAAAATCGGCTGGGCCTTTGCCTGGCGCACGCTGATCGCCGCCGAGCTGGTGTTTGGTGCCACCAGCGGCAAGGGCGGCCTGGGCTGGTATATCTTCCAGAACCGCAACGAGCTGTACACCGACAAGGTGTTCGCCGGGCTGGCGGTGGTGATTCTGATCGGCCTGCTGGTGGAGAACCTGGTGTTCGATACCCTGGAGCGCGTCACGGTCAAGCGCTGGGGCATGCAACGCTGACCAGCAAAACCGAGTGGGAGCGAGCCTGCTCGCGAACGACCTTCGCGAGCAGGCTCGCTCCTACAGGAGGGCCTGATCGTCAACCGAGTTTCTACAGGCTCAGCCCCACCCCGCGCAATATTACCGAGGTGATGGTCTGTACCGCCTGATGGTATTGCTGGTCGGACAGCGGCTGATGGCCGTTGAGTGCGCAGACCTGATAGTCGAAGTCGGCATAGTGCTGGGTCGAGGCCCAGATCATGTACAACAACGCTGAAGGCTCCACCGGGTTGATGCGTTTTTCGTCCACCCACTGGCGTATTTTCTGCTCCATGAGTTTGGCACCCTTGGCCATATGCTCATCGAGCATGTCCTGGAACATCGGTGCACCACGCATGATTTCGTTGGCCCACAGTTTGGAGCCGTGGGGACGGGTGCGTGAATGGTTCATCTTTTCCATGATGTAGCTGGTGAGCACCACCCGCGGGTCGTCGAACTTTTCGAAACAGGCACCTTCCAGCCCCCAGGTGTCCAGCAGGTTGACCAGAACTTCGCGGTACAGCTCGTCCTTGGTGGAAAAGTAGTAGTGCAGGTTGGAGCGCGGCAGTGCGGCTTGCAGGGCGATATCGGCCATCTTGGTCCCGGCATAGCCTTGTTCGGCGAAGACTTTCTCTGCGGCCAAAAGGATTTTTTCGACGTTTTTGCGGCGGATCTTTACTTTCGGGTTGCTCATCGAGTACCTGATTTATCACGACAGGAGAGGGCTGCGGCTGACGACACAGCATAGGTCAATTGCCAGGGGGCGCTGTGCGGAAAATCTCGGCGTACAACGGCCAGTGATCCGATACGCCCTGGGCATGACGGGCGCCATCGAAGCGTGCCGGGGTGCCCCAGCGGTTGACCTGATAAGGGCTGCTGTGCACAAGGCGAATGCTCTGCGGATCAACCTGCCAGCCATTGAAACCGCTGGCGCCGGTCATCTGTGGCGGGAACAGAAGCATGTCGAAGAACGACCACTCGCGTTTGCTGTGGTAGTAGTAACTGCCTTTGCAGCCCGCGCAGCCGATGAACTGGGACACCGCCCAGGTGCTGGCCAGGTCTTTGGCGATATAGCCGTGCTGCTGTTCTTCGCCGGCATTGATATTGAAGTCGCCGCCGACAATGGGCAGTACATCGTCCGGTAGTTCGCGCTTGAGCCGGGCCAGGTAGGCGACGGCCTGCTGGCGCAGGTAGCCCGGCGCACCGCCTGAGGGCAGGTGCAGGGAGAAAATCGCCGCTTTCTGGCCATCAGGCAACAACAGGCGAACTTCGAGAATGCCCCGGGTTTTGCTCACCCGTGCCGGGTCATCATTCCCCAGCGCCTGGTAGGGCACTGGATGCAGGCGGGCGGTGTCCCATTGAGGCAAACGGCTGAGTACTGCGGTGTCGATACCGCGCTCGTCCCAGCCCTCGATCAGTACGCGGGTCTGGTAGCCGGACGTGTTCAGGCGGGCATTGAGTTGCTCGACAACCTTGATGTTCTCAACTTCGTTGAGCATCAGGATATCCGGCCCGCGGCCTTGATTGATCTGTTTGATCACGGCGCTGAGGCGCTTGAGTTTTTCATCGAGCAAAGTCGGGGTCCAGTCGTTTTCTTCACACTCCTTGCGCCACGCCGGGACTTCGATTTTTGTGCAGCTGGCCAGGTACTCCGGGTGCGCGCGCTTGACGCTCAGGGGCAGGTAGGCGAAGTCGTCCTTGCCGTTGTCGTGCTCGGTGTCGAACAGGTTTTCGACGTTCCAGGTCATTAGCGAGACCCGGCCAGCTTCAGGCTCGACATGATTGGCGCAGGCGGTCAGCAGCAGGGTGCAGACGACGATCAGTAAATGGGTACGCAGAAATTTCATTGGCAGTCTATCCAGGCATAAAGGTCTGAGAGGGGGGATGCAGGCTTGTTTATGGGGGCGGGCTTCACAGGGAAATAAACACCCCCGCCAACGCAGCACTCATCAGATTGGACAGGGTGCCGGCAATTACTGCGCGCAGGCCCAGGCGGGCAATATCCTGACGTCGCGAGGGCGCCATGACGCCCAGGCTGCCGAGCAGGATGCCAATCGACGACAGGTTGGCAAAACCGCACAAGGCAAAGGTGACGATCACCTGGGTGGGCCCCGACAGTATCTGGATGCCTTTGGCAGCGGCTTGGACCGGGTCAAGATAGGCCGCGAAATCGACATAGGCGACGAACTCGTTGAGCACCAGTTTTTCGCCGATAAAACTGCCTGCCGTCATGGCCTCGCTCCACGGTACGCCGAGGACAAAAGCCAGTGGCGCAAACACATGGCCAAGAATCAGTTGCAGGCTCAGGTGGGCAAAACCGAACCAGTTGCCCACCCAGCCCAGGATGCCGTTGAGCATGGCTATCAGGGCAATAAAGGCCAGCAGCATCGCGCCCACATTAAGGGCCAGTTGCAGGCCGTTACTGACTCCCAGTGCGGCGGCGTCGATGACATTCGCCGGTTTATCGTCGGGGTATACCTCGATGTCACTGAAGTTGTCGCGCGGTTCAGCGGTTTGCGGCTCCATCAGCTTGGCCATCAGCAAACCGCCGGGGGCAGCCATAAAACTGGCAGCAATCAGGTATTTAAGCTCCACGCCCAGGCTGGCATAGCCGATCAGCACCGAACCTGCGACCGAAGCCATGCCGCCGACCATCACCGCGAACAGTTCAGAGCGGGTCATACCGTCCAGAAACGGGCGCACCACAATGGGCGCTTCGGACTGGCTGACAAATATATTCGCCGTGGCCGACATCGACTCGGTACGGCTGGTGCCCAGCACCCGCTGCAAGCCGCCGCCAATCACGCGGATCACCACACTCATGATGCCCAGGTAGTAAAGGATGGCGATAAAACTGCTGAAAAACACAATCAGCGGCAGCACCTTGATCGCAAAAACAAAGCCCTGGCTGCCAAACACTTCGCTCATTTTGCTACCTGCCAGAGGGCCGAAGACAAAGCTGATGCCTTCATTGCCATAGTCTTGCAGCAGGGCAACCGAATCGCTGATCGCAGCCAGCGTTGCCTGGCCCCATGGCACATAGAGGGCGAAGGCACCCAGGCCTGCCTGCAATACAAATGCCCCGACTACGGTCTGCAACTTGATTGCCCGGCGGTTGCTGGACAGCAGCACCGCCAGGAGAATCAATACCACCACTCCAACGAAACTCATTGACCAGATTCCCGTATGTCACGCATCAAGATCGCACCGGTTCAGAAACCGAAGGCACCGGGCAGCAATTGCTCGACCGTCCAGTCGCGGGCGGCCGCCGTTTCGTGGCCGACGCAATACACCACGCAGTGAGGGCTCATCAGATCGTGCATGACCTGACGGCAGGCGCCGCACGGGGAGATCAGCGCCACGTTCGGGGCATACACCAGCATCGCCTTGAAGCTGGCAGGTGCATGGCCCTGGGCAATGGCGCTGAACAGGGCGCCGCGTTCGGCACAGTTGGTCAGGCCGTATGAGGCGTTCTCGACGTTGCAGCCGCGAATGATCCGGTCATCGGCGGTGAGCAGCGCCGCACCCACCGGGAAGTTCGAGTGCGGGCACCAGGCTGCCCGGGCTGCGGCGATCGCTTCAGGTAACAGGCGCTCGTACTGCGCCTGAGCTTCGGGGCTGCGGTTCATGGGGCGTTGCTCGCGGTGACGTCAGCCAGGGTCTGGGCAACTTTTTCAATCCGTTGTTGTGGCGTGCTTGCTCCCGCTGGCTGCCCGGCGCGGTCCTGGGCTTGCAGATAATCGACCAGTGCCTGGAGATCGTTGAGGCCGGTATCCACCCGTTGACTGGCTTGGTTGAGTACGCTGAAGTTGTCACCGCCCCCGGCCATAAACGAGTTGACCGTGATCCGGTAGGTCTGCTCGGGTAGCACCGGTTTGCCATCGATTTTCAGGCTGTCGGCGATGATCCGCTGGCCCTGGGGCCTGCTGGCATCCCAGCGATAGCTGAGGGTGGCCGATGGCTGCAGGGGATAAAAACCGAAGCCGTTGTTCTGCCATTGCTGCTCCAGCAATTGCTTGAGCTGGGCACCGCTGAGGGTAAGGATGTTCAGGGTGTTGTTGAACGGTTGCACGGAGGCTACCTGGCCATAGGTCAGGTGCTGCTGGCCGGGTTCGAGCATCAGGTCGGTGCGGATGCCGCCCAGGTTGGTCAGTGCCACCTCGGCGCCCAGGGCGCGGGTGGCGTGCAGTTGCGCATCGGCAATCAGGTCGCCCATGGCCGACTCGCCGGCGTCGTTGAGGGTGCGGTTGATTTCGCGGGTGGCGATACGGGCCACGGGTTTGTTCAGGTGTTCGTTGCTGCGCGCTTCAATATCGGCCTGCAGCGCGGCAATTTCTGGCAGCGGCGTGTAGCGCGCGGGGTCGACCACGATGTTTTGTGCCTTTGCATCGAGCAGTTGGTGGTTGACCGGGTCCACGGTGAGGGTGATATGGGTCAGCAGGCGGCCGAACGAGCTGCCCTGGGTGATCAGCTTGTCGCCCAGGCGGCACAGGTAGCCCTGGTGGGTGTGAGCGGTGACCACCACTTTGATTTGCGGGTCCAGACGCCTGGCCACATCGACGATATCGCCCTTGAGCTGGCTGCAATCCTGCTGGTCGAAGCGTTCGGTGGTTTCACCGCCCTGGTGGATCACCGCGACCACGGCATCCACCCCTTGTTTGCGCAGTTCGGGCAGTTGCGCGTTGATCGCCTCGGCCTCGTCAATGGTGTACAGACCGTCCATGCTCTGCTGGCTTACATAGGCCGGGAGGTCGCGCAACACCGCGCCGACAAAGGCGATTTTGGCGCCGTTGGCCTGTTCGATACGGTAAGCAGGCAGCAGTGGTTTGCCGGTTTGCGCGTCGATCAGGTTGGCTGCCATATAGGGGAAGCGCGTGCCGCTGTAGTTGTTGTCAAACTGGCAGGCCTTGTCCGGGCGCGGCGACACGCAGCCGCCATTGATCTGGCGTTGCAACTCCAGTTTGCCCAGATCCAGTTCATGGTTGCCAACCACACTGAACTTGAGCCCCAGTTCGCCGAGGGCTTCGAGCGTCGGCTCATCGGCCCACATCGAAGACATCGGCGGGCTGCCGCCGATCATGTCGCCCGCACCAATCAACAGCAGTTGCGGGTCCTGTTTGCGCAGTTCGCCAACCACGCCGCTCAGGGCGTTGATACCCCCCGCCTTGAGCGACACTTTGCCAGCCGGTGCCGTGGCATCGGTGTAGGTGAACGGGGTGGCGGCCAGATTGCCGTGAAAATCGTTGATCGCGGCAATATTGATAGCGACCGGCTTGACCGGTTGCTGGCAGGCGGCCAGCACCAATGCTGCCGGGATGACCATACTGGCACTGCGCAGACGCGAGAGAAGATTCGACATGCAAGCTCCTTGGTGCCGGTCAGGCGGTACGTGGCTGGCCAGCAGTGGCGGCGGCAGGTGCTGACGAGGTGACGTATTGCGTGCCCAGGCCTGCGCGCAGCAAAAGCATCTTGAGGTGGTCGTTGATCAGTTCAAGGCGATCTTGCAGATGGCTATTGAAGACCATGCCCACTAGCGCGATGGAGATCCCCAGTGCGGTGGCGTACAGCGCCGTACCGATGCCACGGGACACTTCGCCCGGGTCGGAAACACCGGCCTCGGCCAGTGCCTTGAAGGTGTCGATGATGCCCATGATGGTGCCGAGCAGGCCCAGCAGCGGCGCACCGGCGACCACGGCTTCGAGGATCCACAGGCTGTGGGACAGCTTGCCGCGCATGGAGATGTAAATGGCCTGGCCGAGGTCTTCAAGCTCCTGGTGCGAATGCAGTTGGCGACGGCCGTCGTAGATCTGCGAGAGCAGTTGCAGGGGCAGGCTGTCGCGTGCGGTCAGCCCGGCAGGCAGGTCGGCGATGCTGCGGACTTTGCCATTGACCGCAGGCACCAGCTGACGCGCCTTGCGCAGCGAGTAGCTGAAGAAGATGCAGCGTTCGACGACCACAAAAGCGGCCAGGGCTGCGGCGCCGTACATGACGTAGAAGGTGATGTCGTGGAGCAGATTCATGTTCATTCGGGGTGTCCTCTAAATACGTTCATGACCCGGGCCTGTCGTGCTGGCAGGCCCGGGTGCGGGGGTCAGAAGCTGGCTTCGAAAGAGACCATGGCAGTGCGTTCTTCACCGACGTTGTAGTAAGGCGTGGCGGCGCTGACGCCGTTGACCGGTGCAGCGTTGAGCACCACGGTGCGCGCCGATGACAGGTACTCCTTGTCAAACACGTTGAGCATCGAAACGCGAATGGCCGCCGACTTGAGGATCTTCTTGTCCACCGGCAGGCGCACCCCGGCGTTGATATCGAAGGTGGTACGCCCGGAGATTTCCTGGTCGTTGGTCAGGTCGCCGTAGTAGCTGCCCACATACTTGGCGGCCACGTTGCCGTAGTAGCGCTTGTTGTCGTAACCCAGGCTGGCGTTGAGCATGTTTTTCGGCACGTTGGCCAGTTGCTTGCCGGAGGTGGGCAGTTCCTTGTTGCGTGTGGTCACGTCATCCTGCTGCTCGGCGCTGGTATAGGTGTAAGAGGTGTAGTAGTTGAAGTTGTAGGGCAGCAGGCCGCTCCACTCCAGTTCCAGACCCTTGTTGACAACGCTGCCGACGTTGAGCATTTCGTAGTCACCGTCCGCATTGGTGGTCGACAGCTGACGATCCTTGTACGAGATATGGAACAGGGTGGCGCTCAGCAGCATGTCGTCCTGGGTGAAACGCCAACCCAGTTCCTGGTTCCAGCTCAGTTCCGGGGCCAGGCTGATGGAGTCGCCGGCGTTGTAGAGCACGTAGTTGGGCGGCGTACGCATATTGCGGGTGACGTTGTAGAACGCCTGGTTCTGCTCGTTGATCTGGTAGCGCGCACTGAAGTTGGGCAAAAACTCGTGGTACCTGGCGTCACGCTTTTCGGGAGCGCTGTACAGGCTGCCGAGGTTGTTGCCGTCGCGTTCGACGTACTGGTAGGCAATGCCGCCGGTGAGGGTCAGGTCAGGGGTGACCGTCCACACGTCCTGGGCCCAGATTTTCTGTGCCGGGGTGACGGTGTACTGGTGACGGCCCTGTACCGTGGCGCCATTTTTGTCGGTGAGCTGGTTGCCACTGTTGTAGTCGCCCCAGATATCATCCGGCGTACCGTTTTCGGTGATGCTGATAAAAGGCTGGGTCTGGCGCTGGCGGGCACGTTCATACCAGTAACCGACATCGATGCTGTGGGCTTCGTTGAAGTCCCATTTCAGTTTGGTGGTCACGCCAGGGCGCCAGCTCTCGGTCCATGATGGGCGGTAGTAGGTGTCGTAGGCCAGTCCGCTGAGGTCAAAGTTGCCGGCCTTGTCGCTGGTCGAAGACAGCCCGGTCGCCGATTGGCCGCTGAAGCTGCCGCCATTGGACCAGAAGTAGTAGGGCGCGATGGTCAGCGCCAGGTCGTCACGCAACTGAAAGCGCTGGGTCAGGGTGGCTGATGCGTTTTCAAACGGGTTGCGGTTGATCTTGTAGTACTGGGTCAACTTGCCGCTGCTGTTGTAGATCGGGATTTCGGCATAGTCCAGGCCACGGCCCGACTTCTGAAACTGTGCCTTGCTCAGGGTGTTGTAGTTGTAGTTTTCCTGGGTGCTGTATTTGAAGATGGCATTGGTCGAGTTGCCGTTGCCATCTTCGAACAAGGTGTTCCACTCAACTCTGTCGGCGCGTACGGTGCCTTTGCCGCGCCACTTTTCGCCTTCTGTATGGGACGCCGAGACAAAGGTTTTAAAACCATTCAAATCGCCGGTGTTAATCCGCGCGAATGATTTGTTCAAACTGTTGGAACCGACCGACTGTTTGACAAAGACGCCGAAGTCCTTGGTCGGGCGCAGGGTCACCAGGCCAATGTTGCCGCCACTGGAGCCGATATGCGGGCCGTCGATTTCCGAAGAACCCTGGGTGACAAAGACTTCGCCGAGGTTTTCCGGGTCGCCGAGCAGGTTGGCATACACCGCATAGTCCCCGGAATCGTTGATCGGGATACCGTCCGAGGAGACGCCGACCTGGTCGGAGTTCATCCCGCGCATGGTGAAGCTGGTGCCGCTTACCCCTGATGCGTCGGTGCTGGAAACGTTGATGCCGGGGGTGTACTTGAGCTTGTCGATGGCGTTGGCAGTCGGTGCCATTTCGTCCATCGCTTCCTTGGTTACGGTCGAACGGCCTTTGGCGCTGTCTTCTTCGACCATAAGCCCATTACCCAGACTCTGTCCGGTGACATTAACCTTGCCTATATCAACGGTGTCTTCTGCGAGCGTTGATAACGTCCAGCCGCCAACCCCAACGGCCAGTAGCGTTGCGAATAAAGTATTGAGTTTCAAAACAGTTTCCCCTAAGCGTAAGTGTCAGAGCTGACGTGCTTTAGTTATGGCTCTGTGTTGTATACAAGCGTGGCGCTGAAACGGTATTTATCCTTGCCCGAGAAACTTTCCTCGGGGAAGGGCACAACTTTATCGAGGCGTTGCAAGCTGGTTTGTGCGGCGCGATTGAGCAGCATATTGGTCGCCTTCTTTTCAATGCCCGAGTCGAGCACCTTGCCGCTACGGTCAACCAGCAACCACACCACCACATTGCCTTGCGGGCGTTGCAGTGAAGCCTCGCGGCCTCGCGGGTATTGCTTGTATTTCTCCAGCTCCGCCAGCAGCCGGGCGATATAGCGGCTCTCCAGGTCTGCCGGGTTGGCGCGCGGGGCCTGGGCAATCGGTCTGGCTGGCGCTACAGGGGGGGCCGTAGCGGGTGCAGGCGTGGGCGCTTGCAGCACAGGCAGAGGCTGAGACCTGGGTGGTGTCGGTACGGCCTTGACCACCTGCGGCTTGGGCTTGGGTGGCGGCGGCCTGGGAGCTGGCGGTTTGGGTTTGGGTGGTGGGGGAGGCGCGATTTCCACGGCTTCGACCACTTCCTCCTCCGGTGGTGGCAACTCGGCGACCTGCTCGGGCTCCGGTTCAGGCTCGGGAGGGGGAGGCAGCAGTTCATCCAGATCTATCAGGGCCACTTCGACGCTGCTGTCGTCGTATTTGGGCGTGATTTTCAGGTCCGTGTCCATGCTGCTATGGACGGCCACCGCTAGCAGGCAGATAGCTGGCAAACAGGCGATGGCTTTGCGTGATTTGAAAAAAACCGACATGGCCTACAGCTTCCGCGTCGCAATGGAGACAGACGAGAAGCCGCTGCCCTTGAGCACATCCATCACGCTGACCAGACGCGCCACCTCAACACCTGCATCGCTGTTGAGGATGATCACCATTTTTTCGTCAGGGTTTTCCATGGCCTTGAGTTGAGCCACCAGATCGCTCTGGTTCAGATCCTTGCCATCCAGTTGCAGGCGCTCGTCCAGGCCCAGGGTGATGACCGCCTTGTTTTGCGGCTTGAGCTGCTGCGCATGAGCGGCACCTGGCAACTGGGTCTTGATGCCGAGTGCGGGTATCACGTTGAGACTGATCAATACAAAAAACACCAGCAGGAACATCATCACGTCGATCATCGGGATGATTTCGATATGCAGACGCTTTTTCTTGGGTTCTTCCCAGCTTCGCATTGCGTGTACTCCAATCCACAGAGGGGATCAAAAAGCTGAACATCCGTTCAGGTTTTCACTTGCGGTTTGCCAGGACGCAGAAGAAATGCCCAGAACCTGTCTCAAGTGACAGGTTGCAAAGGTAGAGGGGTGCTGTTTCATTTTGATTTCAGATTTTGTGTATTTTTTTGTTTTTTTTAATATCGAAACTAAACTGATTTTTGTGGTTAAAAGCGCCGTCTTTTCAGGATTTTGCAGGCATTTGCTTGAAATAGTATTTCGTTGCAAGGTGGCCAGGATAAATTTTTATAAACTTGACAGGCCTGTCAGCTTATAGATTTGGCATCAGGAATCATTCGCCATAACGCTGTTTTTCCACGGTTTTGGCTGTGAAGATGTCAAAGTGCTACTAATCTATTGTTGTTATGCAAAGGCATTGGCATGATGATATTAATCTGAAGTGCCGGCTGTTGAGATCAAGGGTTTAGCGGAGCGAACGCCATGCAGTTATTCAAAAAGCTGTTGAATATTTTGGGGCAGGCTGAGCGCAGCCGTGCTCACGTGGATAACCCTTTTCTGGTACCGCTTGAATTTGAAAGCCTCAAGCGTGAGCTGAATATCGTCGAGCAAGCCCGGCGCCATGGCGAGCAGGGCTATCCCCCCGTGGAAGCCACCCGGCTGACGGCCATTGAAGAACAGATCCGCACGACCCTTGAGTCAGAACGGCACAAGGTGCTGGCCTGGGCCGAGGCGCGCATCGCCCTGGTGCAAACCCGCCTGACAGCGCTGGATATTGTTGGCACGGTAAAACGTTGCGGCGAATTTGATCAGGCGTTCGAGCGAGCGGCACAGGACCTGCTGAACAATTACGCCGTACGCCTGCAACGTCTGGAATACCGCGCACGGGAGCGCGAGGCTGAATTGTGCGCCTTGCGTGCGCAAAATCACGCCGGGTATGGCAAACAGCAGAAACGTCGCAACGAAGCACTGGGTGTGTACCAGGACGAAATTGCAGATGTACGCAACGAACTGATGGCACTCAAGCATGAGTTCCTTGAACAGCTGGAGTCCGATGTGCTGGCCTGCAATGAGCAACTGGTGAGGTATCAGTCAGTTCTGGACGAAAAACGCAATCTGAAACCGCGCCTGGCCAGTGGCCTGAACA
The DNA here is from genome assembly GCF_037023725.1 of Pseudomonas bubulae. Classification (NCBI taxonomy): domain Bacteria; kingdom Pseudomonadati; phylum Pseudomonadota; class Gammaproteobacteria; order Pseudomonadales; family Pseudomonadaceae; genus Pseudomonas; species Pseudomonas bubulae. Next base: position 3,106,355 of record NZ_CP146077.1, read on the forward strand.
AGGCCGAAATGGTCATGGCGGGGCTTGTGCAATGCTATCGCGCCGAAAACCAGCTGCACCGTAATGGTCGGCGGGTGCCGGCTTACTTCAGTGACAGTATTGTGTTGCAGTCGCTGGCACTGCCCGACAGCAATACGGCCGAGGATGAAGTCAACCTGGCTTTGCAACAGCAGGCACTGACGCAGCTGATTGAGCAGCTTGAGCCGATTCGCGGGCGGATCCAGTCCTCGTTCTTTCAAAAGTACAATCAGCTGATGCCCCTGTCCTGGCTGCCTGAATACCCCCCGGCCATGGAAAACCGCATCGCCGCAGAGCCGGTTTGACACCCCGCTGGCTGGTTGTCTAGGACCAGCCCAGGGTTGCCGCGGTCAGTAGCAGGTACCGGGTACCTTTGGCCAGGGTGACGATCAGCACGAAACTCCACAGCGGTTCGCGCATGACCCCGGCGATCATGGTCAGCGGATCGCCGATAATCGGCATCCAACTCAGCAGCAGTGACCAGCGCCCGTAACGCAGATAGAACTGCTGGGCCCTGTCGAGCTTTTGCTCGCTGACCGGAAACCAGCGCTTGTGCCGAAAGCGTTCCACCGAGCGGCCCAACAGCCAATTCAGTACCGAGCCCAGCACATTGCCCAGGGTGGCGATAGCCAGCAGGGTCAGGGCTGCATATTTGCCTGACAGCAGCATGCCGACCAACACGGCTTCCGACTGCATGGGCAGCAGCGATGCTGCGCCAAAGGCGGCGAGGAACAGACCCAGATAGCTGGTTAATTCAAACACGTAAACTTCCAGGGTAGATGGACACCGCCGCATACCTTGTGGGAGCGAGCTTGCTCGCGATACAGGCGCTGCAGTCTGCCAGACCAACCGAGGCGCTGCCATCGCGAGCAAGCCCGCTCCCGCAAAAGTTGGCTGGGCTGGCAGCGGCTAAAAGTTTTGCAATACCCGCCGCAGCGAAGCCGGCAGGGTTTCGCCGTGGCTCATGCCGTCGAATGTCTGATAGTCAACCGCCAGTCCCGGGATATCACTCAGTTCACCCGCCAGTTGGCGGATCAGTCTGTCTGGCTCGCCGTCGCTCGGGCCGCGCGGGTTAGCGGGTTCGGCCGTGCCGCGCATCAACAGCAAATCGGCCTTGTGCCCGTTCATGCGTTGCTTGAAGTCCGCGCCGGGGTGGATGTCGGCCCACCACAGCGACGGGCTGGCCGCTGCGTAACGGGCAAATTCTCCGGGGCGGGTGAGCAGGGCGTGCAGCACCAGCAGGCCGCCATAGGAATGGCCCCATAAGATTTGCTCCTGCAGGTTGATCGGTGCCTTGGCCGCCACCGCCGGGCGCATGCGCTCGCGCAACAGGTCCAGGAAGACATCCGCACCGCCACTGGGCAACCCGCTCAGCGGGTCGGTTTGCACGGTCAGGCCAGGCCTGTTCGGGGTGTAGTCGTAAATGCGGGCAGTGCGCTCGATGCGCAGTGGTGTCTGGTAACCGATGGCGACCAGTAATGGTGCCTTGCCACGGGCAAGATCCCGCAGCAGGTCGGCATCCAGTGCGCCGATGGCGGCATTGCCGTCGAGCATCCACAGCACCGGGAAACCGTTTTTCGGCGGCGCGGCATTGGGTCGACCGATCCATAGCTGATAATGGCGCTGGCCATCGGCGGAGTCGATCAGCAAGCGGCTGAAGCGGTAGTCCATATCTGTACGCTGCAGCAGGCGGGTGTCCATCAGCTGGTCAGGCGCGGGCCGGGCCTGGGCGGCTTGCCCGGGGAGGGCCAGGGCAAGCAGCAGCGTCAATGGCAGGGTCAGGTTTCTCATCAGGCGATCTCGTTATGCTTTAAAACGACGCGGTCAGGCTGGTGTAGAGCGTACGCCCCGGCTCGTTGTAAGTCGCCGCCCCGGCCCCGGCGATATTGGTCACACCCTGGGCGTTGCCCTCACGGAACAGGCGCTTGTCGAACAGGTTATCGATACCCGTGGTCAGGCTCAGGTTGGCGGTAATGGCGTAGGTACCGCTGATGCCGGCAATGGCATAAGGCGAAAGCTGGTTGTTGGCGGTGCCGGTGACGCGGTCGCCGTGGTAGTCGAATTTTTTCGGTGTCTGTTTGCCGTACCAGGCCACGCTCGCTTGCAGCGACAGGTCATCGGTTGCCTGCCAGTCCAGCATGGAGTTAAGGGTGTAGCGCGGGGTGACGGACAGGGCGTCACCGGTCTGCTTGTTTTTCGATTGCAGCATATAGGTGAAGTTGTTGGTCCAGGTCAGTTGCGGCGCCAGGGGCAGGGTAAGGGTGCCTTCAAGGCCTTCGACCAGTGCCTTGGGTACGTTTTCCCACTGGTAGATCGCGGCATTGGCATAGGTGCCTGTTCCGCCCACGGCATTGCCGATGGGGCTCATGCCGGATTCGATCTTGTTTTTGTAATCGTTGCGAAAGTAAGTCAGGCCCGCGACGACGCCGTTTTCCTTGTACTCGATGCCCAGTTCCTTGTTGACGCTGGTTTCGGCTTTCAGGTCGGCGTTGCCTTGCAGGTAGCAACTGGTGCTCTGGCCATAGCAACCCTGGCCGCGGCTGTAGAGCAGGTAATCGGGGTTGAGCTGGTACAGGTTAGGCGCTTTATAGGCGCGGGCGATGCCGGCCTTGAGGGTGACTGTTTCGGTCAGGGCATGGGACAGGTTAAGCGACGGGCTCCAGTTGTTGCCGACCACGCTGTGGTGGTCCAGGCGCAGGCCGGGGGTGAGCATGGTGCCGGGTAGCAGCTCGATATTGTCGGCGGCAAACAACGAGAAAATCTGCGCCGAGGAGGTGGTGCTGCGATTGCTGCTGCTCAGGCCGCTGACCGAACCGCCTTCGCTGGTGGACTGGGTGTTGGCGCTGGGGTCGTCGAGCTTTTGCTGGGTCCATTCGCTGCCCAGGGTCAGGGTCTGGTCGAAACCTGCGTGCAGCGGCAGATTGACCTCGCCGTGGGCGGTCAGGTCGCGCAATACCGCAGTATAGAAATCACCACTGCTGAAAATGCCTTCGGTGCCGCCTGCCAGGCCTTCGTTGATCCGCGTATTGCGGGTTTTTTCGTATTGCAGGTAGGCCATGCTGTTACCAAAGTCCCATTCACCACGGTGGGTCAGGGCATAGGTTTCGCGGTAGGTACGGTTGGTCTCGTGGCCCAGCAGGCTTTTGACGTAGGCGTTGCTGTTGGTGTTTTGCGTATCGCCGGTATAGAGGTTGCCCTGACGGCTGTAACCAGCCTCGAAGTCGAGGGTCTGCTGCGGGGTCATGCGCCAGCTGAGCAGGCCGTTGACATCCTTGTTGCGCACGCCTTCGCGGCCAGCGGGCAGGGTGCCGGCCTGGTTGCCGGCGCGCTCTGATTCATGGCCTGAGTTGATGTCCCAGTCATCCGGGTCGGTCTTGGCGATATTGCCGTATACGCGATAGCTCAGGTTGTCGGTGAGCGGGCCGTTGAGGCCGAAACTCACGCGCTTGCTGGCGCCTTCGTCCTTGTGGGTCGGGAAGTTGGAATAGACCGTGACGTCGCCGTGGGTTTCGGCCCCGGCCTGCTTGGTGATGATATTCACCACGCCGCCAGCCGCGCCGTTGCCGTAGAGGGCGGCGGCCGGACCGCGCAGTACTTCGATGCTCTCTACCTGATCGGCAGGTACCCAGTTGGTATCGCCACGGCTGTCACGCTCGCCGCGCCAGCCGTAGCGCACCGAATTGCGGCTGTTGACCGGTTTGCCGTCGACCAGGATCAGGGTGTTTTCCGGGCCCATGCCGCGGATGTCGATCTGACGGTTGTTGCCGCGCTGGCCGCTGGTGGAGTTGCCCGTGAGATTGACCCCGGGCATGGTGCGGATGATCTGCGACAGATCGTTGGACGGTGGGCGTTTCTTGATGTCCTCTGCGGTGATCACCGAGACCCCGGGTGCCTGTTTGGTTTCTTCCAGGGCGGTGGCAACCACGTTGGTGTTTTCCAGCTCCAGCGCGGCAGCGGCATGCACGGAGCTGGCCAGCAAGCAGCAGCCGGACAGAACGAAGGGAGCGATAGGGCGCAGCGCATGTTGCAACATCGGGTGATCTCCGGGACAGCCTGATACAGGAAGATCACGAATGATAATGACTGCTAATTGAGAGTAAAGCGCATTAACTTTCTAAACACTTCACTGTGGGAGCGGGCTTGCCCGCGATGGGATCGCCGCTGTTTGTCTGTTGAACCGAGTTGGCGGCATCGCGGGCAAGCCCACAGGGTTTTCTGTTTCAGTCAGGAGGACGCGCCACCGGCAACAGCACATGCATGCACAGCCCCGGCTGGCCATTGCTGGCCCACAACCGGCCCTGTTGCAGTTCAATGGCACGTTGGGCGATGGCCAGGCCCAGGCCGAAGCCTTCGCCTAGCGAATCCTTCAGGCGCTGGTAGGGCACGAACAGGCTGGGCAGGTCCTGCGGATCGACGCCGGGGCCTTGGTCGCTCAGGCACAAGTGCCAGGCATCACCTTCACGCCAGCCGCTCAAAGTCACTTTGCCTGCAGGCGGTGAATAACGTATTGCATTGCGCAGCAGGTTTTCCAGGGCCTGGGCCAGGCTGTCGAGATGCACTTGCACGTAACAGTCTTCGCCCAGCAGACAGGGCAGTCGCTCGACCGGCCAACCGCTTTCAAAGCAGGCGTCTTCACACAGGGCTTCCCATACGGACAGTACCAGCACCGGCTCGCTTGCCAGTTGCGGGCGCTCGGTGTCCATCCAGGCGAGGTTGAGGGTGTCTTCCAGCAGGCGCTGCATATCGTCGATCTCGCGATCGAGTCGCTGGCGCATGTGCTCAGCCGGTAAATGGCTGTCGTGGGCGATGCGCAATCGTGCCAGGGGGGTACGCAGTTCATGGGACAGGGTGCGCAATAACAGGCGTTGCTGGTTGAGGCTCTGGCGCAGGCGGCTGGCCATGTGTTCGAAGGCCTGGGCCAGTTCCCCCAGTTCATCCCTGCGTTTGATCAGCGGCAGCGGTGCTTCACTGTCCAGGTCATCGGCACGCAAGGCGTCGGCGCGGTCACGCAAACGGTTGAGTGGCAGCACCAGGTGGCGGTAGATCAGCAGCCCGAGGAGCGCGGCCAGCAGCGTTGGCATCACGCCGTGACTGAGCACATGGGTCCAGGGTGTCAGGCCTCCGGGCAACAACCGCTCGGGAAGCTGGATCACCAGCTGGCCTTGTTGCGGCTGCCCGGGAAAGGGGATGCTGACATAGGGCAGCTCGTCCTGCAGACGTCGGCTCATGGGCCAGTTCAGTTGGCGCATAAAGGTCAACTGGTGATAGTTGTGGGCGGTGAGAGGGGTATTGCTCAGGCTTTGCAGGTTTGGCCCCAGTACCGTTACCCAGGTGTCCTCCCTCGCCATCAGCTCTTCGCTAAAACGTGCCAACCCGGCCGGGCCCTGGTTGTGCCAGATGCCTTCAGCCTGCTGTGCGTAGTCGGCCAGGTACTGCTGGTCGGCGGCCGAAAGAAAATAGGTGCGACGTTCGGCCGACACTCCCCAGATCCAGATGATCCAGGTCAGCAGCAGGCAGAAAGCGATTTGCAGCAGGGCCAGTTTCCATAGCAAGGGATGGCGGCGCATCAGGGGTTATCCATGCTGACCAGGATATAACCCTGGCCACGCACGGCCTGGATCTGCACATGCCGCACGCCAATGGCCGCCAGCTTGCGCCGCACATTGCACACATGCACATCCAGGCCGCGGTCCAGCCGGGTGTAGACGCGGTGAAGCACCTGCTGGTAGAGAAACGCCTTGCTCAAGGCCTCGCCATCATGTTCGTGCAGGATGCTCAGCAGGCGGAATTCGGAGTGGGTCAGGCCTGCACTCTGGCCGTTGTGCACCACGTCCAGCGCCTCTCCATCAAAGCTCAGCCGCGGGTGGTGCGGCAGCCCCGGCGGGCGCTGGAACATGGCCATGCGCCGCAGCAGGGCATCGGTGCGGGCGTCCAGCTCGGCGAGGCTGAAGGGTTTGGGCAGATAGTCGTCGGCACCTCGGGTAAACCCGGTGATTCGGTCTTGCTCGTTGCCCAAGGCCGACATCAGCATCACCGGGACGTTTTGTTGCAGGCGCAGGGCTTCCAGCAGCGCCAGACCGTCCATGCCGGGCAGCATGATATCGAGCAGCACCAGGTCGAAACACTGCGACTGCAAAGCGCTCAGGCCCTGGATGCCGTCGATGCAGGATGTCACGGCAAAGCCGCGTTGCAGCAGATGTCGCTCCAGATCGTGGCGCAGCCTGAAGTCGTCTTCTACCAGAAGTAGCCGGGGGGATGTGTGCATAGGGGTTCTAATGAGAATATTTCACATTTGCGAATATCCCATCATTGGCCATGCTGCGCAAATGCTATCAAGGATAGAGGGCAAGATTGCACAGCGGATCTGATCAACTACAGGTCGGATTCGCGCAAAAAAGCCGTGCCTGTATCTGTTCGAATGTTCCTCAACGACCCGCCTGCCGGCGGCTCCTGACGCTCGATCAATGACAGGGACATATGCCATGCAAATGCCGAAAACCATCCAGATAAAGAACGGCGAAAAGGTCACTCCGACGTTCTCGGCCCAGGAGTACGCCAACCGCCAGGGAAAACTGCGGGCCTATATGGCGCAGAACAACATCGATGCTGCTGTGTTCACCTCGTACCACAACCTCAACTACTACAGCGATTTCCTGTATTGCTCATTTGGCCGCAACTACGCGCTGGTGGTGACCCAGGACAGCGCGGTGACCATCAGCGCCAATATTGACGGCGGGCAGCCGTGGCGCCGGACCATGGGCACCGACAACATCGTGTATACCGACTGGCAGCGCGACAACTACTTTGTGGCGATCCAGCAGGCGCTGCCCAAGGCGGGGCGCATCGGTATCGAGTTCGATCACATGAACCTGCTCAATCGCGACAAGCTCGCCAGCCGCTATCCCCAGGCCGAGCTGGTGGACATCGCCGCGCCGTGCATGCGTATGCGCATGATCAAGTCGGCGGAAGAACACGCCATCATTCGCCACGGCGCACGGATTGCCGATATTGGTGGCGCGGCCATCGTCGAGGCCTTGCGCGATCAGGTGCCGGAATATGAAGTGGCGCTGCATGCCACCCAGGCGATGGTGCGTGAAATTGCCCGTACCTTTCCCGATTCGGAGTTGATGGATACCTGGACCTGGTTCCAGTCGGGGATCAACACCGACGGCGCCCATAACCCGGTCACCAGCCGCAAGGTGAACAAGGGCGATATCCTCAGCCTCAACTGCTTTCCGATGATTGCCGGTTACTACACGGCGCTGGAACGCACCCTGTTTCTGGGCCATTGCTCCGACGAGCACCTGCGCCTGTGGGAGGTCAACGTCAAGGTACACGAGGCCGGCCTGAAGCTGATCAGGCCCGGCATGAAGTGTTCGGACATTGCTCTGCAGCTCAATGAAATTTTCATGGAACACGACCTGCTGCAATACCGCACCTTCGGGTATGGTCACTCCTTTGGCACCCTCAGTCATTACTATGGCCGCGAGGCCGGGCTGGAGTTGCGTGAAGATATCGATACGGTGCTGGAGCCGGGCATGGTGGTGTCGATCGAGCCGATGATCATGATCCCTGAAGGTCGTCCGGGAGCAGGTGGGTATCGCGAGCACGATATCCTGATCGTCAACGAAAAGGGCGGCGAGAACATCACCCACTTCCCGTATGGCCCGCAGCACAACATCATCAAAAAATAGTCATTGCGCGGCATTGTGGGAGCGGGCCTGCCCGCGAAGGTATCACCGCGGCGCCTCGTCAATCCGGGGTGATACCTTCGCGAGCAGGCTCGCTCCCACTCCGAGCTCGATACCAACGTATGCGCACACAGATTGCGCAGCGTTTTCTGACCTGTTTACCCCTGCCAAAAAGAACACAATGAGGGTATCTGTCATGTCCCATGTCGCGACGTTGCTTGCCATTTTTCCATCACGCATCTCTTTCTCAGGAGGTGCTCAATGAGTATCCCCAGCGCAACTATCGCTTTGCCCCTGACCCCCGAACAGCAGGTCGAGCGCCTCAGTGAGCGCAAGGCATTGCGCCGTGCCGCCACAGCCAGCTTTATGGGCAACTTTGTCGAGTGGTTTGACTACGCTGCCTATGGTTACCTGGCGACGGTGATCGCCCTGACGTTCTTCCCGCAAACTGATACCACCACCGGGCTGCTGGCCACTTTCGCGGTGTTCGCCCTGTCGTTTATCGTGCGCCCGTTCGGTGGTCTGGTCTGGGGGCATTTTGGCGACAAATACGGGCGGCGCAGCGCCTTGTCCTGGTCGATCCTGATCATGACCGTGGCGACTTTTTGCATCGGCATGCTGCCCACCTATAACCAGATCGGCCTCTGGGCACCGGTGTTGCTGTTGTTGATTCGTCTGGTGCAGGGCTTTTCGGCCTCAGGGGAATACGCGGGCGCTTCGGCGTTTCTGGCCGAGTATGCACCTGAGGGCAAGCGCGGTTTTTATACCAGCATCGTACCGGCGAGCACGGCGGCCGGCCTGTTGTTTGGCGCGATATTTGTCGCGGGCATGCATGCCTTGATGACGGTTGAAAACCTGCACGACTGGGGCTGGCGCCTGCCGTTTCTGCTGGCAGCACCCTTTGGCCTGGTGGGACGCTATATCCGTGTGCATTTGCAGGACTCACCCAAGTTCCTGGAGATGGAAAAGCGTCTGGAAGCCAAGGAGTGTGCGACCCATGCCCCGGTTCGTGAGTTGCTCACGGTGCATCGTCGACCAGTGTTGATCGGCATTGGCGTGACCTGTCTGAATGCGGTGGCCTTCTACCTGTTGCTCAGTTACATGCCGACCTACCTGTCGACGGAAATGGGCATGAGCGAGAGTGATTCCTTTATCGCTTCCACGGTGTCGCTGGCGACCTATATCGGTCTGATTTTTTTGATGGGCAAGCTGTCTGACCGTTATGGCCGCAAGACCATGCTGGTCAGTGCCTCGGTGATGTTCCTGCTGCTGACCTTTCCGCTGTTCGGGATGCTGGGCAACCCGTCACTGCTGGTGATTCTGATGATCCAGATTGCCTTCGGTGCCATCCTGGCAATGAACGACGGCACCTTGCCGTGCTTTCTGGCCGAGATCTTCCCGACCCGGGTGCGCTTCAGCGGTTTTGCCTTCAGCTTTAACGTGGCCAACGCCGTGTTTGGCGGGACTGCGCCGTTTTTTGCCACCTGGCTGATTCAGATGACCGGCAACAAAATGGCTCCGGCCTGGTACCTGCTGGCCGCCGCGGCAGTGGCACTGGTGGCGATGCTGGCCAGCCGCGAGACCGCGCACAAGGCGTTGCAGGATTAACCTGCCGCCTCCTACCTCCGTAGCAGCCTCGCTCCGCTCGGCAGCTGCTACGGGTGATGTTTTAGTGCAACGCCACCTGCTTGCGCTCACCAATGGGCGATACACCAAACAGGCGGCTATAGCACTTGGAAAAATGCGCCGCCGAGACAAAGCCACAGGCCAGGGCGATATCCCGCACTTGTGATTCGCTGCGCAGCAACAGGCTCCGGGCCCTGGCCAGGCGTAACTCCAGGTAGTACTGGCTGGGTGTGCGTTGCAGGTGTTTGTGGAACAGGCGTTCCAGCTGACGTACCGACACTTCGTTCAACCGCGCCAAGTCTTCCAGGCTGACCGGCTCTTCCAGATTGGCCTCCATGATTGCCACCACCTGGCTCAGTTTGGGCTGCGATGTACCCAGCTTCTGGCGCAGCGGTACCCGCTGTTGCTCTTGCGGCCCGCGGGCTCGGTCACACAGCAGCAACTCGGCAGCGTGGGCCGCAATCTCGCGGCCACCCGGTTCGCGGGCAATCAATTGCAAGGTCATGTCCATCGACGCCACGCCACCCGAGCAGGTATAGCGGTCGCGATCCAGTTCGAATAACTGATTGGAAATAATGATCCCCGGGAAATGGTCCTTGAGGGTTTCGATATCTTCCCAGTGGATGGTGCAGCGATAACCCTTGAGCAGCCCGGCGCGGGCCAGCCAGTAGCTGCCGGTGCAGATCCCGCCCAGCGCCACTTGTTCGTGGGCCAGTTTGCGCAGCCAGTTGAGCACCGGGCGGCTGCTGAGGTGGGAGACGATCGGGTTTGAACCCACCACCAGCAAAATGTCCAGTTTTGGTGCATCGCCGATCACATAGTCGGGCAGGATACGCATGCCGTTGCTGGCCATGACCGGATCGAGGGTGGGGGCAATGATAACGCTGCGAAACATTTCACAGCGCGCTGCCATATTGGCCATGCGCAAGGTTTCGATGGCCGAGGCAAAACCGATGGTGGTGAAGTTTGGTATCACCAGAAAGCCCACGGTCTTCACGGCAGGCATATTTATCGGTGACGCTGTAACAGGCGTTGCCATCCTTACGCTCCTTATTATGATCCGGGACGCGTCTGGCGTCGGGGTTCACCCAGGTTGTTGCAGCGCCAGAGCGGAGCCGGCGGTGCAAGGCACTGTGTTGTAGGGCGTAACGAAGCATTTGTTGTGCCAGTGGCTAACAGCTTGTTATTGCGGCAAAAATTTATCGCTGACAAAGGCTGAATAGTCGGGCAGAACGGTTTCGATCTTGCCCTGCTCCTTGAGGAACAGGGCCGTCCCGGCGATATCTTTGGCCGTGCCACCCCCCAGCAACTGCGCCGACTTTTGCTCGGCTGCCGAAGGGAAGTGCGCGCCGTGCAGCAACTCGGGGATGTCTTCGGGGCTGGCGCCGGTCAGCCGGGCGATTGTCTGCACCTGTGGCGAATCGGTAGTCCAGGCGGTCTGGTGGGCGTTGTAGTCGGCGATGGCATCGAGGCTGACTTTGGCGAATTTAGCGACGATTTCCGGATGTTTGTCCGCGAAATCCTTGCGTGCTACCCAGACTTCAAAAGTCGGTGCGCCCCATTCGCTGACCTGGCCGGCGTCGGTGAGGGTTTTCCCGGTCTTGCGAATTTCCCCCAGGGCAGGCGACCAGGTGAACGCGCCGTCGATATCGCCACGCTTCCAGGCTGCGGTGATTTGCGCAGGGCTGAGGTTGACCACCTTGACCTGCTGCGGGGTGAGGTTCCAGTGTTTCAGCGCGCCCAGCAGGCTGTAGTGCGACGTCGAAACAAAGGACGTGGCGATGGTCTTGCCGATCAGGTCCTGCGGGCCGTTGATACCGCTGCCGTCACGCACCACCAGGGCTTCGGACCCCTTGATCTGCGCGGTGACGATAAAAGTCACCAGCGGCACATTACGCGAGGCCGCGGCAGCCAGCGGGCTTGAACCCAGATTGCCGATCTGCAGGTCCCCGGAGGCCAGGGCCGACACCACCGCCGGACCCGAATCAAAACGGCGCCAGTCAATCTTTTCACCGATGGCTTTCTCGTAGCTGCCCTCGGCCTGGGCGAGTTTGGTGGGGTCGATGCCGGTGATATAGCCGATGGTCAAATCAGCTGCCTGCGCGCCGAAGCTGAGGCCTGCGAGGGAAAGAGCAATCAGGAGTGTGCGCACGGACATGGCTTGGACCTTGTTGTAAGAAGATAAGAAGGGGCTGTCCGGCGGTCCGGTGCAGCGAATCTAAGTGCTTTAAATCAAAGGGGAAAATACCGTTTTGGAACTAGCTTAGAGCGCCCGGCCACACACCCTGGTTGCGGCGTGCATGATCCGGGTCAAACGTCGTGGCGGTAAAAGCCGGTACAAGCGTCCTGTGAGGAGTCCATAACAAAACCAGCACGGCCCGTTTCGAGGGGACCACCCCAGATCGACGCCTTAAAGGAATAACGCGATGCTTTCTACCTTTCCACGTCTGGCATTAGCCGGCCTGACGTTGCTGTGTACCCTTGAGGTGCAGGCCAGCGAGCCGACCCCGGCAGCCAACCCTGAGAAAAACCTGATTGAACGCGGCCACTATGTGGCCCGGCTCGGTGACTGCATTGCCTGCCATACCGCCATGGGCGGGGCCGAGATGGCGGGCGGGTTCGAGCTGAAAACGCCAATGGGCACGATTTACTCGAGCAATATCACCCCGGATCCCGAGACAGGTATCGGCCAGTACAGCTTTGAACAGTTCGACAAGGCCATGCGCCAGGGTGTGACACCTGCGGGGAAAAACCTCTATCCGGCGATGCCGTATCCGTCTTACGCGAAGATGAGCGAAGACGATATGCGCGCCCTGTATGCCTACCTGATGCACGACGTGGCCCCGGTAAAAATGGCTAATCTGGAAGCCGATATGGGCTTCCCGTTCAACCAACGCTGGGGGCTGGCGCTGTGGAACTGGGCGTTTGTCGATAATCAGCCGTTTGTCCCCGACCCGGACAAAAGCGTCGAACTGAACCGTGGCGCCTATCTGGTGCAGGGCCTGGGGCATTGCGGCTCGTGCCATACGCCGCGTGGTATCGCCTTTCAGGAAAAGGCCATGAGCGATGACGGCAGTGCCGGCAAGCACTATCTGGCGGGGGAAACCGTCGAGCACTGGCGCGCCTTGAGCCTGCGCAACCTGTGGACGGTGGAGGACACCGTGCAGTTGCTCAAGACCGGACAAAACCGTTTTGCTACGGTGTCGGGCAATATGGCTGATGTGATCCACCACAGTACCCAGCACTTTACCGATGCAGACTTGACTGCCATCGCCAGCTATTTGAAATCGCTACCTGCAGGCAAGGATGATTTACCGATGCCAGCCGTGGCGATCACACCCGCCAAGGCACCGGATACGCTGTACAGCAGCCGTGGCGGGTTGGGTTACACGCAGTTCTGCGCTGATTGCCATCGCCCGGATGGCGGCGGGGTCAAAGGCATATTCCCGCCGTTGAACGGCAACCCGGGGATCGTCGCGGCCAACCCGACGACACTCTTGCATATCACCCTGACCGGCTGGAAAACCCCGCAAACAGCAACGCATCCGCGGGTGTACACCATGCCTGGCTTCGCCCGGCTGGGCGATGATGAAATTGCCGAGATCCTCAGCTTTGTGCGCAGCAGCTGGGGCAACGCGGCTCCAGCGATCAAGCCAGGGCAAGTCGCGAAGATGCGCAAGCAGTTGAACCCCGAGACTGTCGACGAGACCGCCTTTGTCACCCCGCGCCTGGCCAATCTGCTCAGTGCCGCCAATGCCGATCAGGTGGTGCGCGGCATGCGCCTGCATCTGCAAACCAAGGCGCTGTTACCGGATAACGTCGGCAATGCCCTGAACTGTACCAGTTGCCACTTGAACGCAGGCACCGTGGCCGATGGCTCGCCTTTTGTCGGGGTCTCGGCGTTCTTCCCCGGCTATGCGCCACGGGCGGGCAAGGAAGTGACACTGGAGGAGCGGATCAATGGTTGTTTCCGTCGCTCGATGAATGGCCAACCCTTGCCCGTCGCCTCGCCGGATATGCAGGCGATGGTGGCGTATTTTGACTGGATGAAAATGAACACGGTAGCGGGGGACAAGGTTGCGGGCCGTGGCGTGGGCAAGGTCGATCCGAAAATCGTCCCCGATCCGGAAAATGGCAAACTGATCTATGCGCAGCAATGTGCGGTGTGCCACGGTGACGACGGCCAGGGCCTGAAACAGGCCGATGGCAGCTTTGTGTACCCGCCGTTGTGGGGTAACGAGTCGTTCAATATCGGCGCGGGCATGGCGCGCACTTACACGGCGGCGGCGTTTGTGAAACGCAATATGCCGATCGGCTTCCACGAGAAATTCCCGTTAGGGCAGGGTGGATTATCGGATCAGGAGGCAGTGGATGTGGCTGAGTACTTCTCCCATCAACCACGACCTGATTTTGTCGACAAGGCCAAGGACTGGCCCAAGGGTGGCAAACCGGTGGATGCGCGGTATTAAGGGCAAGCACTCCTTACCTCAAAACAGCGTTCGTGTTTGTGTGTTTGCCGGGCTTCAGCGAAGCAAAAAAAAGCCCCGCGACCGAATGTACGCGGGGCCAAAAAATGGTTGGTTGCGGCCAACCAAAGGAGCTCGTTGAATCAGTGCGCGCTGGCGACAGTCTCGGCTTGCCAGCCGCCGCCCAATGCTTTGTAAATAGCCACTACGCCGCGATACAGCTCAACCTCGGCCTGGGCCTGGCTGTCTTCTGCCGCAAGACGCTCGCGCTGGGCATCGAGCAGCACCAGAAAGTCCACCGTGCCTTCGCGATAGCGAATGGCTGCGAGGTCAGCTGCTGTACGACTTGACTCACTTTGACGTATTAACGACAGCAATCGCTGTTGGCGTTTGCCGTAGTCACTGAAGGCGTTTTCCGACTCTTCCAGCGCCAGCAGTACTTGCTGCTCGTAACTGGCCAGGGCGCCATCGGCCTCTGCATCGGCACCGCGCAGTCGTGCCCGCACGCTGCCCAGGTCAAATGCAGGCCAGGTAATGCGTGGGCCCAGTGCCCAGGCATTGGCTGCTGCTGAACCAATTTGCGAGCCACGTCCGGCAGTAAAACCGAGGAAACCGCTGAGGCTGACCCGCGGGAACAGGTCGGCCTTGGCCACGCCGATACGGGCCGTCGCCGCTGCCAGTTTGCGCTCGGCACTCATGATGTCCGGGCGTCGTTGCAGCAGGTCGCCGGGATTGCCGATATTCAGCGCCTTGGCAATGGCCGGTAGCTGTTTGGGGCTCAGATCCACGCTCAATTGCTCAGGTCGCTGGCCCAGCAAGGTGGCGATACGATTGCGCTCGCGCACCTGCTCGGCCTGCAATTGCGGCACGCTGGCTTCAACCGAGGCAAGGCGGGCGTCAGCGCGCACCACGTCCAGCTGATCGCCAACTCCGGCGTCACGCAGGCTTTCAGTGATGGCCTTGGAGTCCTGCTGGTTTTTCAGGTTATCCAGGGCGATGCGCTCGCGCAGCTGTGCACCCCGTAGTTCACCATAGGCATCCACCAGTTCGGCAATCATGGTCACTTGCAGTTGATACAGATCGGCCGCAGCCGCCTGCTCGTCGGCATCGCTGGCCTCCAGCTCGCGCTGGATACGGCCAAACAAGTCGATTTCCCAGGCCATGTCCAGGCCCAGGTCGTAGCGCTCACTGTTGACGCGCTTCTCGGTGGTGCCCGGAATCTGGCCCTTGCCCAGATCACTGCTGGCGCGGCTGGTGATGGTCGGCATGATGTCGTTGCTGACATCATCGCGAATCGCCCGGGCCGCCCGCAGGCGGGCAAATGCCACGCGCAGCTCGCGGTTGCCAGCCAGAGACTGGGTCACCAGCTGGTTGAGGGTCGGATCGTCAAACTGTTGCCACCAGATCCCTTCAAAATGTGCCCGGTCAAAGCCCTTGAGGTTGTCGGCACTGATCTGTGCCGGGGCCGTGGCCGGGGTCTTGTAGTCCGGGCCCACGGCGCAAGCGCTCAGGGCCAGCACCAACAGGCTCGGCAGAAAAACTTTCACGCTCATTGTTGCGACTCCAACGTGAGGTGCTTGACCGCTTTGCGCGCTTCACTGCGCTCTACATAGCGGCGAATCAATACATAGAACACCGGCGTCAGCAGCAGGCCGAAGAAGGTCACCCCGAGCATCCCGGAGAACACCGCAACACCCATCGCATGGCGCATCTCTGCACCGGCACCGCTGGACAGCACCAGAGGCACCACACCCATGATGAAGGCGAAGGAGGTCATCAGAATCGGCCGCAGACGCAGACGGCAGGCTTCCAGCACCGCTGCCAGCGGGTCGAGGCCTTCTTCCTGTTTGTCCTTGGCAAACTCGACGATCAGAATCGCGTTCTTGCACGCCAGCCCCACCAGTACGATCAGGCCGATCTGGGTGAAGATGTTGTTGTCACCCCCCGAGATAATCACCCCGGTAATGGCTGAAAGCAGGGTCATGGGCACGATCAGGATCACCGCCAGTGGCAAGCTCCAGCTTTCGTATTGAGCGGCCAGTACCAGGAACGCCAGCAGTACGCAGAGCGGGAACACAAACAGCGCGGTATTACCCGAGAGGATTTGCTGATAGGTCAGCTCAGTCCATTCGTAGGTCATGCCGTTGGGCAGTTCTTCCTTGAGCAGTTTTTCCATCGCCGCCTCGGCCTGGCCCGAGCTGTAACCCGGTGCTGCGCCGCCGTTGATTTCAGCGGTGACAAAGCCGTTGTAGTGCATCACGCGGTCAGGACCTGCGGTGTCGCTGACCTTGATAAAGGTCGCCAGCGGGATCATTTCGCCCTTGTTGTTACGCACCTTCAGCTGGCCGATCTGCTCGGGTTCGAGACGGAACTGCTGCTCGGCCTGCACATTCACCTGATAAGTCCGACCGAAGCGGTTGAAATCGTTGGCATACAGCGAACCCAGGTAGATCTGCAGGGTATCGAAGATGTCGCTGATGGCAACGCCGTGGGTCTTGGCCTTTTCGCGGTCGATAGCGGCATCGACTTGCGGCACGTTGACCTGATAGCTGGTGAACAACCCGGCCAGTTCCGGCACGTTATGGCTCTTGGCAATCACGTTCTGCACTTCTTTGTACAGCTCGTCATAGCCCAGACCACTGCGGTCTTCGACTTGCAGGCGGAAACCGCCAATGGTGCCCAGCCCCTGTACCGGCGGCGGCGGGAAGATGGCGATATAGGCGTCCTGAATGTCGGCAAACTGTGCGTTCAACGCGGCGGCAATCGCCGCTGCCGACTGACTTGGGTCCTTGCGTTCATCAAACGGCTTGAGCGGGGTGAACACGATGCCGCTGTTCGGGCTGTTGGTAAAACCGTTGATCGACAGGCCGGGGAAAGCCACCGAGTTGGCAACGCCAGGTTGCTTGAGAGCAATTTCGGACATGCGTTTTATTACCGCTTCTGTGCGGTCCAGGCTCGCGGCGTCCGGCAGTTGGGCGAAGGCCACCAGGTATTGCTTGTCTTGCGGTGGTACAAAACCGGTGGGCGTGTGGGCAAAGCCAGCCCAGGTCAGCACCATCAAACCTGCGTAAACCAGCATGGCGATGCCGCTGCCACGGATGATCCGCCGCACGGTACCGACATAACCGTTACTGGCCTTGACGAAGAAGCGGTTGAACGGGCCGAACAACCAGCCACCGAACATACGGTCCAGCAGACGAGTGAAGCGGTCTTTCGGCGCATGATGGCCTTTAAGCAATACTGCTGCCAGTGCAGGGGACAGGGTCAGCGAGTTGAAAGCCGAGATCACCGTCGAAATGGCAATGGTCAGGGCAAATTGCTTGTAAAACTGGCCGGTCAGGCCCGAAATAAATGCGGCCGGGATAAACACCGCACACAGTACCAGCGCGGTGGCAATGATCGGTCCGGTTACTTCGCGCATGGCCCGCTTGGTTGCATCGACGGGGTTAAGCCCCAGCTCGATATTTCGCTCGACGTTCTCCACCACCACAATCGCATCGTCCACCACGATACCGATGGCCAGCACCAGTCCGAACAGGGACAAAGCGTTGAGCGAGAAGCCAAACATATGCATCACTGCAAACGTACCGATCAGCGATACGGGCACAGCGACCAGCGGGATAATCGAAGCGCGCCAGGTTTGCAGGAACAGGATTACAACCAGTACTACCAGGATCAGGGCTTCAAACAGGGTGTGGACTACCGCTTCGATCGAACCACGAACAAAGATGGTCGGGTCGTAAACGATGTCGAAATCCATTCCCTCCGGGAAGTTCTTTTTCAGCTCGGCCATCTTGGCGCGAACGTCATTGGAGATCTGGATGGCGTTGGAACCCGGACGCTGGAAGATCGGGATCGCTACCGCTGGCTGGTTGTTCAGCAAGGAACGCAAGGCGTACTGGCTGGAGCCCAGCTCAACCCGGGCAATGTCCTTGAGGCGGGTGATCTGGCCATCATCACCGGAGCGGATGATGATGTTCTCGAACTCCTCCTCAGTGACCAGGCGGCCCTGGGTGTTGACCGACAGCTGGAAGCTGGTGGCATTGGGGGCGGGCGGGGCACCGAGGGCACCGGCAGCCACCTGGCGGTTTTGCTCGCGAATGGCGGTCACTACATCAGTGGCTGTCAGGTTGCGCGAGGCAGTTTTGTTTGGATCGAGCCATACCCGCAGCGAGTAATCGCCCATGCCGAACATCTGCACATCGCCAATACCGTTGAGGCGCGCCAGCTCATCCTTGATATTGAGGATGGCGTAGTTGGACAGGTAGAGCATGTCGTAGCGCTTGTCCGGCGAGGTCAAGTGCACAACCATGGTCAGGTCTGGCGAGGCTTTGTCCACCGTGATGCCGATGCGCGTCACTTCTTCCGGCAGTTTGGGCTGGGTGCGCGTCACCCGGTTTTGCACCTGCACCTGGGCGTTGTCCAGGTCTGTACCCAGGGCAAAGGTGATGGTCAGGGTGATCTTGCCGTCAGCGGTGGACTGCGAAGACATATACAGCATGTTCTCGACACCGGTGATGGCCTGCTCCAGTGGTGCGGCCACGGTGTCACCGATCACCTTGGGGTTGGCACCGGGGAAGTTGGCGCGCACCACAACGGTAGGCGGAACCACTTCCGGGTATTCGCTGATCGGTAACTGGAACAGCGAAATGCCGCCCGCAATCAGGATAAGCAAGGAAAGCACAGCGGCGAAAATCGGCCGCTGAATAAAGAACTGGGAAAAATTCATCGGAGTTATCGTCCCTTAACCGCGAGGAGTCGCGACGCTGGCCAACTTCGGCGCGCCAGTGGCGGGCTTGATTTGTGGCAGGTTGCTGGCTTCCAGGGCTTGTCGTTGTTGTGCCAGGGCGGCGAGGGTCTGTTCGTTGGCCATCGGGATCACTTCAGGCGTTACCGGCGAGCCGGGGCGCACTTTCTGCAGGCCCTTGACGATAATGGTGTCGCCCTTGTTCAGACCGCTGCGAACAATGCGCAGGCCTTCGATTTTCGGGCCCAGGTCCACGGCGCGGTAGGTCGACTTGTTGTCGGCGTCCATCACCAGCACGAATTTCTTGCCCAGGTCGGTGCCCACGGCTTCTTCATTGATCAATACGGCGGAGTAGGTGGCGCTACCGACCAGTTTCAGACGCGCATACAAGCCGGGGGTAAAGCTGCCGTCGGCGTTGTCGAACACGGCGCGGCCACGGATGGTGCCGGTTTGCGGGTTGACCCGGTTGTCGACGAAGTTCATCTGGCCCAGATGCGGGTTGCCGTCTTCGTTGGACAGGCCCAGGTACACCGGTGTGGTCTGGCCGCGTTGACCCTGACGGGCAAGCTGGTTGTACTTGAGGAACACACGCTCGTCAGCGTCGAAGTAGGCGTACACCTTGTCAGTGGACACCAGGCTGGTCAGCGGCGTGACATCGGCGGTGACGATGTTGCCCGCAGTGATTTCGGCACGGCTGACGCGGCCACTGATCGGTGCAGTGACGCGGGTAAAGCTCAGGTTGAGTTTGGCCAGGTCCAGTTCTGCCTGGATGGCCGCGACGCCGGCACGGGCTTGCTGGGCAGCGGTGGTGCGCGAGTCGGCCAGCTCTGCCGAAATGGCATTGCTCTGGCGCAGACGTTCGCCGCGCTGGGCTTCGTTGTCGGTACGGCTGGCATTGGCGCGGGCCTGTTGCACCTGGGCTTCAAGCTGACGCACGGTGGCCTGGAACGGGCGCGGGTCGATCTGGAACAGCAAGTCGCCCTTTTTCACCAGGGCGCCCTCGGTAAAGGCGACCTGATCAATCTGGCCCGACACGCGTGGACGAATTTCTACAGTCTCTGGAGCTTCCAGGCGACCGGTGAATTCATCCCATTCGTTGACCGGCTGTTCAAGCACCTTGGCCACACTGACTTTTGCAGCAGGAGCCGGAGCAGTCGCTTGGGGAGTTTTGCCGCATGCGCTCATCACCACAATGGCCAGGGCCGCAAGTGGGAAGCGCAAATGTTTAAGTGACTGTTCCATGAGGGGGAGTCCGCCGATCTATTGAGATGGGCGGATAATGCTGGCGCGAGTGCTGGCGCACGAATCGAACCCAGCGAAGATCAATATCATCCGGAATGATACAAAGCGTTACCAAGCTCTCTAGCCTGCGCTTTTTGTTAGGAAACTATCCATTAAATTCTGTGTTATTGCCAGCGTAGGGTGTGTTGCACGACGGGTAATAATAACCAATATGTACCACCTGCCACGCTGATTGCTTGCCTAGGCTGCGTGCGTCTATGTGCCAGTCAGGTCACGCATCTATGTCTTCCCTTCATCGATTCACACCTTTACTCACGGCCTTCGATTCCCGGGGCTCAACTGTGCGCACGGTGGCATACCACCGGCAGCGTGCTGGGGACGAACCCCAGGCGCGGCTCCATGCGGTTGATGTTTCGCCACCTTGGCGGGCCGCGCTACCGGGTGGTCGGGGTGCGCAACCCGCACTGATGATGCCCTCGCGAGCAAGCCTGCAGGATGACTATTTTCCTCCGGGCCCGGGCTTGCATCGCGATGTGGTTGGTCAGCTTGAACCAGGCTCCCAGGTGTCGTTTTCATCTTCGCTGATGCTGTACCAGGTGCAATGGGTCTGGCGGCTTAGATGCCCCCTGGCGTTGAGCTTGCTCGTCATGCGGCCCAACGGGTCATAGAACAGCTGATCGCAGTAGCCATCTATGCGCCGGGCTTCATCATCGATAAAGCGATAGTGATCGGCGAAGTAAGGCCGATAGTTTCGAATGGCCAGGCCCTTGTTGTTGTATTCGACCCTGCCGCTGACCCGCCAGCGATGTTCGCTGAACGCACGCAGGGGCTTGCCGTCACTGTCAAGGCTCAGTCGCCCCGACGGGGCAACCACATACGCTTCACCCGCCGAGGTTTTCTGCTTGGTTTGCAGCTCACGTCCAAAGCCATCGGTGAACGTCAGGCTGATCCGGATTTGCCGGTTAACGCTGTCGTCGCTCGACGGGTAGTTATCGGCTTGCAGCACAGCGGCATAGACCGGTTCGCGGCGTGCCTGGAGGATCTGTTCGTTCAGTTGGCGATTCGCCGTGATGCTCATGTCCAGTGTTGCCAGGCGCATGCGGCCGCTGGCACGTATATATCCGTCCGGAGTCAGATATCCCTGCGCTACCCATTGTGTGCCCGGGGGGGCTGCCGGGATGTGGCCCATCCAGTTGAAAGGGGCGTGGAAGCAGGCGCTGGTAGCATCGAGCAGCGCTGTTTGAGGGTTGTCGATGGCAAAAGCGGGGCTGTCATTGGCTGGGCGCCTGTAGTCCGTCAGCGGGGCGAACCCTGTTGGTTTGCCATTTTCCTGGCCGTAAACACTGGTTACTTGCAACTGGCCGAATGCATCGTAGCGCGCTTGCCGAACAGTCCCCTGGGGGTCGGTGATTTCGATGGGCAACATTAACCGGTAGTCATAGACGGATTGGGTGCTGCAACCGTCCACGGCCGTTACTGCGGCGATATGGCAACCGTAACGGTCATGGGTGAGTGTGGTCGCTGAGTGGCTTTCAGAGGCTCGCAACTGATTGGCCCGGTAGAAACCATGCACGTCGGTGTAACGGGTAAAGCCCTGTTTGAGTGACCACAGGGCTGGCGCTGCGCGGGTGTCTGTTGGCTCAGGCAGGAACAGGCTCATGGGATGGTAGTGCTCCTGGACGAGGGTGCTGGCCAGGTCGAACGGGGTTCCTCCGGGCAGTGCAGGCACATCGTCGTAGGCGGCAAGTGCCTGGTCGTCGAGTTCGGCCGACTCTTTGAAGGCCGTCAGCGCCTGAAAGCTGGCCTGGCCCGCCGGTAACGGGGCGTCACTCTGCGCCAGGCAGTAATACTGCACGGACAACCCCCCCAGAGTGCGCTGTGTCTGCGGTCGCACAGGGTTGTCAGCGGTGTTGCCGATTAACAGTTCATAGCTGGTATGAGCGCTGTTGAGGGCTTCTTTTTCAACCACCAGTGCATTGCTACGTTGCCGGTAAGGCAGTTGCAGGCGCCAGCGTTGAGGATTGTCCAGATGAATGAACTGCGCCCGGACCTCACTGATGTAGTGCATCTGCTGGGCCGGATCGTGGGTATCGCGCCACCAGGTCTGTTGATGGGGCTCATCGAATGGCGGCAGGTCGGATGCGCGCTTGCGCCGGGCGTAATTTATGGTTACCCCGTGTGTCAGGCTGCCATAACGATCCCGGCGCAGATTGATGATGTGCTGGCAGGCGGGGTCGGTTGCCTCGCGCTCGTAGCGGTAGACTCGTGACTCCAGGGCAAGTACCAGCAGGGATTCGGGCGCCTGCAATTGACGCAGCATATAGCGGTACTGGCTGACGGTAAAAGGCACTCGTGACGGTTCCGGGTCATCGGCCGCAAACACTTCTTCACGCAGTACCAGCCCGCTCAGTGCCAGAGCCATTCTGCGCCCGGAAGCAGGCGGTGGCAGTACGCTGTCTTGCTCCTTATCGGCTTCCAGGCGGGTCAGCAGTGTGTTGCCTGGCGCAAGGGCCAACCTGTCGCCCGCCCAGTATTGGTCCTGCGGCATATCAAGGGCTTTTCCGGTGTGAAACCAGGTCTTGCGCAGCAAGGGTGCGGTTGCTGCCTTGTCGAGTTTCTGGCCGGCAGGGCCCTCGGTGTCGGTTGCCATCAGCAAACCGAAGCCCTGGAACTTGCGTTCCAGACTGTCGTAGAAACCTTCCTTGTAAGTGAAGCGTTGGGTCAGCTGATTGCCGCTGATCTGATCCAGCTGTTGCTGCTCGCTGACCAGATGCAGCGCAAATGGCAGGCCACCGGTGCGCTGTGTCCGTTGCGGTTTTTCGTCCAGCCACTCCTGGGCACTGCTGCGGTAGGTGACCCGGCCTGATGCCCCCATGTTGTTGTCGGTACCGATCAACAAATAGGGTTTTTGCCGGACAAAGTCGTATCGCCAGTGACGGGCTGAAGGGAGAAGGACGGAGAGGATCAGGCTGGTGCAGCCCAGCCCTTGCAGGTCGGCCACACTGACCTGGCAAAAGCGGTCATGCCTGACCCCCTCGGGCCAGGGCAGCGGTGTGGGCACGGCTTGCAGGCCGTTGCCGCAGAGGTTCATGAAAATCAGTGCCCGATCGGGCTGAAGGTAGATCAGGTCACTGGCGCCGGAGCCATCCAGATCGGCCAGCAGTACTCGCGAGGCCTCAAATTCGGCGTAGGTGAAGGGCAGGGTGGCGAATACGAACCCTTTGCCAAATCGGCCCCGGCCCAGATTTGGCCAGCACTTGATTTCATCATGACGAATGCGCACCAGGTGTTGCTGGCCACTGCCCAGCAGATCGCTGAACGCCATCAGTTCAGTTTCGCTATTGCCGGGCAGTGGCAGATCGTTATCGGGATGCGGCATGTCCGCGGCAGGGGCAAAACCCTGCGAGCCTTTGTTGCGATAGAGCCGCACACTGTTGCGGCCAATCAGTGCCAGGTCGTCAATACCGTTGCCCATCAGGTCGGCGAGCTGGGCTGTCGGCTGGAAGAACTCCTGCGGCAATGCTGCAAAAGGCGCGAAGTTTGCCCAGCTCCGGTCGTTTTCCAGGGTGAAAAAGCCACTCATGCCCGGCTGGGCGATGATCCACTCCAGCTGGCCGTCGCCATTGAGGTCCGCCAGGGACTGGTACAGCGCACCAATCTGCTGCGCCACCGGGATACGCTCCAGCATTTGCAGCGGGCCATAGGCGACGTCATCAGGCTCGACCGGGTTGGCAGCCCGGACGGGTTCGCGGTAGTACCAGCTTTTGTCAGAGCGCCAGAGCACTCCCGGCAAGCCGTCGTTGTAGAGGTCAACCAGTTGATAGCGCTGGTTGTCGTTGATACCGTCCAAAGCGTCAAAGCGTTGATAGCCTGAAGGCATGCCAGTTAACTGGAAGTCGCTGTAAGTCAGCTCCAGGGGCGGCCAGTGGCAGATCTTTGCGCTGGCATCGCAGGCCTGGCTGTGCAGGGCCTGCAACAGGCTGCCTGCGGTTGCGGTGGTCATGTACTCCAGCAGCAGCCGGCGGGTCAACACCGGTTCGCGGCCCATTGCTGGCTCTTCAGGGAAGTAGTGGAACATCAGGACTTGCCGGCAAAGACGCCGGCTCGCCAGTTCAAAGCCATAGGCATAGTGACACAACGGATCACTGCGTTCCGGCCATGGTTGTTGCACCCCATAGGAAGGGAGGCGTGTCAGATCAGTTGTGCGTTCGCCGTAGTCAAAGACCAATTCAAAATGCCATTGTTTTTGCGCCGGTGTTTCAACTGTCCACAGTTCCAGATGCTCCCTGGGCACGATATTGGTGTAGCCGATACGGGCAAGGTAGCGCTGGGCGCTGTAGTCTCGAGGGCCACTGCCCCGGGTGTCAGCCTTGTACTGATAGTAGATCTGCTCGCCGTGGGGGTTGAGGCTTTCCTCAAGCAGCCATTGGGCAACATGGGCAGGCGCCTGCGGATCGGCGATGCGGGCCGCGTGCGTTTTGCCAAACAGGTACAGGTTGCCGTCTGCGCCCTGGACCAGCCAGAACCCTGCGGGGTCTGACGTCGATGACCAGTGCTCAATGCGATCGAAAGTGGTTTCGTGGCGTGGCAGGTAGCGCACCACAGTGTAGGTGGTGTTCAGTTGAAGCCCGTTGAAACGGCTGCTGGAACGGGTTTGCAGCATGCCTTGGGCTGTCCGTTCGGGGAGCAGTTCCGTACCTGACGGACCGATAAATACATCCTCACTGCCATAGGCGGGTACGCCCTTGAGCGTGCTGCGTGCAATCGAGCCAGCGAAGGCTGCCCAACCGATTCCGAACGGGCCATTACCCAGGGCACTGTTGTAAGTCAGGCTGATGGCCGGGTCGAAACCCCGGCCCGGCGACAGTGGCAGGGGAACCTCGAACGAGGCCGCACCGGTCATACCGACGGCTCCCCATGTGGTGCCGATACTTTGTATTGCGCCTCCGCCCTTGGGCAAGGACGGTGTTTGCACCTCGCCTGTACCGTGTTGTTGGGTCGTCATCCCTGACCTCCTGCGCTTCTCGCTGTGTAGCGCACATGCACGATGATGTCGCTGAGGGAATTAAGCATGGATGACTGGGCTGCAGGGTTGGGAAACGCCAGTCGCCATTTGGACACTGCCCCGGTGTACTCGAAGGGCAGATAGCGTTCGTCATTGTCGAAGTTGAGGGTGAACAGGCCGCTGTCATTGAGCCCTGTGGACAGTGCGACCTGCTCCCTGACCCGCATGTTGTCGAGCATATCGTCGTCTTTTGCAGACAGGTGGGTTCGGTTCCAGGTCTGGGTCAGGGTCGCGCAAATGTCTTCATAAGGTCCGAGCGTGGCAGGCAGCGAGACGCTGACGCTTTTTATCCGGCGCAGGTAATGACCGGGGTAGTCGTCGTCGAACAGCGCCTTGCTCAACTCAAAATCCACGGTGCCATTGACGATCATTTCGTGCTTCAGCGACGCCCAGTCCTTGTTCAGCGTGGGCACCCGATCCTTGCCATGCAACAGGCGCAAGGACAGGGTTTTGCTGATTTCCAGTTCACGCTGGTTACGTTGCATATAGGCAGTATTCATGTTCTGCAGGTCGAGCTTGAGCGACTCGCCTGCGGTCAGCCCCTTGAATTGATTGTGCCAGTGGCTGCTTTGGATAAAACGGGTGTTCCAGTCCGCACGTTCAAATTGCCAGCATGCCTGTGCGCTCAAGCACAACGAATGGGCTGCGTCGTAGGCCTGATAGTAGAAAGAAGCCAGATGACTATTGAGCCACTGATACAACTGTGCGCTGGAAAAATGCTTGCTGAGCACCTCGTAGGTGAATCTGGCCTGCTCCATAGCTGTTTCCGTGTGTCTGAGTTGCAAGCGCAGCACCGTGTTCTGCTGTTCGTGGGCCTGCAGTTGCAAGTCGGCCTGAATGAGCTCCTGACGGCACTGCTCCAGGGCCTGGGACCACTCCTGGACGCGGCGGTTGAACAGCGCTGTACGATCCAGATGACCGGCATTGGCGCGTTTTTCATTAGCCATATTTCGGGCCGCAGCCTGAATCGCATAAAAGGCGCCTTCATAGCGCATCCCACCGTTGGAAGTGCCGAAAATATTGGGTGCCAGCATCGCCAGCCCTGCAGCAGCCTCGGCTACGGATGCTTTGGTTTCCCACTGTGCGCTTTCAAGATATTGCTGGCTGGCCTGTGCTTCGGCTGGAGAGATACCTTCATTGAGCAGTTTTTCGAAATACTGCTGGCGGCTTACCAGTACCTGGCGACCGGCCAGCAGCGCCTCGCGGTTGGCTTCGTCAGCCCGCATGCCCTGGCGTTGTTGATCGACGGCGATTCTGGCGAGGTCCCAGGCATGTTGTTGCTGTAACTGAAGGTGCTCGTTCTGCTCTTTGCGCTCGAACAGCACAAGCAGGGTATTACCGAGCTGGATGACATTCTCGACCAGGGTCGCGGCATGGGCATGGACAACCTGGTAGCGATAATGGCCGATTTCCCTGGTTTGTTGGCGGGTCGCAGACAATGGGTCAGAGCTGGCATTGTGGGCGTAGTGGCTCAACAGCAGGTGCGGAGCCAGCGCGGGTGCGAACAGTGCCTGTTGCAAGGGTTTTGCGCTGATACTGAGGTGATGTCGAAGGTTGTAGAGACGACTTTCAAGTTTGTCCCAGCGTGACACCAGATCCGGATTCAGGGGCAGGTACAGGGTGCTCTGGCTTGATGCACCCAGATCCTGCAGGGTTATGGGTTGCCAGGGATCGGCTCGGCTGATTTGCGGCCTTGGCCCCAGCAGGCTACTGGCCCGAACGTACCAGAGCTTGGCCTCTGCCAGGCTATCGGCACTGGCTTGACGATAAGCGGCATCACCGCGATTGAGCAGGATGTCCAGGTACAACATATACAACGCTTGGCGGAAACAGGACGGGCTACTGAGGGCTATCTGGTGCGGATCGTCCGGGTTGTCCTGCAGGTAACCCGGCTCTGATTTGTCCTGGGTCAGGGCCGGCACTTTCCAATATCTTGAGTGTTGCTGCGGTTCAGTTGCCCTGCTTTCTGGATCGAAGATGTATTTGAGCCAGGATTGGGCCTCGGCATAACGCTGCTCCATGT
The DNA here is from genome assembly GCF_037023725.1 of Pseudomonas bubulae. Taxonomy (NCBI): domain Bacteria; kingdom Pseudomonadati; phylum Pseudomonadota; class Gammaproteobacteria; order Pseudomonadales; family Pseudomonadaceae; genus Pseudomonas; species Pseudomonas bubulae. The sequence continues at coordinate 3,133,233 of NZ_CP146077.1, forward strand.
TCAATCGGCAGGCCACCAACCAAGGAAGGAAGAGGAACAACTCCCGGAAATACTTGCCATGGGCGCCATGAAAATCCAGGGAGTGGGGCGTGGCATTGCTGGTAAGCGCCGGTTCGTGCGATTGATTTGTGGCTATCGTAAACAGCCGGTCGAGACTGACATTGGCGGCGGCGCTCAGGTGTCTGCCAATAGTGGTGTTCATGTGGATCGGCGCACGAAGGGTTCTCGGTGAAGCCACATCGCTGTACTTGAGAAGGGAGCCGCTGAAGTCGATAAACTCGGCTGTTCCTTCAGGCTGCGCCGGGCTGCGTGAGATTCTGGGCGCCAGAGGTGTAATGGGGGTGGCGTTATTGGGATCCAGTTTCAGTCTCAGTGACTTCAGTGCATAACCTCGCAGGCTGCGGCTGTTATGGCGTGTGTCCGTGTCGTAAATCAATACTCCGTGAAGGATCGTGATTGGCCGGGTACCCGTGCTTGCAATGCTGCTCACTTCCTCTTCAGGCCGTAGCGTTTCAGGATTGAGTTGAATATGGGCGCTGAACAGATGGGCCGGGGTCAGGCTTGTAAATACGCCGTTGAGTGCGCGGCGGGAGGTATTGGGTTCACCGACGATATAGCTGTTGTTGCGATGGATGTTGTAAGGGTGCGGTGTGTTTTCGTCCCGTGGAGTCATGATCACGGGCTTGTAGTGGCGGGTATATAACGTGGCAATGACACTATCAAATAACCAGTCGTTCTGACTGTTCACTTGCTCATTGAGTGTGGCGTAAAAATGAAGAGTAATGCGGTGGTCGGAATGAGCGTTTTCAAACAAGGTATTGAAAGCGTCGTATTCGATGTATCTGCCTTCCAGCGAAACGTTCCAGTCTTTGCGTACGGCACTTAACCTTTGCGGTTTTACGACGCTGAGGGCGTCGTCGGGAAATTCATATATCAGGCTGGAATAGGTAACGCCGGTTTTGTGACTGGTCATGGAGACCGATACCCAGCTGCAGGGTGGGATCAGTTCGGTCTTGAGAGTCAGCAGCGAGCTAGGTTCCAGCTTGAGTTTGCCGCTGCTACCGGGAAGCGGCCGCAGAAGGGCAAGATGGAGAGTAAGTTCGGCCCGGTTGGTACTCGCCCTGAAGGTGACCGACTGCTGTTCGGGGAATGCTTTTTCAAGCCTGGCGTTGACTTCCAGCGCACAGGATGTGGTGTTGAAGACAATATCGCTGTGGTAGTGCTGGTCACTTATATAAGCCTGTTTGTTCTCGAAGTTCCATCCTGTAAATGCCGGGGTCGGGGTACTGCTGACGATGTCTGTTATTGCGACGGTTTCGCTGGTCGGGGCGTGGAAATTGAAATTTCGCGAATTGTTGTAGATGAACAGGGATAAATAACGTTTCGCCAGTTTTTCGTGTTCAGCGTTGGGTTTAAGGTCTGCCACTGTGCCCCTTGAGAATAACCGCTCACTGCTGAAGTCCTGGTCGAGTCTCACGGCCTGGAAAAAGTCGCTGCGGGTGTGATCCCTGCCGGCGACGGGCTTTTGCGGAGCATGGGCGTTCAGCCCTAAAAACAAGGATGCCGGGCTAGTACTGGTGTCCAGCACTGCCACTGTTTCAGTCGCCTGCATCAAGGCGTTCTGGTCCAGTTTGTTAAGCTCTTTCATCACGCAGTATTCATCACTGCACACCCGTGGCACGCTCCAGCTGCCATCGTATTTCATGTAGGAGAAGTAAAGGCGGAACTGAATGAAACGACTTTTCAGGTAGTTTTCCAGGCGTGCTTTATAGTTTTTTTCCGATTCGTCAGGCTCTGACCAGAAATAATCAGCGCTGTAACTGGCCGCTGCCGGGGATATGCATTGAGCCCAGACAACAAACAGGCGGTTGTTAAAGCAAATCGGACGGACGCTGTGCTCCGGGATGTTTTCCGAGGCAGGCAGAGGTATTTTTTTCCAGTCAGACCAGGCGCCGGGCTGTGGTGCGTCCTGCTTGAGGGCAGGGGCACCCCCTGTGGCGGGATGCAAGTAGCGCCTGGACAGATCCAGCGAGCGCCAGTAGTAAGTGTTCTCGACAGTTGATCGGGCAACAAAGTAGTAAGTGCTCTCGGCGAACCTGTCTTTTTCACCATCAATGTAACCATTCAGGGTCTTGAGGCTGCAGATCTCTTCAAATCGGGCCAAGTAGCGTTGAATGGCAGGCAGTATATTGTCCGAGTTAATTCGACATTGATTAATGTCGTTTTCAAGCTGCTGGAAGCTTTCGGTTTTATCACGGCGTAACATCGGGTTCAGATAGTTGGCCGGAAAGCTGCGCAACTGTTGAATCGCACGCCAAACCGAATAGGCATGCAGATTGTTGCGCCAGGTGTTTTGTTGTTTGGTTGTCATGCCAAGTTTTTCGTAGCCAGGCTCCAGCCCTACTGAAATGGCGTTGATATATTGCTGCAGGCTGGCAATGGCGCTGGCCACACGACTGGTAGGCACTGCCTGACTGACTTGCACATCCAGCAGCCAGTAGGTGTACAGGTCGTTGGCGTTGTTGATTGTGTGCTTGCGAGTCGGTGTTTGCAGGATGGTGTCTTCAGGCAGCACGTAGGTGAGGTAGAACGCGAGCAAGGCATCGCGCAGCTGCTCATTGAGTTGCCGGTGGCGTTGGTCAGACATGGACATTCCTCGGAAAGATGTATGAGCGTTGCGCTCATGGGGCGGTGGCGAAGACGGCGCTGCCGACCTGCTGCCAGTCATCGGAACTGAAGGTGGTGGTCAAGCCTGTCGCCATCAGCAACATGCTTGCCGAAAGACCTGTCTGCCTGGCGGTCTCATGGCAGCGCATCAGCCAGTCCAGTTCAGTCATCGAGCGCACGCGTTTTTCCAGCAGGGGCTTTATCAATACCTCTATCTCGCTGGCGTTCCACCCCAGCATCTGGGCCAGCAATTCGCTGGTTTGCGAGTTCAGACCGGTTTGTTCGCCGTTCTGGTTTTGAGGGTTGGCCTGGTTCAGATAATTGAGCAGTGTGGCGTGGTTAATCCCGTAAACGTCGCTGAAATGACTGAACCTCTGGAACAGATACAGGGTGCTCAGGGTTAACTTGAGGGTTGAATGTGCCGATTGCTCGGACTCCAGCCAACCGGGGTCAAGCAGAAAAGCCTGCAGGGCTTCACGGCTGATGGGCAGTTGCAGTTCGGTTTCTGCATGGGGAAAGAACAGCAGCAGGTGTTTGAGGGATTCATTGGGTTTATCACTGCCAAGGGCACTGGCGAAAATACGCGAAGCTTGCCTGAAGGCCTGTTTCATCAGCTCGGGGGCCTCGCTGGCCAGGGAGGTATCCTTGAGTAATTGATCTATTTCTTTCTTGAAAGGATGCAATTGTGAGTAGGCTGCGGACAGCTGCGTATTGAGTGTCTGCTTGACCCGGGCCTTGAGTGCCTGGTTGCGCACCGCATCGGGGCTCAGGTTGACGTATTTGTCGACCATGTAGGCCACGCCTTTTTCCAGGCTGTCCGCTTTCGGTTGCGCGGGCAGCATGGACTGGGCCCGGAGCAGTCCTTTGGCCAGCAGCACATTCCAGGTGTAGGCAAGGGGTTTGCTACCGGCTTCCGGTTGCGGCAAGTCCAGCTCATCGAGTGTGGATTGCGCCAGCAGATATTGGGGCATGCGTTGCAACACCGCCTCGACCTGCGTGAGCCGCTGCTGTACGGAGGAGGGCAGCAACGTGCTCTCCAGTAACAATTGCTGGCGTAACTGTTGAACGCTTTTACCGCTGTCATTGAGCCAGCTAACCGCCCAGTCCAGTTGCATCAACACATCGAGAAAGTCCGCTGGCGAGTTGCTGCCTGACTGACGCAAGCCCGGCTTGACCAGTTGCTGGTGGTAGGTTTTGCCCCCCAGCAACTGGCACAGATGATCGCAGTCCATGACTGACAGTCCGAACATTGCGGGTAATGTGGCCTGTCGGTAAAAGCTGGAAAACGTCTCGATATTCCGGCGAGGCGTGGCGAAATATTGCTTGGTACGGGTTTTCAGCAACCCCAGGGACTGTGGTGTGTCTTCGAGGCCCAGAGCGCCACAGGCCCGATACAGAACCCCTTGTGTCGTACCGAGATCCAGCGGCTGGTTGTCGAGAGTCAGGGGGGCGTTGAGCCAGTGCGGCGGGTTGAACACCTGGTCGAATAGCGATGGGTGTTGCCCGACCCCATGAACGGGCATGTGGTAAAGCCATGCCGAAAATGTTCCGGGCGTCAGGCCATAGCGTTGGTTCAGGTAGCGAAAGACACCCATTGCACGCAGGCTGTTGTCGTTGATGGCAAGGTGTTCAGGGCTGCTGCCTTCACAACCGGCGATGCTATAGAGCAAGGTATCCAGATCTGCGAAAGGCATATCGAGCCAGCGTTGCAGGCGGATCATCCGTTGCAAACGGTCATGACGCTGTGGAGTTGTATTTTGCAGGTGGTTTTTTTTTGATGAGTCGATGCTCAGGCCCAGTCTCTTTTGCCCTGTTCTGTAGGGGCCATTGATAAAGCGAGCGCCTGCAGTGTGATCCCGGGCAATCTGATCTGCCGTCTGCACGACGTTGCCAGACAAGCGCGGCTGATAGCTGGCGTGGGCAAGCAGTTCATGGAACTGCTCGGTGCTCAGGCCGGTGTGCTGCATGAACCGTTGTTGGTCAGTGATGGGCTGGCTGTGGCCATAGTGTTTTTTGTAAAAGGTGTCTGTGCCCTGTTCTTCAAAGTCCTCGGTCAACAGGTTTTGTTGTGCAGGGCTGAGCAGGGTGAGCAGACGCTGCGCCTCATAGGCTTGCTGCTGCACCGTGCCGTACTTGTTCTCCGGCTGCTGGTCATAGGGCAGTTTCAGGCTGATGCGATAATTCAATGCACCAAGCCCCGGCTTGTTGCCCGCAAGCCCCAGCACGCATTGCTGATGGGCCAGGTCGAAAGGCAATTCAAAGGGGTAGCGTAATTCGGCCAGCACCTGATGCACCGTGCGGCCGCCATAAATGTCGCGATGCGTGTCCAGGTAGGTTTTGACCGGTGCGTTCAGGGCCTCGTTGACCAGCGTCAGCAGTGGCAACTGACGGGAAGTGTTTTCAGCATTGATCACCAGTTCCTTGAGCGCAGGTACACGTTGGGCGAGGGTGATTTTGTCTTGAGTGCCTTTGCCGGTTTGCTCCACTTCCAGGGCAAACCGGTAGAGCGCCTGCAGATACGCCGCGGGCGAGTCGACTGCGGCGAGGGAAGTCGGTGAGCAAAAGGTATCCCAGTCGTCTTTGAACAGGGCTGACCAGGTGGGGCCCGAGTCGGGAGAGGCGGTGTCCGTTGGCATGGTAAATCTCCTGTGCGCGCAGTGGGTGATCCACGGCGCGTGCAGAAAATTAGCATTGCCATACCTGGCGTCTCGGCCAGCTGAAAGCACCGAGAAGCTTGGGAATTGTCGCTGAATGACAAGCGTTCGTGTGTTCCGGACGCAGGCCTTTTATGCAAGAGGGTGAAGGCAGGAGGCTACATGCCCCCTGCAATGCAGCATGATCAGAAGTTGATCGAGGCACTCAACCTTGCCGTCAGCGGCGCGCCCTGGAAGACATAGTTATCGCCCATGTATTCGCCCACATCGCGCCAGTAGCGCTTGTCGAACAGGTTATCGACGGTCAGGCGAAACACCGTGTCATAACCTTCGATTCGGGTGCTATAGCGGCTGCCGATATTGAAGATGGCGTAGGCGTCGGCCTGTACCGTACCCACCTGGCTGGCGTATTTCTTGCCGCTGTACTGCACGCCGCCCAGCAGGGCCAGGCCGTCGATCCAGGGCAGGGCGTAGTCGCCGTAGAGGCTGGCGCGCAGGGTGGGTACGTTGATGGTCTGGTGGCCTTCATATTCGGGCGTGCCGCTACCGCTGACCCGGGAGCGGATCGCCGCGACGCTGGCCGCAATCTGCAGCCGGTCAGTGGCCCAACCGTTGGCCGCCAGCTCAATGCCGGTGTTTTTCTGCTGGCCCTGTTGGACGTAAGTGAACTCGCCATTTTCGGGGCGAGCATACTGGTACGCCTGGCGGATCTGGAACAGTGTGGCGCTCAGGCGCATGCGCTGCCAGTCGTATTTGATCCCGGCCTCTATTTGCCGCGATACGGTGGGCGGCAGGATGTCAAAGGCATTGCTGGCAAACCACGGCGCTGTGCCACCCAGGGACAGGCCCTTGCTGTAGCGCGTATACAACGTCATGTTTTGCACCGGTTTGTAGATCAGCGCGGCCTGGGGCAGGAATTCATAGCGTTGGGTGTGGCGGGTGGTGTCGCCCTGATCGTCGAAGGTCTTTTCATCCAGACGCACTTCGCGCCCGCCGATCATGGTCTGCCATTGCTCGTTGAAGCTGATCAGGTCATTGAAAAACACCCCGTACTGGCGGCTGTCCAGGCGGCGATGGCTGTCGTTGAGGGCGCCGTTGTAGCGCTCGAGGTTTTCAGGCTCGCTGTCGATATTGCCACTGCCGAGACTATGGTTGATGGCTACACGATTATTCACCACGCGCCGGAATGCACTGCTGCCCACGGTCAGCTCATGACCGATTGCGCCGGTATGGAAGCGACCGCTGAGCGCTGCCTGCACCTCATCATTGCGCCGGGTATCGTCAGGGCTGCGGAAGTCATAGATGTCGTAGCCGCCCTCGGGGGTGAAGTAGTTGCCGACATTGGGTGTAACGCAGCCGACAGTACAACCGCCCCAGGCAAACGAGCTGTAGTCGTCGATCACCACCTTGCTGCGTGAGGCGCTCAGACTGCCTTTCCAGCTGTCGTTGAAGCGGTATTCGAAGTTGCCGTTGATATTCAGAGAATCAATGGTCACAGGTTTCGAGCCGCTCTGGTGCGCCAGCAGCTTTTTCGGCGAGGCGTGATGCGGCAGTTCGCTGCCGCCGAGCAACTGATAGCCCGGCACCGAGCGCTGCTCCTTGTTCTGATACTCCACGTCCAGTTGCAGCAGGGCATCGGGGTTGATGTTCCAGTCGAACGCCACAGAGGCGAAGTCACGCTGGCCGTTGGCGTGTTCGACATAAGAGTGAATATCTTCATGGGCAACGTTGGCACGCAGGCCGAACTGCTGTTCGCTGCCGAACCAGCCCCCCACATCGGTGGCGATGTAACCGCTGCCGCGATCGTCGGTAGACACCGTTACAGAGCGCACATCGGCTGCCCGCTTGGTCACATAGTTGACCGCACCACCGGGCTCGGAAACGCCGCTTTGCAGGCCTGAAAGCCCCTTGAGCAGCTCTACCTGCTGCTTGTTTTCCAGCCCGACATTTTGCTCGCCGGTGATGGTGCGGCCATTGATCTTGTAGCTGCTGGCCGAGTTCAGCGAAAAGCCGCGCACTACAAAATTCTCGTAGTAGCCGACGGGCGCGTAGCTTTCGCCGACCGATGCGTCGTTTTTCAGCACATCGCTGAGCAGGCGGGCTTGCTGGTCTTCAATCAGGGCATCGGTAAACACCGCAATGGCGGCCGGCGTATCGAGCAAGGGCGCCGCGTCGAAACCACCGACCCAGGCGTTGTCGGCCTGATAATCGCCGTTGTCCGTGGCCGTCACCGACGTAGCCGGCAGTTCGGTCCCTGCTGCATGTGCCGCAGGCATGGCGCTGCCCAGCAGCAGGCCGAGGCTGAGCAAACTGAGAGAGAATCGCGGGGCGGACTCTCCCTGGCTGAAAGTCCGGTAAAGCATGTTCATGCACAGCTCCTGAACGGTGGGCAGGCTTGAGACCCGAGCCTGTTTCTCAAGCGCGCCATCATACAGTCGCAAGCCGGGTTGCGCTTGGCGCTTCGCCATCAGGGAGCCTGCCATGACGGCCTGTCAGGGCCTGGCCCGACGGTTTTTTTGCGCAGTCGTTACAGCCTGTTGCTAAAGGCAATCCTTGATTTAGACGTGTTGCATGGGTTATAGCTAAAAAGGTCAGTCGTAGTATTACAGGAAATTAAAACGCCCTTATGGATGGAATCACACGTATCAATCGCCAGTTGGGCTCACACTTCGCATCCCTGATTGCAAGCTGTGGGCCTCACGTCAAATGCTGCATCAGTGCAGTCACAGGGTTTGTTTCCCGCTTTCTCGCAAACTTCGCTATCCCCCACCTGAGACCCTGCTTCTCGGGCAGCTGCGCCAACTGGCGCCATTGTTACGTCCCTCCGCCTGATTATTTCTGACCGCCAGCCGTTCCGGTGCACTCACGCCCCGCTGTCAATGGTGCGTTCTGCTGCCCGGGATTTGTATTTGAAACCACGTTTTTGATCCAAAGCGTTTCCGCGGGCAGCCAATAATTGCTCGCGCTACAAGGAGCTGTGTTGATGATTTATTTTCAGGGTAAAAGAATTTTCAGTGCCATCTTCGATATGGACGGCACCATGTTCGACACCGAGCGCTTGCGCTTCAAAACGCTCAAGCAGGCCGCCGAGGAGATTTACGGCACGCCATTGAGTGAAGAAACACTGATCGGCTCATTAGGCCTGAGTGCCAAAAAAGCCGAGGCCCTGGCCAGGGCCAACCACGGCGAAGACTTCCCCTATGCCCAGGTTCGCCAGCGTGCCGACGAGCTGGAGCTGGCCTATGTGCGTGACCACGGCGTGCCGATCAAGGATGGCCTGCTGGAAGTGCTGGAGCGCTTGCGCAAATACGGCCTGACCATGGCGGTGGCTACGTCGAGCCGTCGCGCCATCGCCGAGGAATACCTGATCAATGCCAATGTGCTGAAGTATTTCGACGTTACCGTGTGCGGTGATGAGGTGACCCAGGGCAAGCCCCACCCGGAGATTTTCCTCAAGGCGGCCAGCGCGCTCAATTGCCTGCCAGAGCATTGCCTTATGCTGGAGGACTCGCAAAACGGTCTGTTGTCGGCCATTCGTGCCGACGGCCAGCCGATCCTGATTGAGGATATCAAGCCGCCAGCGCCTGAAGTCGCGGACTGCGCCCTCAAGGCCTACACCAGCATGCACGGTTTTTTGGGTGACCTGAACGAGTGCATGCCCGATCTCGGTCCTCCCGCGCTGACCGACAGTTTCCCGCCCACCCTCAATCAGTTCAGCGCCGGTATTCATGGTTTTGGCGCAATGGGCGGCGGTTACCTGACGCAGATTTTCTCGCACTGGGACGGCTACACCCGACCCTGCGAGATCATCGCCGCCACCCGCTCACGCATGCTGCGCGAGACCATCCAGGCGTTTGGCCGCTTCAGTGTGCGCTACAGCGCCACGTCCTTCGATCAGACCATCGATAACCTGCGCATGATCGACATGGACGACGCCGAAGCAGTGATCCGCATGTATGACGTGGCGGAAATCATCGGCCTGAGCCTGCCTGAAACGGCAATTCGCAAGCAGGCCGGGGTGATTGCCCGGGGCCTGGTGCGCCGCTACGAGCGCCGGGGGCGTGAGCTGACCATTTTGATTGTGCTGAACAAGGTCGGCGGTGCCGACTTTGTGCGTCGCCATGTGCAGGCGCAACTGGAGTTGCTGGTGTCTGCCGAGCTGTGCCGCAAGATTCTGGACAACACCCACTTTGTAGAAACGGTGGTCAGCCGCATCGTCTCAAAGTTGTCCAACGAAGCGCTGGTGCGCCAGTTGCGGATCAAGTCGAAGATGTTCCAGAACAGCCTCGATGACGAGCCTGACGCACCTCGCGCCGCACCGCGCACTCCGGTGCCCGAGTACGAGCGCCTGATCAGCCGCTTTCGACCTTTTACCCAGTCCAGCAACGCCTTGAGCCAATTGCATCTGATCCTGTTCAACAGCGAGCCGGACATGCCCTTGTACGCCCAGCGCTGCAGCAATCTGCTTGAGCGCTTGCGCCAGGTGAAGACGGTCGACGACATCACCCAGCCACAAGTCATCAAGAACCTGCTGTGGAATGGCCCGCACGCGATCATTGCCTGGTATGCGAGCCTGTTGGGGTACTCCTGGCTGGGGCAGGGCATGGGCGACCCGCGCGTCAGTGAGCTGGCGCAGCGCTTGATCGGTGAGGCAGTCGGCCCGGCACTGGTGGCCGAAAACCCGCAGATGGCAGATGCCGTGGCAGCATTTTCAGCCACCTTTCTGGAGCGCTGCAATACCTCCTTCAAGGACCCCTGTGCCCGTGTCGGACGTGATCCACTACGCAAACTGCAACGTAACGAACGGATCTTTCGCAGTATCGATCTGGCCAGAAAGCACGGGATTGACAGCAGTGCCCTGCAGTTCGGCGCGGCGCTGGCGTTGCACTATGCGCTGCGCAGCACTGACAGCAAGGATCTGGAGTGCCAGCAGATGCGTAGTCTGTATCAGGACAATGGCAGCATCGAGGCGGTCCTGACGTTTACCGGCAGCTATAACGGCCAGCCGTATCCGGGGTTGGACCCGGTCACGGATGCGGCGTTGATTGAGGCAATTGCCGGGTATTTTCATGGCCCGCTCTGTGCTGAATTCGTCATGCCCACGGCCTGAACCGATCAAGCCGTGAGCCTGAGGATGGTCCAGTCTGAAAGGTCTGTTCAAGGAGCTGACCATGAAACGACTGACCCTGGCCCAGGCTTACGAGCTTGCCGAATCGATCCTGTTGCATAACGGTTTCAACCAGGCACATGCCCGCGCGGTGAGCGCCACGGTGCTGGCCGGGGAGCGCGATGGTTGCGCGTCCCACGGTCTGTACCGGGTATTGGGCTGTGTCAATTCACTGCGCGCGGGCAAGGTCTCGGCCGATGCCGCGCCGCGGGTGATCGACCAGGCGCCGTCGATAGTGCGGGTGGATGCAGCCGGCGGGTTTTCCCAGTTGGCGTTCCAGGCGGGTTTACCGCTGTTACAGGAAAAAACCCGGGCCAACGGCATTGCAGCCTTGGCGATCAATCGTTGTGTGCATTTTTCCGCACTCTGGGTGGAAATCGAGCAGTTGACCGCGGCGGGGCTGGTAGCGCTGGCCTGTAACCCGAGCCATGCCTGGGTGGCCCCGGCGGGGGGCTGCCAGCCGGTGTTCGGTACCAACCCCATTGCCTTTGGCTGGCCACGGGCGGGGCGTGACCCGTTTGTCTTTGACTTTGCCACCAGTGCCATTGCCCGTGGCGATATCGAACTTCATCGCCGGGCCGGCAAGGCTATTCCTGAGGGCTGGGGTGTTGATGCGCACGGGCAACCCAGCACCGATGCCAATGTGGTGCTCGACAGCGGCGCGATGCTGACCTTTGGCGGGCATAAAGGCTCGGCACTGGCGGCAATGGTGGAGTTGATTGCCGGGCCCCTGATTGGCGATTTGACCAGCGCCGAGTCCCTGGCTTACGACGCGGGGAGCAAGTCATCGCCTTATCATGGCGAGTTGATTATCGCGTTTGATCCGCAGCGCTTTCTGGGTGCGGCAACCGAAGAGCATCTGGCCCGGGCCGAGGGTTTGTTTGCCGGGATCGAAGGGCAGGGCGCGCGCTTGCCGTCGCAACGCCGGTATGAGGCGCGGGCGCGCAGCGAGGCGGAGGGGGTGCAAATTCCGTTAGCCTTGTTCAATGACCTGCAGGCGCTGCTGAAGGGATAGATTTGCCGGGGTGGCGCTTGTTGTGGGAGCGGGCAAGCCCGCTCCCACAAGGGGGGAGGCGGCAACAGAGTATCTACAGTAAGCCGTTGATCAAAGACCGACATCAGGTAAGTGCGGGCGGTTTGCCAGAGCCTTGGCCATGATTCGTTCGACAAATTCACGATCTTCCCGTGGCAGGGCCAGGCGCGGGGGACGGGTCAAGGCGCTGCCGCGACCGGCAATGGCTTCGCACAGCTTGATGCACTGCACCAGGTCGGCACGGGCGTCCAGATGCAGGATCGGCATCAACCATTCATAGATCGGCATGGCTTCGGCGAAACGTCCGGCCCTGGCCAGGCGGAAGATGGTTTCGCCTTCCCTGGGGAACACATTGGACATGCCCGAAACCCAGCCTTCGGCACCCACGGCAAGGCTCTCCAGCACCACGTCGTCGAGGCCGGCAAACAGCACGAAACGGTCGCCTACTTCATTGCGGATATCGATAAAGCGGCGGGTGTCGCCCGAGGAGTCCTTGAAGCACACCACGTTGTCGCAATCGGCCAGAGAAATCAGGATGTCGGGGGTGACATCGTTTTTGTAGATGGGCGGGTTGTTATAGACCATCAGTGGCACGTCGGCGTGCTTGGCTACATAGCGGTAGTGTTCGGCGGTTTCGAAAGGCTTGGAACCGTAGACCAGCGCGGGCATCAGCATCACCCCATCGACGCCGACCTTGCGCACGGCATTGGCCACCTTGGCGGCTTGCACGCTGGTGAACTCGGCCACGCCGCAGATGACCGGCACCCGGCCGCCGGAGGCTGCCACAGCGACTTCGGTCACGGCGATTTTTTCTTCGGCGGTCAGGGAGGTGTTTTCCCCCACCGAGCCACAGACCACCAGGCCCGACACGCCGTCACGGATGACGTTGGAAATCACCTGGTGGGTCTTGTCCAGGTTGATGCTGAAGTCATCGTTGAATTGAGTGGTCACCGCAGGGAAGACGCCACTCCAGTTGATGCGCTTGCTCATGTTTGTTGCCTCCGGTCGCTAAAATAGTATTTCGTATACGTTTAGTCACGGTTTTATGTAGATACTCTGTTGCAGGTCAAGCCCTATTGTGGGAGCGAGCCTGCTCGCGAACGACCTTCGCGAGCAGGCTCGCTCCCACAGTTGCAGTGTTCCTGTAGATGACGAACGCAGCCTCGCTGCGCTCGTCAGCTGCTACGGGTATTGCGTAAATGCTCTGGTCAGTTGGCACCCGGCCAGGTATCGGACAGGCGATAGCCCTGTGGCCATGGGTCGCTCGGGTCGAGCAGGTGTTGATGGGTACCGGTAATCCACGCCCGTCCGGAGATGCACGGGTAGATCGCGACGCGGCCGGCCACTTCGGTCATGGAGTCGATGCGGCAATGAAATTCAGAGCCGATGATCGAACGGCCGATAAAGCGCTCGCCCACCTTGAGCAGCCCCTTGGCCTGCAACACCGCCATGCGCGCCGAGCAACCGGTGCCGCAGGGCGAGCGGTCGATCTTGCCCGGGCGGATCACGACCGCGTTGGCGCCGCTGGCAATACCGTTCTCATACACCACAGGCGCAGCGATCTGGCAAAACGAGATATGCGACCAGTCCGGGTTCAACGGGTGGGTGAAGCCCAGTTGCTCGTTGGCGGCGTGAGTGATTTTCAAACCGGTCTCAACGATGTCCCTGGCTTCATCCGGGCTGATGGCAAAGCCCAGTTCCTTGGCATCGGCGAGTACGAAGCTGTCGCCGCCATAGGCGGTGTCGACCTTGAGCGATCCCAGGCCCTCGACTTCGATCCAGGCATCCAGGCGGTCGGCGAAGGAGGGCACGTTTTTGATCTCGACCCGTTGTACCTTGCCGTCTCGACAGTCGGCTACGGCCTCGATCAGGCCACCGGGAGCTTCGAGCACCAGTCGGGTTTGCGGTTCGGTCATCGGCAGGATGCCGCTATCGAGCAAGACTGTGGACACGCAGATCGAGTTGGAACCCGACATGGGCGGAGTGTCGGCCGGTTCCATAATGATCCAGGCCATTTGCGCCCGTGGATCCTTGGCCGGCACCAGCAGGTTGACGTGCCGGAACACCCCGCCGCGAGGCTCGTTGAGCACAAAATTGCGCAGGGTCTCGTCCCGGGCGATCCAGCGCGACTGCTCCCATACGGTAGCCCCGGGCGGCGGCGCCACACCGCCGACGATCACGTCACCGACCTCGCCCTCGGCGTGACAGCTGACCACATGAATGACTTTCGATGAACGCATGTTCTGCTCCTATTTGACCGACTTGAGGAAGGCCGCGGTTTCCGCGTGCACAGGGTTGCCGATGACTTGATCGGGGGTACCGATTTCGTGCACCAGGCCATTGCGAAAGAACGCCACGCGGTCGGATACATCCCGCGCAAAGCGGATTTCGTGGGTGACCAGCACCATGGTCATGCCGTCTTCGGCGAGCATGCGCATGGTGTCGAGCACCTCGCCCACCAATTGCGGGTCGAGGGCCGAGGTGGCTTCGTCGAACAACATGTAGTCCGGTGACATGGCCAGGGCGCGGGCAATGGCCATGCGCTGTTGCTGGCCGCCGGAAAGCTTGCCGGGGAAGGCCTTGAGCTTGTCGCCCAGGCCCACATGGGTCAGTTGCTGCACCGCCAGGGCCTCGGCTTCGGCCTTGCTTTTGCCCAGCACCTTGCGCGGCGCCAGCATCACGTTTTCCAGCACGGTGAGGTGTGGAAAGGCGTTCCATTGCTGGAACACGATGCCGATTTTCTGGCGCAGATGGTTAAGGTTGGTGGCGCGGTCGTGGACTGCAATGCCGTCGACGCGGATATGGCCTTTCTGGATCGGTTCCAGGCCGTTGATGCACATCAGCAGGGTCGACTTGCCGGAGCCGGAGCCGCCGATAATCGAGACCACCTCACCCTTGTTCACGGTCAAGCTGACGCCCTTGACCACTTCGAGGTCGCCGAAGGATTTGTAGACGTTGTCGATCTCAATCATTTTCTTGCCACCTTTTTTCCAGGCGAGCACCAAGGCGCGCAACCACCAGGCTCATGACGTAATAGATAAGGCCCGCGATGCACAGCACCAGCATCGGTTCCTGGATGCGGGTGACGATGGTTTGCGAGGCGCGCAGCAGTTCGACGATGCCGATCCACATCACCAGTGCGGTATCTTTCATCACGCTGAGCACTAGGTTGAGCCAACCGGGGAAGGCCACGCGCATGGCAATGGGCAACACGATGTAGCGCAGGTCCTGCAGGTAGCTCAGGCCCAGCGAACGGCTGGCCCGGCGCACGGTAAACGGCACTGCCAGCACGCCGCTGCGCACGATCTCGGTGAAGTACGCGGCTGCGTAGACCCCCAGCACGATGCAGCCGACGCTGAAAGCGCTGATGTTCAGGCCGACGATGCTCTTGAGCGAGTTGAACAGCACGAACTGAATGAGCAAAGGCACGCTGCGAAACACATCCAGCACCCAGGCCAGCGGCAGGCTGGCCCGTGGCAGCAAGGCACGCATCAGGCCGAACAGCAGGCCGGCAACGGTGCCGAGCAAAATCGCCCAGCTGGTCAGTTGCAGGGTGACCCATGCCCCCTGCAGCAAAAACAGAAAATCGTTCCAGGTAAAGCTGGTGGAAAACATGGGCAGTCCTCAGTAACGGAACAGTCGCCAGGCCATGAGCCGGGCTGCTGCAACGATCGCCTTGGCAATCAGGTAATACAGCACCGCGGCAATGGCGAAGTATTCAAAGGTGCGGAACGTTTTGACGTTGTAGTCCTGGGTCACACCGGTGAGGTCGTTGTTCAGGCCCACGATCACCCCCAGCGAGGTCATCAGCACCGCCCAGACCATCTGGTTGGTCAGCGGGTAAAACACGATGCGCAGCAGCTGCGGTACGACGATCATGCGGTAGGTCTGGAAGGCGCTCATGCCCAGCGAGCGAGCTGCGCGTACCTGGGTTTCGGGCACTGCCTTGAGCCCGCCGCGAAAGTTCTCGGCCAGGTAACCTGCGTTGTTGAAGGTGATCCCGGCCAGCAGGGCGACCCATGAACTGACATGCAGGCCCAGGGAGCCGAGCCCGAAGTACAGGACATAAATCTGGAACAACGAGGGCGTGTTACGGGCAATGGACACCCAGGCATTACCGGCGCCGCGCAGCAGCGGGTTTTTGCTTTCGCGCATCACCGTCAGGGCCAGGGCGATCAGTACACCGAAGATCATCGACAGGGCAGCGGTCTCGAAGGTCACCAGGGCGCCGGCGAGCATGTCCGGCAAGGCGCGCAGGGCAGAGCGCCATTGGAAGGTATAGTCAAACATGGGGTGCGTTCTCCAGTGAGGCAGCGGCTTGCAGCCACTGCGGCAAGCGCCCGCTGGCCGTGGCGCTGCACGCCGCATCCACACACTCGGCGAGGCTGGCGAAGTGAACCTTGCGGCCCACCAGGCCGGGGGCGTAATGGGCGTATTTGCCCGAGTTGGTCATCAGGTTTCTGGCGGCTGGCGGAATCACTGGTTCACCGAGCATGCACCAGCAGGTATCGCTGATAATCACCGCACCAAAGGCTTCGATCACGGCGATATGCCCGGCGGCGCGGGCCTGCTCCAGCACGGTGCGACCACAGGTGATCGCCAGTACCACGTCGGGATGACGGTGGCGGCCCTGGCACAGGCTTGCCAAACGGGCGAACTCGCTGAGGGAAAAGTGCGGGTTGCCCAATGACACCACATCCACCCTGGCATCGCGGGCGCTGTTGAGCTCCTGCCAACTGAGCCGCAATTCCTCCAGGCTGAGTTTGAGCACCGGCAGCGGCCCATCGATCACCCGTGTCGGGTCGAGAGCTTCGGGGGTAACCCCGGCGATATGAAACAGCGCAGCGGCGCTGGTGGTGGCGAAGGCCGCACCGAATGCCTTGAGATCGTCCAGGATCGGATGCTGCTGCTGGAGCCCGGAAATCAGCGGGATCCGGCTGCCGGCCAGGGCACCGATGTGGTAGCCGAGCAGCGGGTAGAAAGAGTCGTCAAGGTTGGACAGGGGCGGCACTTCTATGTGCAAACGGGCCTTGCGCTGATCTTCCAGATGACAGCCAATCAGCGGTGCCCGGCCGGTGAGGGCGATACAGATATCCAGATAGTCGGGGTACTTGAGGGTGCGTGCGCCGAGCACGCTGTTGGCGTAAACCACCGCGTTGGATTCGGCCCAGACAATCTGCTCGCCGGCCTTGGGCGCACTGTCGAGCAGATAAGGCGCGCAGGTGAAACTCAATTGTGCGCCCATGGCCATATAAGCATCGCCCAGCGCGCTGGCGGGTACACCGAGCGCCGGGTCGATACCCAGTTCGCGCCAACGGCGCTGATCCACGGAAATCGAATTGAGGGTGGTGGGTACCCGCACCTTGGCACCCCATGCCACCAGTTGTTGCGCAAAGCGCAAACTCGCCGGCCCGGTATAGATGCAGCCGTCGATATGGGCCTGGGTGATGTCCACCAGATATTTGGCGCCCTGGATATGCGCCATGCGCAAAACGATCTGCATGGCCACCTGAGCGGCCTTGCCTTGGCTGCCGTCGAGCAGTGCACGGTCGTGTGCGGTCAGCTCGATCGAGCTGTGTGCATCTTCGGTTGGCCTGTCGTTGCGTGGTGCCGGAGTATCGTCAGGCGTTGAATCGTAAAGGCTCAAACCGGTGCCATCGACCCTGGCGAACGCTTTGCCGCGCAATTGGCCAAAGGCTTCCTTGCCGATGCACAGCACCGGCAGGGAACGTTGGAACAGGGTCTGTGCCACCAGCACGCCAAGGGTCAGGATCTCGTCGGCCTCGGCCAGCACCAGCGCAGCAGGAGCATGGCCATTGCTGATCAGTTCCATCAGCACACTGCTGCCGGTACAGGAGCCGCGCCCGCTGGGGATTGCCAGCACACGGCCGGCCAGGCATTCGCCGCTGAGCGGGTGATGGCGGTCGATCACCTCGCCGCTGAACGGGTCGACGCCGCCCCAGAAACTCAGGCCGACCTCGGCGTACAGCAGCGGGGCGGATGCACAACCATCAACCAGGCTGCGGCCTTCAAGAGAACTTATCCCGGACATGCTGGATACCTTAGTAATAAACGTGAGGTACGGTCAGATCAGCCGGTGGAATCTCGGTCCCGACCCATTTGGTCCACAGCTCCTTGTAGCGTCCGGTGCGTACTTGCTGGTTGACGAACAGGTTCAGGTAGTTGAGCAGGCCGTACTCGTTGCGCTTGGCGCCCAGGGACACGTAATCGACCACATAAGGCGCGTTACCGGCGACCTTGAGGTTTTTGTACTTGCCTGATTTAAGGGTAGCCGCAGCCACGGTGTTGGTGACCACGGTGGCCTCGATATGGCCCTGGGCAACGGCCAGCAGGGTGTCGTTCTGCGACTGATAGGCGCGGAATGAACCGCTGCCCCAGTTTTTCACGTCTTTTTCCAGGGCGATGGCTTCATAGGTGCCGCTGGTGTTGCCCAGGGCCTTGCCCTTGAGATCTTCAAAGCTGTTGATACCGGTGTTGTCGCGGGTCAGCACCACCATCTGGAAGGCAAAGTAAGGAATGCTCAGGCCAACGGTCTTGGCCCGTTCCAGGGTGTCGGAAGTGGAGGCCACAATGACATCGGCGCGCCCGGAGACCAACGCCGGAATCCGGTCAGGGAAGGGGGTTTCAACGATTTCGGCATCGACACCGAGCACTTTTGCCAGATCGTTGCAGTAGTCCACATCAAAGCCGACGGGCTTGTTGGCCTCGTCACGGGAGCCCATGGGCGGGAAGTCCAGGGTGACGGCGCAGCGCAACTTACCCGAACCGATAATATCGTCGAGCTTGTCGGCCTGCGCCGTGGCAATAAAGGAGGTACTGAGAACAGCGCTGAGAGCTACGGCAAGTACGGGGTTTTTCATGGAAGCCTCGGAGTCGTTGAAGGGCTGTTGATTAACGGTCTTTGGATTTCGTATACGATATTTGTTTTGCAAGGCGTGTGCCGATTTTTGCCGCAGGCCGCAATAAGTGAGCGAGCGCGGTATTTGCAGGCTTGCGTGATGGCACTCTGGTACTGGAGGGGTTGAGCGGTAGCAGGGGGGTGTTACAGAAGGGAGCATTACTGTGGGAAATGCCCCACAAAGGAACACTTGCTGGCTTTTTGGCGGTATTGGCTATTTTTTGCCCTGCGGGCAGTATGGGCTAGGTACTTTTTTTGGGAGTGTGAAGCCTATGCCTATCGATGATGACTGCTGGGTGTACTACATCAATACAGACCTGATGCTCACGGCTCCGGTGAATCTGGCGCCCTTGGCACAAGCCATGGCGCCTGGAGATCTGCCCGAAGAATCAATCAGTTGCCTGCATGACAGTCAGGCTGACGGCGACCTCTATCATTCTGTTTTTGAAGCCTCTGGCCCGCAAGGCAGTTACCCCACCCCTGATGAAAGCATCAGGGCCTTGCTCGATGCCATTGAGCAATTGCCGCAAGCACTGCAGCCGTTATGGCACGCCTGTACAAAAAAGACCCTGGATATTGGCTACAACAGCGGAGTTACACCACGTTCCGTCAGCCACCCGATCCCGATCGATACGTTGCTGCGCATGCAGTCATTGGGGATCGACCTGTGTATTACGGTGTACTCGGTGGGGGAGTGAAGAGCACGAAATCTTGTCGCCGCTGAGGAGCGCAGCGAGGCTGCGATCGATTGCGAAGCGGTCGTAAACCCTGAGCCCCGGATGTACTTGGCCCAACGCATTAACCGATTTTACGACTGCTGTGTCGCAGTGGCGCACCAAACCGATCGCAGCCTCGCTGCGCTCCTCAGCGACTACAAGCTAAAGCGTTGCGTACAGGCTCAATGGCTTTGCGGCAAATGCTCGAACAGGGTTTTGCACACGCCGGCAATATGCTCATCCAGCAACTTGACGGCCAGCTCAACATCGCCAGCGCGGCAGGCGTCAAGGATCTCCCGGTGTTCGTGATCGGCACGGTGTTTACCTGCCGACAAACTCATTTGCATACGCAGGTAGCGTTCCAGTTTGTCATTGACTGAGCGGATCAGGCTGATCATGAACGGTCGCTGCGCCGGCTCGTACAGGCAGGCGTGCAGTTCCCAGTTAAGCTCGGCCCAGCGGCCCACGTCATCTTCCCCGACAAACTCCTGGCAAATGCGTTCGGCACGGGCAAAGGTGTCTGCGGTCATGTTGGGAATGGCCAGGCGCAGCAGTTTGTCTTCAAGGAGCATGCGCACTTCGAACATCTGCGCCAGTTCGGCCTCGGAAATGCGCGTGACCATGGCGCCGCGGTTGCGCTGGAACATCACCAGCCCTTCAGCTTCAAGTCGCTTGAGGGCTTCGCGCACGGGGATTTTGCTGACATTGAACTGGCGGGCGATATCATCCTGGCGAATCGGTTCATCTTCAGCGAAATGCCCGGCGACAATCGCATCGCGCAAATGCAGGGTGATGATTTCCGATGTGGAAGGCGAATTGCCGAGGTCGGGTGCATTGAGTTTTGGATGGGCCACGGTGGTCATCATTCGCTTGTAAAAGATATATGGTATACGAAACTCAGCGGGTAAGCCTTGTGCCAGTCGCCCTGCGGCCTGTTACCTGGCAAGGGTCAGCCTGCAAATGCCAGCACATTACAGGCTAGCCTGAGCCCGACTGAAGGCTGGCGACGTAGTCGGGTTAATCCTTAACCTGCTTGATGTCCTTGCGCAGGGGTTCCCCTGCAAGGTGTCAAAAAAACACCTGATCAGGCACCGGGTCATCGCGACCTGATATGAGCTTCCAGGCCCTGTCCATTGCTGCTTTCCTGAGCCATGAGCTTGACAGCGAAGCTGTAGGCATCCGTAATAGGAGAAAATGTTAACGTTAACTTAAATAAGAACAAGAGGGACACCCATGCAACGGACGGTCAAGCGTGATTACTGGCTTATCAGCGGTTTGCTGTTTTTTTTCTTTTTTTCATGGTCTTCCAGTTACTCGCTTTTTTCCATCTGGTTGCATCAGGTCATCGGCCTCAATGGCGCGCAGACCGGCTATGTATTTGCCGCGAATGCAATCGCAGCACTGCTGATCCAGCCGTTCTACGGGGCATTGCAGGACAAGCTCGGTCTGTCCCGCAAGCTGCTGGTATGGATTGGCCTGCTGCTGTGCGCCGCCGCACCCTTCGCGATTTATGTCTATAGCCACTTGCTGGCTCAGAACGTAGTGCTCGGCGCAGTGGTGGGGGCGGTTTTCCTGGCCTTTGCCATGCTGGCCGGGGTTGGCGTGATCGAAAGTTATACCGAACGGTTGTCACGGCACGTGGGTTTCGAGTTCGGCACCAGCAGGATGTGGGGTTCCCTGGGCTGGGCTGCGGCCACCTGCATTGTGGGTGTGGTGTTCAACATCAACCCCAATATTGCCTTCTACATGAGCAGTGCTGCCGGCGTGGCGTTTTTGCTCATTCTGTTTCGACTGGACCTGAGCCGGTTCAACCAACCCGGCTGCGCCAGCGGCGCAAGTGGCGCTGCACCCGTATCTGTCGGTGATCTATGGCAATTGCTCAAGTTGCCGCGGTTCTGGGCCTTCAGTGTCTATCTGACCGGGGTGTGCGGGATTTACATGATCTACGAGCAGCAGTTTCCGGTGTATTTCTCGTCGTTTTTTGCGACCCCGGAACAGGGCATTCAGGCCTATGGTTACCTGAACTCATCCCAGGTCCTGCTGGAGGCCGGCTTGCTCCTGGTTGCCCCTTGGGTGGTTGGCCGTACCGGTGCGAAATACGGGCTGATCCTGGCGGGCAGCATCATGTGTTTTCGCATTCTGGGTTCCGGCCTGGCTACAGAAACCTGGGCCATCGCCGTGTTCAAGATGCTGCATGCGGTTGAGGTGCCGATCCTGCTGGTCTCGGTGTTCAAATATATTGCGTTCAATTTCGACCCGCGCCTGTCTGCCTCGATCTATCTGGTGGGCTTTCACTTCGCCCAGCAACTCACCGCCATGCTGCTGTCGCCCTTGGTTGGCTACGGTTATGACCAATACGGATTTGCCGATGTTTACCTGGCCATGTCCGCTCTGGCTGGCGCCTGCCTGCTGCTGTCCTGGACCCTGCTGCGCAACGATCCACGGCAACCACCGGGCAAAAACGCTGTTGCCGAAGCGCTGGCATTACCCGCCATCACTCAATCAGTTACCCGTTATGAACCCTGACAAGGACCACCCCATGCACGCTGCACGGCTGGACATGGCCCATCGCGCCATTGAACAAACACTGCCCGAACGCGGCAACGACTATCGCCTCGCCTATCACCTGGCCCCGGCAGCCGGGTGGATGAACGACCCTAACGGCCTGGTGTTCTTTCGCGGCCAATACCACATGTTTTATCAGCATCATCCTTTTTCTGCACAATGGGGCCCCATGCACTGGGGGCACGCCAGCAGCGACGACCTGGTGCATTGGCAGCATTTGCCCATCGCCCTGGCACCGGGTGACAGTTATGACCGTGATGGCTGCTTCTCAGGCTCTGCAGTGGTACTCGATGACACCCTGTACCTGATCTATACCGGTCACATCTGGTTGCAAGAGCCGGGTGATGACCAGCACATCCGTCAGGTCCAGTGCCTGGCCAGCAGCACCGATGGCATTACCTTTATCAAGCACGGGCCGGTCATCGACACACCGCCTGACCCGGCCATCATGCATGTTCGTGACCCAAAGGTGTGGCAGCGCCACGGGGCCTGGTGGATGGCGCTGGGGGCACGCCTTGGGGATGACCCGCAGTTGCTGCTCTATCGTTCAGATGACCTGTTGCACTGGGACTTTCTGGGCTGTGCGCTGCAGGGGCAACGTGAACTTGATGGGTATATGTGGGAGTGCCCGGATATTTTCGAGCTGGAGGGGCGCGATGTGTTGCTGTACTCGCCCCAGGGCTTGAAGCCCTGCGGATATGACAATTGGAACCTGTATCAGAACAGCTACCGCATGGGGCAACTGGACGACAAGGGTGTGTTCAAACCCGGTGGGCCGCTCCATGAACTCGATCATGGCCACGATTTCTATGCTGCCCAGACCTTGCTCGCACCAGATGGCCGTCGCTTGTTATGGGCCTGGATGGACATGTGGGAAAGCCCGATGCCCAGCCAGGCCGAGCACTGGTGCGGGGCGCTGACATTACCCCGTGAAGTCAGTCGCGACGGTGATCGACTGCTGATGCGTCCGGCCCGCGAGCTGATTGCATTGAGGCAGGCGGGGCAGGTGCTGCAGATAGGTGCGCTGAAGTCTGCCAATCAGTTGCTGGATACCTGGGGGGCGCTGCTGGAGATTGAACTTGAGCTGGATATTGCCGCCAGCAGCGCTGAACATTTTGGTCTGGCATTGCGCTGCAGCAATGATCAGCAGGAGCGTACCTTGCTGTATTTTGATGCCATGGCCCGGCGCCTGGTGCTCGACAGGCAACATTCCGGCGCCGGGGTGAGCGGAGTTCGCAGTGTACCGATCGCGGCAGGGCAGACACGCATTGCCCTGCGAATTTTTCTCGATCGTTCATCCATCGAAGTGTTCGTCGACGATGGCGCCTGGAGCCTGAGCAGCCGAATTTACCCAAAGACTGACAGCCTTGCGCTGCGGGCTTATGCCGTCAATGGCACAGGCCATTTTGGCGAGGCCCTGGTGTGGGGGCTGGCGGATCTGAAGCTATGAAGTCAGGCCTTTTGGCGCAGGGCGCGCCGTCCTTGCTCATGCTGTTCTGACGCTATCAGGCATGACATCATGCCCGGTCAGACACGTATGGCGCGTACCCATGGCTTCAGTAAAAGATGTTGCACGGCTGGCGGGGGTTTCCCTGATGACCGTTTCCAGGGCCCTCAACACCCCGGGAAAGTTGAATCAGGAGACCCTGGCAAAAGTGCTGCAGGCCGTCGAGACCCTGGGTTATGTGCCCAGTCTTTCTGCGCGCAAGACCCGCGGCGGCCACTCCAGTGGCAAGACCATTGGCATCTTTGCCCTGGATACGGCCACCACTCCTTTTGCCGTTGAAATGCTGCTCTCGATGGAGCGTACGTCCCGCGAGCATGGCTGGAACGTGTTTATCCTCAACGTGTTTGAAGCCCCGCCCTGCCAGAAGGCCATCGAGTTGATGCTCTCCCATCAACCGGACGGCATCATCTTCAGCGCCATGCAGCTTCGCCGGGTGGACATTCCTCAGGTACTGCGCAGCGTGCCGCTGGTTCTGGGCAATTGCGTCAGCACCGAAACCGGCATTGCTTGCTATATATCAGACGATGAAGACGGGCAGTATCAGGCGGTACGCCAAGCGCTGCGACAGGGCTACCGCCGTCCGCTCTGCATAAACCTGCCGCAAAGCAGTATGGCCTGGGGGTTGCGCCAACGCGGACTGGCCCGCGCTCTGGACGAGGCCGGGATCAGTGCCGCGCAACTGCCTCAGTTCGACCTGCCCGACGATGACGGCTATCAGCACACCCTTGTGGTGCTGGAGCAACAGCTGCTAGCGGGTAATGGAACTCCGCCCTTTGACCTGCTGATTTGCGGCAACGACCGGATTGCCCTGGTGGCGTATCAGTATCTGCTCAGTCGCGGCTTGCGTATTCCGCACGATGTGGCGGTACTGGGGTTTGACAATATGGTGGGGGTTGCCGAGCTGTTTTACCCACCCTTGAGCACCGTGCAGTTGCCGTATTACGAAATGGGTCGTCGCGCGGCACTGCATCTGATCGAAGGCCGGGACGACTGCGCCATCCACAAGATTGCCTGCCCGCTGGTTGAGCGCGACTCCTGCTGACCCGTTCGGTGGGTAAATCCAGGCATGAAATCTGGTAAGGCCAATTCATTAAAAAATTAATTGGTCTTGCCAATATTTTTTCCTCCGTGTAGTTTTCGAGCGGCACCCATTGTGGTCTCGCCAATACCCGGTAGCCCTTGCGCTATCGACGGAGAATAAAAAATGCTGACTGTGATCTGTAACGAACCCCGCTTGCTCACCACCCTCGAAAGCCCTATTCCCGAGCGTCGCCCCGGTGAAACCCTGATCAGGATCAAACGTGTGGGTGTGTGCGGTACCGACTTGCACATCTTTACCGGTAACCAGCCGTATCTGGAGTACCCGCGGGTGATGGGCCACGAATTTTCCGGCATCGTCGAGGCCAGCGAAGAGGGCAGCGCCCTGGTGCCGGGCGATGTGGTCTACGTGATGCCTTACATTTCGTGTGGTACGTGCATCGCCTGTCGGCAGGGCAAGACCAACTGCTGCTCGCGCATCCAGGTGCTGGGTGTGCACTGTGACGGTGCCTTTACCGAGTACCTGAGTGTCGCCCATCAGTTCATTCACAAGGCCGTCGGGGTGACCCTGGACCAGGCCGCAATGATCGAATTCCTGTCCATTGGCGCGCATGCGGTGCGCCGTTCGAACCTTCAGGCCGGGCAACGCACGCTGGTAGTCGGTACCGGTCCGATCGGCATGGCCGCGGCGATTTTTGCCGGCTTGCGCGGAGCGCAGGTCACGGTGCTGGATACCCGTGACGACCGTCTGGATTTTTGCCGCAAACATCTGAATATTCACGCCGCGGTGAAGATTGGCGACGGCGATAAAGATGCGCTCGCCGACCTGACCGATGGCGATTTTTATGATGTGGTTTTCGATGCTACCGGCAACGCCCGGGCCATGGAGCGTGGCTTTGAATTTATCGCCCACGGTGGCACCTACGTGATGATCTCGGTGGTGCGTGACACGATCACCTTCTCCGATCCCGAGTTCCACAAGCGCGAAGCCACCCTGATGGGTAGTCGCAATGCCACCGTCGAAGATTTCCGCTATGTGGAGCAATGCCTGCGCGACGGCCTGATCCCCGATCAGGCGCTCAACACCCACCGTATTCCCCTCAACGAAGTGGCCAGCCGTTTCTCCTCGCTGCTGGATCCGCAGCAGGGCGTGGTCAAGGCCATTATCGAGTGCTAGCAGCGCACCCTAACCGTTGAGGAACCAGCATGAAAATGAGCAACCCTGGATTACTTGTACTGACTGGCGGTGATGATGTGGCGGTGGCGCGCGGCGACATTGCCAAGGGTCAGCAACTGTTTGCCGATGGCCTGAGCGTGACTGCGCTGGCCGATATCCCTGCGGGGCACAAAATCGCCCTGCGTGCCGTTGCCCAAGGGCAGTTGGTGCGCAAATACGGGCAGTCCATCGGCCAGGCGAGTGCAGCCCTGCACCCTGGTGATCATGTTCACGTGCACAACCTGCAGATGCCGCAGACCAGCTCGAACCACACGCTGGCCAACGTGTACCAACCTACCGTCCAGGATGACGGCGGTGCCCGCTTTGCCGGGTATGTCCGTGCAGACGGGCGTGTCGGTACGCGCAACTACATCGGGGTGATTTCCAGCGTCAACTGCTCGGCAACCGTATGCAAACAGATTGCCGCGGCATTTGATGCGGGCTACCTGCGCGACTATCCCAATGTGGACGGCGTAGTGGCAATCACCCATGACAGCGGCTGCGGTATGGGCGCCAAGGGCGAGGGCATCGAGATTCTCAAGCGCACCCTGCGTGGCTATGCCGATCATGTCAATTTCGCCGGTGTACTGGTGATCGGCCTGGGTTGTGAAGTCAATCAACTGGCCCCGCTCATGGAACAATTGGCCGAGCGCAACGCGGTGCTCAAAGCAGGCCTGGTGATCCAGGACGCCGGCGGTACCCGCGAAACGGTGCAACGCGGCAAAGAGCTGGTCAACGCCATGCTCGATCAGGTCAACAGCCAGCAACGCAGCAGCGTGTCGGCCAGCCACCTCACCGTAGGCCTGCAATGCGGTGGCTCGGACGGTTATTCGGGGATTACCGCCAACCCGGCGCTGGGTGCGGCGGTCGACCTGTTGGTGCGCCACGGCGGTACCGCCATTCTCTCCGAAACACCGGAGATCTATGGGGCAGAGCATCTGCTGACGGCCCGCGCAGCGTCAGCGCAGATTGCCGACAAACTGATGGGCCGTATCCACTGGTGGGAGGCCTATGTACGCCAGCATGACGGCGACATGAACAACAACCCTTCACCGGGCAACAAGGCCGGAGGCATAACCACCATCCTCGAGAAGTCCCTGGGTGCAGTGGCCAAGGCGGGGTCTACCGGCTTGATGGCGGTCTATGAATATGGCGAGACAGTCCAGCGAAAAGGTCTGGTGTTTATGGACACGCCCGGCTATGACCCGGTGTCTGCCACTGGCCAGGTGGCGGGTGGTGCGAATCTGATCTGCTTTACCACTGGTCGTGGTTCTACCTATGGCTGTAAACCGACGCCATCGCTGAAAGTTGCCACTAATACCCGCCTGTTTGAGCGCATGGCGCTGGACATGGATTTCAATGCCGGAACGATTGTCGATGGCGAGGAATCGGTGATCGAGGCGGGCGCACGCCTGTTCGCACTGATGCTCACAACCGCGTCAGGCGGCAAAACCTGCAGCGAGGAAAACGGTCTTGGCGACAACGAATTTGTGCCCTGGCAAATTGGCGCGGTGATGTAACACCCACACGTCCAAGGGCTGGCTCCAAGCTTTGTGCAGCGCACCCGGGCCTGTGTGGTAGCCTTTGGCATCATTTTTTGGACGCTACCTCGATGGTCTCCACCTTTGCTCCTTCAGAGCGCAAGCTCTATCAGAAAATCGCCGACCGATTGCGCGACTACATCGTCCAGGGTGACTTCAAGGTGGGCTCGCGCCTGCCTCCCGAGCGCGATTTGACCCAGTTGCTGGGCGTCTCGCGCCCGTCGTTGCGCGAGGCCCTGATTGCCCTGGAAATCGAAGGCAGCATCGAGATCAGAATGGGCTCGGGGGTCTATGTGGCTGCCCGACCGAGCGAAGGCGGCGCCCGTACCGGCACTCATGGCGAGAGCCCGACTGAACTGATGCAGGCCCGCGCGCTGATCGAGGGCGAAGCGGTGGTGCTGGCCTGCATGCACGGGAAAAAGAGCGACTACCGTTACCTGAAGGAGTGCATTGATGCCATGCGCGCGAGCATCGAAGCGAACCGTCCGCCGCTGGAAGACGACCGAAAGTTTCATCATCGCCTGGCAAAGATGACCGGCAATGGTGCGTTGGTGCGCATCATTACTGCGCTGTTCGATGAGCGTCACAGCCCGATTTCTGCGCAGTTGAGCGAGCGTTCGGAAAACCACGGCACCTGGGATGCCGCGGTGGTCGAGCACGAGGCCATTTTGCAGGCCCTGGAATGCAAGGATGTGATTGCTGCCCAGACTGCCATGCGCCAGCATTTGCTGTGTTCCCAGGCGCGCTGGCTGGGAACGCTGGAAGCCCGGACAGGGGATTAGAGACAGACCGCAAAGCCGTGTAGAACCCAGGCGCGCAGTTTTACTGAAACACCGCAAAGCTCTTCAGCGACTACAACGTCTTAGTCCGGTAATGCATAGGCAATGATGTAGTCACCCACATCAGGCGAGTGGCTCATGCCGCCCGCCGAGATCAGCACATATTGCTTGCCCGTGGCCGGCGACTTGTAGATCAACGGCGCTGCAACCGCACCCACCGGCAAACGTGCCTTCCACACTTGCTCACCAGTTTCTGCGTATTGAGATCAATCGCACTCATGCTGCCGAACGTTCGGATGTTTTTTGGGAGAAATCCTCAGGCCTGAGAAACATTGTTGGTAAAGCAGCAATAATCCGGTGTGGCTACAAGGCTATCGACGAACATGAAATTTCGTCCGAGTGCGCAATCGGCCACAGAAAATATCCTCTGCAGGCCTTAATCTTGACGTTTTTGTCGTGTACGCGGATTGCTCATGTCTTCAGTTGTCGATGGTTTGCCCAGTAACAAACGCCTGCCTGCCGTGATCGCGATCTCCCTGGGGATTGGCATGGCGACCCTCGATACCGCCATCATCAACACCGCCTTGCCAACCCTGGCCGAAGGCATCGGCACTGACTCCGCCTCGGTCATCTGGGTAGTCAACGCTTACCAACTGGCGACCATTGCCGCGGTGTTGCCGTTTGCTTCCCTCAGTGACGTGTTGGGCCATCGCCGGGTTTTTCTCGGCGGCCTGCTGGTGTTTATCCTGGCCTCCCTGTTCTGCGGGCTGGCGTGGTCGCTGCCCACGCTGACTGCCGCGCGGGTGGTGCAAGGGCTGGGCGCTGCGGCGATCATGAGTGTGAATATCGCGTTGTTGCGCCACATCTATCCGGCAAAAATTCTGGGCAGGGGGCTGGGCTATAACTCGCTGGTGGTGGGGCTGGCTTTCACTCTGGGGCCAACGGCTGCATCGGCCATCCTGTCGGTGACGACCTGGCATTGGCTGTACCTGATCAATGTACCGTTGGGACTGCTGGCCGTTGTACTGGGCTTGCGCTCGCTGCCGGAAATTCCCAGAAGCGGACACGCGTTTGACCGGCTGGCCGCGATTTTGTGTGCCGGGCTGTTTGCCTTGCTGGTGCTGGGGCTGGGTTCGGCGGTACATGGCGCCGAGGGCGATTTAAGCCTGGGGCTGATCGGCGTGGCGCTGGTGTGCGGGGTATGGCTGATGCGCCGTCAGGCTGCGCATCCGGCACCGATGCTGGCGATTGATCTGTTCAAGCGGCCACTGTTTGCCTTGTCCTCTCTGACCGCGATCTGTGCGTTCAGCGCCCAGGGGCTGGCGTTTGTTTCGTTGCCTTTTCTGTTGCAGACGGCGCTTGGCCACAGCCAGGTGGCTACCGGTTTTTTGATGACGCCGTGGCCCGCGGTGGTAGCGGTTATGGCGCTGATTGCCGGGCGTCTGGCGGACCGCGTATCGCTGGCACTGCTGTGCGGCATCGGTCTGTTGATGTTGAGCGCAGGCATGGCAGCGCTGGCGTTATTGAGCGAAGGCGCTTCGACCTTTGATATTGGCTGGCGCATGGCGTTGTGTGGCGCCGGTTTCGGGTTTTTCCAGTCGCCCAACCTCAAGGCGATCATGACCAGTGCGCCGCTGGCCCGTAGTGGTGGTGCCAGCGGCATTGTCGCCACGTCGCGGTTGCTGGGGCAGACACTGGGCGCGTCACTGGTGGCGCTGTGCTTTCACTTGTCTGCGGTCAGCGGCCCGTACCATGCATTGTGGCTGGGCTGCGCTTTTGCCCTGGCGGGTGCGTTGGCCAGTGGCCTGCGTTTGATGCAGCAGCCCGGACAGGCTTGAGGTGCGGGAGAGTCAAAAGTAGGACTCTCGCGGTGGGCTATTGATCCGGCAAGCTTTCTCAGCCGTCAGAGCGCCATGACCATTTCATGCCAGGCCATGCCGCCATGCCCTGAGGGCGATGGCTGGACGTACTGATAGTCCATGCGGGTATAGAGAGGCACATGCTGTTGTTTGCACATCAGATGGATCGAGTGCTTGCCCTGGTTGCTCATCTGCCTGACAAACTCATTCATGAGCAGCCTGGCAAAGCCCTTGCCCTGGTGTGCGGGGGCAACCACTACGGACATGATTACCACATTGGGTGCAACAGGGTCGTGGCCGATCAGCTCCTTGAAAGCCTCATCCGACATCACGACGTTGTAGGCACAGCCGCTATTGATAAACCCGACGATTTCCCCAGCCTGCTCAAGCACAAGAAACCCTTGGGGATACTGGGCGATTCGCGTTCGGATCTTCTCCAGGGTGGCTGCTTCATCGCCTTCATAGGCCGAAACCTCGATCTGATAGCAGGATTCGGCATCCTGGGGCGTTGCCTGCCTGAAGAGGGGCTCGGGCATGACCATGGCTTAATCCCCAGTGGTTGTTGTGGTGTCCTGCTCCGATTGCTCGGCCAGCTTCAGGCGGTCAGCCTTGCTGATGTACGGGTTCTTGTTCTTCGGGGCCAGCTTGGCGTTGGCCTTCTTGGCATTGGCCTTCAATATCTGGTTGATTTTTTTACGACGGTTCATGGTTGTTACCCGGTTTGTAAGTTGTTGAACGGTGTCAGCTTGAAAAAATAGCCAGGCTCATGCTGTTGCAGAGAGTGGAGCGGTCTGCGGCTTCCCATGCGGGAGCCGTGATGGGCTGGCTGGAGTAGGTGAATGTTACACGGTTAGTTGTGGCATTGAATTGATGATTGGCAGCGTTGCTAGCACACGCTTGCCTTGTTCTTCTGTGTGCAGGGCAAAGAGGACTGCAGAATATTGCCCGCAACGACAGGAAGCGCCTCTACAGATTGCTCTCATCCACATCCACATCCACATCCACATCCAGCGCCTGGCCGATAGCGTAGTAATGTCCTCCGGCGATGTAATGCAGGCTGCGCAAGGTCGGGGCGGCAGTTTCAAAGTGCCAGTGACCTTCGCTGAAAACGCGAGTGTCGGCCCAGGCCCCAACCACTTCCCCGATAAACAGGTCGTAAGTTTGTTGGTTGTGCGGTTCGGGGATCAACTTGCAGGCCAGCCAGGCTGAGCAACCTTCAACAAATGGCAGGTCATGGGCAGGCATCTCGAACAGTTGCACCGCGCAATGCTCGAGTTTGTCCGGGTCATCGACCAGGCTGACGCTGCCGACCAGGCTGGTCAGCCTGATTTGGGCTACGGTAGGTACCTGGATCACAAAGACCCCGCTGTTTTCCACCAAGGCGCGGGTTTTCACGTTTTTATCCAGCACCACGGTCAACTTGGGCGGGTCGAAGTCCAGGGCGCATGCCCAGGCTGCTGCCATGACATTCTGCACCCCTGCATGGCGGGACGAGACTAGAATCGTCGGGCCGTGGTTAAGCAGTCGGTAGGCTTTGTCCAGAGGGACGGCTGCAATATGTTCGTGCATTGTGGCTCCGCAATCGGGCAGTTTTAAAGTGCGGTCAAGGCCGCCGGCTTTGACTTATCGCCAGAAGGATACGACGCTGGATTCTTTATCTGAAGCGTCTTTGAACAGGAATAACCATGGCCAACCCTTACCGCGAACTTCTGGCAATACCTGGCGTCATGGGGTTGGTGGTGGCAAGTTCGATTGCCCGTTTGCCGCAGGCAATGATCGGCATCGGCATCATCACCATGCTGGTGCAGCAAACAGGGCTTTACTGGCTGGCCGGGGCGGTGGCCGGAACCTTTACCCTGGCCAATGCCCTGGTGGGGCCGCAGATATCAAAACGCGTCGACCGGTTGGGTCAGCGCCGGGTGCTGCCGGTGTTCACCGCATTCAGCATCGCCATGCTGCTGGCGTTGATCGCCGCAGCACATCTGCGTGCCGACGCACCGTTGCTGTTTGTCCTGGCGGCACTGGCAGGCACCATGCCAAGCATGCCGGCCATGACCAGGGCGCGCTGGACCCAGCTTTTTCGCGGCAAGTCGCTGCTGCATACCGCGTTCTCCCTGGATACCGTGCTAACTGAAATGGCCTTTATCCTGGGGCCGCCCCTGGCGATTGGCCTGAGCACCGGGCTGTTTGCCGAAGCCGGGCCCCTGGCGGTGGCCGTATTGCTGGCGGTGGGCGTTACGGCGTTTGTGATGCAGCGCCAGACTGAGCCACAGATCATCAAATCGGCCAGCACTCATACAGGCTCGACCTGGCGTCTTGCGGGCCTGCCTACCATTGTCCTGGCCTTGCTGGGCATGGGCGTTATCGGCGGCTCCGTCGATGTGGCCGTGGTTGCCTTTGCCAACGCCCATGACTGGCCGGCATCTGCCAGTTTTATCCTTGCCGCCTATGCTCTGGGGTCATTGATTGCCGGTCTGGCCTTTGGCGCTTTCAGAATTGCCATGCCCATGGCACAGCAATTTTTTATCGGGATTCTGGTCACGGCCATCACTGCGGTATTGCCGATTTTTTCATCTGGTGTCTATGTCCTGGCCCTGTTGCTGTTTGTTTCCGGGGTGTCTTTCGCACCAACCATGGTGATTGTCATGAACCTGGGCACGCTTATATTGCCGCCGCAGCGGGTCACTGAGGGTCTGACCTGGATGTCCACTGGCATCAGCATCGGCGTGGCATTCGGCGGGGTGGTGGCAGGCCTGGTAATCGACGCCTGGGGCGCCCGCGCCGGTTTTGCCGTTCCTATTGTCGCCGGAGCGGTGATGGTGCTGATTGTATTGCTTGGCCTGCGCACGCTGAATGTTGCAGCACAGGCTCAGTCACAGCAGGATTTTGCCAGGTGAGTGGTAATTGCTCCTGCGCCTTGCAGGTGTCAAAGGCTGTCCGGATCTCCGAAAAACATCTGAATCCGTGATCGCAACCAGCGCTCCCCGGGATCGTTGTCCTGGGCGCCGCGCCAGGCCATATGCAGCTCGAAGCTTTGGGTGTCCAGCGGCGGGTCTTCGGCGCGCACGCCACCCGCCGCGGTAAGGGCTTCGGCCGTATAGTCGGGCACGGTGGCGATGATATCGGTTCCTGCCAGCAGGGTGCTCAGGCCATTGAACTGCGGTACGGCGAGCACCACATGACGCTTGCGGCCCATTTTTTCCAGTTCGGTATCGATAAACCCGCTCAGGTCACCGGCGAACGACACCAGTGCGTGGGGGCGTTCGCAGAAGTCGTCCAGGCTCAGGGGGCCGGGCATGGTGTCGGCACGTAACAGTTTGGGACGGCTACGGCGCAGTACTTTGCGCTTGGCGTTGGCAGGCAGGTCGCTGGTGTAGCTGACGCCCACCGAAATCTCGCCCGAGGCCAGCAGTGGCGGCATCAGTATGTAGTTGACGCGGCGGACAACCAGGACGATACCCGGTGCTTCTGCACGCAAGCGCTTGAGCAGCAGCGGCAGCAGGGCGAATTCGACATCGTCCGACAAGCCGATGCGAAACACTGAGGTGCTGGTCGCCGGGTTGAACTCTGAAGCGCGGCTCACCGCCGTGGAAATCGAGTCAAGGGCAGGCGAGAGCAGGGCAAAGATCTCGATCGCCCGGGCAGTCGGCTCCATGCTGCGCCCGGTACGGACAAAAAGCGGATCGTCGAACAGATTGCGCAAGCGTGACAGCGCCGCACTGATGGCCGGCTGGCCCAGAAACAGCTTCTCGGCTGCACGGGTCACACTGCGTTCATGCATCAGGGTTTCAAAGACGATCAGCAGATTCAGATCGACGCGACGCAAGTCGTTACGGTTCATCGGGCAGGCTTCGCAGTCGGTTCAACAGGTAGTGAGGTAACGGATCTTACTGGCAAAACTGTTTTTTCGTCACTCGGTAGATTTTCTTTCTTGCTGGACTGTAGGAGGTTTAACTCCTGTTTATGGTGGTTTCCCCGGTTTTTCAGGGCTTCTGCTCGCTGTAAACCTGTCGGCGGATCAATGCCAGGCATGTCGACTATTAATGCTGTCTGTTAGTCTTGCGCACAAAGCCCGGATAAAGTCCCGTGGTATTAGCGATTAATTAGGCGAGGTTGGTAATGTCGCGCACGATCCGTTTTCACAAGTTTGGTCCGGCCGAGGTGCTCAAGTGCGAAGAGCACGAAGTCGCCGCGCCTGCTCCCGGCGAAGTGCAGGTCCGTGTTCAAGCCATTGGCATCAGCTGGTATGACGTGCTCTGGCGGCAGAACCTGGCCCCCAGCCACGCCCGTTTGCCTGCGGGTATCGGCCATGAAATGGCAGGTATCGTCACCGCCGTCGGTGCCGGGGTTGATGATCTGGCGATTGGTGACAAGGTCGCCAGCTTTCCGGGCCAGAGCGCCAATGACTACCCGACCTATGGCGAGCTGATTTTGATGCCACGCTCCACGCTGACCCGCTACCCGGACGTATTGTCTGCGGTAGAGGCCAGCGTACATTACACACCGCTGTTGATCGCCTATTTCGCATATGTCGATCTGGCCCAGGTCAAGCCCGGGCAGACCGTACTGATCACCGATGCCAGCCATTGCGCCGGTCCTTCGTTCGTGCAGTTGGGCAAGGCGATGGGCCTGAAGGTGATTGCTGCGACCAAGGACGCCAGTGAGCGCGAGTGCCTGCTGGCACTGGGTGCCGACAAGGTGATTGTCACCGAAGAGCAGGACTTGCTGATGCAGATCAACAAGATCACCGACAACAAGGGCGTGGATGTGGTGCTCGATGGTCTGGGTGGCCCGCAAATGTCAGTGCTGGGTGATGTCCTGGCGCCTCGTGGCAGCCTTGTTCTGTATGGTTTGCAAGGCGGTAACCAGACAGGGTTTCCGGGCTGTGCGTGCTTTCAGAAGAACATCAAGTTCTTCGTGCACTGCATCGGTAACTTCACTGGCAAGCCCGAGCTGGGTATCGCACAGGACGAAGAGGCGATGAAACGTGCCTTGCGTGATATCAACCAGCTAACTGCTGACCGGGTGCTCACACCGCTGGAGATCAAGGTGTTCCCTTTTGAGGACTTTGTAGAAGCCCATCGTTATATGGATGGTTGTCCGTGCCGGGGGCGAGTTGCTTTGCAAGTGGCTTGCGACCTGAAGCCTGACTAGGCTGCGCAAAACTTCCCGTCTCATAAACGCGGCCCTGAACATAGTGTTCAGGGCCGCGTTTTTTTGTGTCTGGCCCCAGCGGACTTTTGGTTTGCTTTATCCAGAAAGAAAGTGCGACTGAAGAACATGTCATAAGAGTGCAGCATAAGAAAGTATGTATTCTATTGAGTGGTTTTTGTAGGTTTGTTCCTGTGCGTATGTGCGTCTCGTCTCTTCCGGGTCCAAGAGTTGCAGTAAATCTGGGCGCGTCTAATTGGGCGTGCTGATAATAAGAAGCTCGATCCGGAGGATAATCCATGAACAACTTTCATGAACAGGCCATGGGCTTTGTGTATCAACAAGTTCTGCATCGGCTTCTGGGGTGTTTCAGTCGTCCCGAGCGCATTGCATTGCAGTTGTTGATTCAACGTTTATTAGTGGCGGCCGGTGGCGTGGAGCGCATAGGGAATTACCGGGTAATGGTGGTTCATGAGGGCGGCAAGGAGTGTGCCTATACATTGGCTTTTTTACGCGCCGCACAACTGAGTATTGCCGGGCGCTCGCCAGAGACGTTCAAGTTACGCATTGCGATACTGCGCCAGCCACGCATGACCGCCAATGTGATGGAGCGAATTCAGACCCAGTGCAACGAGTTGTTTATCTATGAAGATATGCGTGTCGAGTTGTTGATTGTCGATGAGCAGAGTACAACCAGGCTGCATAAACAGACGGTTTTCGAGAGCCTGCCTTCGGTGATGAATCGTACTCAGGTGCTGATGTCAGGACACCTGACCCAAGGCGACGCCAGAGCGACATTCTTTTATTCCGACCTGCTGGCCCGGGCCAAGCTGTACCGTCAGGCATGCAGATGGGGCGCCAGGGTGGACGCCCTGATTGACCGGCGCCCGCCCAGCCATCTGGGGCAATACGTGACGTGGATCCAGCAGGTTGCAGAGCAGCACGGGCATGCACCGCCGGGTGATGACCATGAAAGCTTTGAAAACGCAGTCAAGTTGTGCAGCAAACTGGATGATGACTATAAAGAGTTCTTGAAATTGCCTCCCGCGTATCGGGGTGAGTTTTCTGCAATCAGTGGCGGCAGCAATGATATTGACGTGATCAATATTTTTGATTGTTTATGCCACGAAGCGGACGTGTTGAGTTCTCAGGTACTGATGTTTGTGGAGGGACCATGGAATATAAAAATGCTGGACATTGAGGAGCCGCAAGCGGCGGTCGTGTTAGTGGCTGCCCACCTCCAGGGTTTGCGTGGCACTTACCAGTACGGGGTGGAATACAGTGTCGGTGCGGATGCTTACTTGCGCCGTGCATCGCTGGAAAATCAGTGCAATGAACGGTTTAAAGGTCAATTGATAAAGAGGCTCGGCGCTTCGTTCAATACACCGAAACGAATTAGAAAGTTGCACGGTGTCGCCACTCAGTACCTGGGTGAACTGCACGGTGTCAATAATGAACAGTTGGGCTGCTTTATATGTTCGCCTTTTGTTAATAAAGCCGATGACCTGGAGTCCTTTCTACAAAACTGCTACCCCGAAAAATTGCAATACATCCACGAATTTCGACGGGTACTGATGGACCCGGACAGCTCTTCGCAGGTCGATATCGCCTGGCTGGAGTCTGTAAGCGGACTGCCCCTTGCATCGTTGCAAGCGCTTTATCACATGGAAAAAACAGACGTGAGAACAAGCAACACCCTGATTGCCACATTGTGCGCTCACGACCCAAGCAAAAAACCCTGGCACCCAGTACTTGCGGGCTAAGGCAGGTGGTTTGGGGGCGGGTGAGTACCACCCCGGCCTGCTGGCGGGGACCCGGCGAACGCACCGCTCATCCAATAGCATTTGCCAGAGCCCCGGGCAAACTGATATCTGTACGCATATCCAGTATTCATGCTCAGTGGTTAGTTCTGCCTGTGATTTCCAATCCCCTCGAAGACCCGTTTTACTACCTGAAAAACTTCCGGCATGTGCTTGACTGGATCGCTGCCCGTTATGAAGACGTGCTGACTGTCGACGAGCAACGGTTTATCGCAGGGTTTGCCCAATTACCCGGCCCCTCGCAAGCGCTGTGGGTGCGCATGATCATGCGCAAGGGCGATCACTTCCGGGCCGGCAGGCTCAATTACCCGGAAATCGGTGATACCGCGCTGGCGGCGGCCCCCTTGCTGGCTCTTGGCTGGCTGGATAATCAGGCGCCCTTGGCCTTGGCCGACGTGTTTGACGTACTGCAAAAAGCGGAAATCCTGGCCTGTTTCAGTGCCCGTATCACGCAACCCAAGGGTAAAAAAACGGACTGGTTCGAGCAACTGGCTGCCGACTTGACCCAGCACCAACCCCTTTCCCAATGGCATCCCGGCCTTACCGAGCCGCTTTACACCCTCAACCACCGAGCGCTGTGTGACCGCCTGCGGCTGATGTTTTTTGGCAACCTGGGGCAGAGCTGGTCCGATCTGGTACTGGCCGACCTCGGCCTGTTTACCTATGAGAAGGTCGATTTCAGCCACGAGTCCCGTGCTCTGGGGTGCCGGGCCGATATAGAGGGCTATTTGCAGCTCCATGCCTGTCGCGAGCAATTTGAGCTCAGTGGCGATGCCGCTGCCGTGCTGCAACAGGTGCTCGACTACCAGGCAGGCAACCGCTGGCTGCAACGGCGCCGCGGGCGCTTGTTGTTTCAGCTGGGTCAGCATCTGGAGCGGGCAGGGGATCTGACGCGGGCACTGGAGGTCTATCAGCACAGCCTGCACCCCGAGGCTCGCCAGCGCAGCATTCGCGTGCTCGAGCGTCAGGCGCACTATGCACCGGCATTGCAGTTGGCCGAAGACGCGCAACAGGCCCCACTGACTGATGCCGAGCTTCAGCATCTGCGACGAATCATCCCGCGCTTGCGCCGCAAGCTGGGCTTGGCGCCATTGCCCGTGGCCCAGGCAATGCTACCCGACCGGCTCGACCTGAGCCTGCCACGGGACGAAGCGGCCAGTGTCGAGCTAATGGCTGCCGCGCACTTGCACAGCGCTGCAGCGCCTGTGCATTACGTGGAAAACACCCTGGTTAACGGGCTCTTCGGTCTGCTGTGTTGGCCGGCGATTTTCGCACCCTTGCCGGGCGCCTTTTTTCACCCGTATCAGAGTGGTCCGGCAGACATGCTGGAAGATGATTTCTATCAGCAGCGTGCCGACAGGTTCGAGGCTTGCCTGGCGCAGCTCGATGATGGCCGTTACCTGACCACTATCCGCGACACCTATGCTGCCAAATTTGGCGTGCAGTCTAACTTCGTGGCCTGGAATCACCTGAATCAGAACCTGCTGGAAGAGGCATTACGGTGTTTGCCCCCTGCGCACTTGAAACTTTGGTTTCGGCGTCTGTTGCTGGATATCAGGGCCAATCGCAGCGGTATGCCCGACCTGATCCAGTTTTTTACGGCGCAACACACCTATCGCATGATTGAGGTCAAAGGCCCGGGTGACCGTCTGCAGGACAACCAACTGCGCTGGCTGGCCTTTTGTGAAGAGCACGGGATGCCGGTGACCGTGTGTTATGTGCAATGGCAGGAGCTGCAAGGGTGAATTATCGCGTTGCAGTGCGTGCCTTGTGTGAATTCACCGCCAAGACTGGCGATCTGGACTTGCGATTTACCCCTTCGCCCACGGCGCAACAGGGCATAGCCGGGCATCGCACGGTTGCCTCGCGGCGCAGCCCGGAGTATCAGGCGGAGCTGAGCCTGGAAGGACAGTTCGGCGCCTTGAGCGTTCGCGGTCGTGCAGACGGTTATGACCCCGCGGCCAATGTCCTGGAAGAAGTGAAAACCTTTCGCGGCGAATTCACTGCAATACCGGCCAACCACCGTCAACTGCATTGGGCTCAGGCCCGGGTCTATGGCTGGTTATTGTGCCAGAGCCTGCAGTTGCCACAGGTTGACCTGGCGCTGGTGTATTTTGACATTATCAGTGAAAAGGAAACCCGCCTGCAGGAAACCTGGTCAGCATCGGACCTGCAGCAATTTTTCGAGCTGCAATGCGGGCTGTTCCTGGCCTGGGCCGAGCAGGAAATGGCCCATCGTGCGGCCAGGAATGCTGCCGCCCGTGCCCTGGCCTTTCCCCATAAGCAGTTTCGAACCGGGCAGCGGGCTTTGGCAGAAGCGGTATACAAGACCGTCAGCACCGGGCGCTGCCTGATGGCCCAGGCCCCCACCGGGATCGGCAAAACCATCGGTACCCTGTTTCCGTTGCTCAAGGCCATGCCCGGCCAGCAGCTCGACAAGCTGCTGTTTCTGACGGCCAAGACGCCGGGGCGCAAACTCGCCCTCGATGCGATGCAGGTGCTTTTTCCCGAAGGGCAGGACGCTCCGTTGCGTGTGCTGGAGCTGGTGGCGCGAGACAAGGCCTGTGAATACCCGCAAAACGCCTGCAATGGTGACTCTTGCCCTTTGGCCAGAGGCTTCTACGATCGTTTACCCGCTGCGCGAAGGGCTGCGATTGGCCAAACCCCCCTCGATCAGAAGAGCCTGCGCAATGTCGCGTTGGAGCACGAGGTCTGTCCTTATTACCTGAGTCAGGAAATGGCGCGCTGGGCTGATCTGGTGATTGCCGATTACAACTATTACTTCGACTTCAGTGCCTTGCTTTATGGTCTGGCCCAGGCCAACCAATGGCGGGTCGGGACCCTGGTGGATGAAGCCCATAACCTGGTCGAGCGGGCGCGCGGGATGTACAGCGCAAGCCTCGATCAGCAGACCCTCAACAGCGTACGGCACACGGCTCCGGCACCGCTGGACAAACCCTTCAAACGCCTTGACCGCGAATGGAGTGCCCTGCACAAGACGCAGGCGGGCCCCTATCAGGCATACCCGCAACTGCCAGCCAAATGGCTGAATGCCTTGTCTTCCTGCATCACCGCCATAGGCGATTACCTCAACGATCACCCCCATGGGCTGGCGGGAAACCTGCAGGCGTTCTACTTCGAAGCCTTGCAGTTCAATCGGGTGGCGGAGTTGTTCGATGACAATTTCCTGTTCGACGTCAGCCTGGTTGAAGGCGGCAAGCGGCGCCTCTCGCAACTCAATCTGCGCAACATTGTGCCTGCCGGTTTTATCGGCCCGCGTCTGGCGAGTGCTCACAGCAATGTGCTGTTTTCCGCCACCCTCAGCCCGCAAACCTATTACGCCAATCTGTTGGGCTTGCCGGAGGATGCGCTGTGGATGGATGTCGAATCGCCATTTGGCGCCGAGCAACTGGACGTGCAGGTGGTGAGCCGCATATCCACCCGTTTTGTCCATCGTCAGGCTTCGCTGGAGCCGATTGTGGAGCTGATTGCCAGGCAGTTCGGGCAGCGTCCGGGCAACTATCTGGCGTTTTTCAGCAGTTTTGATTATATGCAACAGGTTGCCGAACTACTGGCCGAGCGCCATCCGTCGATATCACGGTGGCTGCAGGCACGACGAATGGACGAAGCAGCACGTCAGGACTTTCTCGACCAGTTCACCCTGACCAGTCAGGGCGTCGGTTTTGCCGTGCTGGGCGGAGCATTCGGTGAAGGCATTGATTTGCCTGGCGCGCGGCTGATTGGTGCTTTTGTCGCCACCCTCGGTCTGGCCCAGTTGAATCCGGTCAATGAACAGATCAAACAGCGCATGGCGGCACGGTTTGGCGCCGGTTATGACTACACCTACCTTTATCCGGGTGTGCAGAAAGTGGTGCAGGCCGCCGGCCGGGTAATTCGCACCCAGAGCGATCAGGGCACGCTGTTTCTGATTGATGACCGTTTTGCCGAGCCGAAGGTGCAGCAACTGCTGCCGCGCTGGTGGCGACTGCAGTGACCGAAATCTCGAGTACCCCAAACCCTGTCTTCGAGGGTGCCGTCAGAGGGCAGGGGGCTGTTCAGTCGCGGTAAAAGACTTGCACCAAGTGATAGCCGAACTTGCTCTTGACCGGGCCATGCACCACCCGCAGCGGTTTTTTGAAGATGATCTGGTCAATGATACCAACCATCTGCCCGGGCCTCACTTCGCCCAGATCGCCGCCGCGTTTGCCTGACGGGCAGGTGGAGAATTTTTTCGCCAGCACATCGAAGGCTTCGCCTTTGGCGATGCGTTGTTTGAGCGATTCGGCCTCTTCGGCTGTTTTCACCAAAATATGGCGGGCTTGAGCTTTCATGTGATCTGTACCTTGGAACAGTGGGGCATAGTGCGCGGTCGCGGATTATGCCTGAGTTTTCGCCTCCGGGTGATGATGGCGCGGCAGGTACAAGCACACACGGGTGCCGCATCCGCTCAGGCTGTTGATGCTGACATGCCCGCCGGACTGCTGGGCAAAGCCGTAAATCATCGATAGCCCAAGCCCGGTTCCCTGGCCCACGGGCTTGGTGGTGAAAAACGGGTCAAAGGCCCTGGCGAGGACCCGCGGGCTCATACCGGTGCCGTTGTCACTGACCTCGAGCATGACGTAATCCCCGGAGCTGACTGATTCCAGAGTGCCGAGATCGCTGGCATTGAGGTAATGATTGGCGGTTTTGACTACCAGGGTGCCACCGTCGGGCATCGCATCCCGGGCATTGATCATCAGATTGAGCAGGGCACTTTCGAGCTGGCCGCTGTCAGTATTGACCGGCCAGATGTTTTGCCCCAGTTCCAGGATCAGGTCGATATTCGCGCCTTTGCTGCTGCTGAACAATTCCTGCAGTGATTTCACCAGCTGATTGGGGTCCAGCGGCTTGCGATCCAGCGACTGGCGACGGGAGAACGTCAGCAAGCGGTTGGTCAGCGCGGCGGCGCGCTGCGCAGAGTTGACGGCGGCATCGGCAAAACGCTCGACCTCGTCAATACGGCCTGCCGCGATGTAGCGTTTCATCAGATCCAGGCTGGCGATAATGCCAGTGAGCATATTGTTGAAATCATGGGCGATGCCGCCCGTCAATTGCCCTACCGCCTCCATTTTTTGCCCGTGGCGCAGGGCTTCCTCGGCACGGGCCCGCTCCTGTATCTCGAGCTGCAATTGCATATTGGCCTCGGCCAATGCCCGGGTGCGCTCGGCCACACGCTCCTCAAGGGTTTCGTTAAGCTCAAGCAAAGCTTGTTCGGTGGCGCTGGCCTGCAAGCGTTGGTGGCGCCTTGAACTCTTGATTGGCATGGTAGGTCCTGAATTTGAATCTGTAAGTCGGTCTGTTTAAGGCCGCATACCGGTACAAGGCTGTCAGCCTTGCTGCAAAGCCCGGTCTTGACCGTGCGACTAAGGTCGAATGAGGCTCCAGCTTAGCCTTTCGTACAATTGCGCCCCTTTTTTTGATTGAGGACGCTCACTTTGTATCCGAGCGTGTCTTCGGTCGTTTTCACCCTGCCAATGATTGGCTGCTGGAGCTTGTACATGGTTCATCCTTTTTCATTGTTGGCGCATCGCCGGGTAGCACACTTGGGCGCGCTGGCAGTGTGTGCCGGCTTTGCCGCACCGTCACAGGCCGGCGGCTTTTTTGAAGACAGCAGCGCCAGACTGGAAGCACGTACGGTGTACTTCAATCGCGATTTTCGCGATGGTAGCAGCTCAAACCCCCAGGGCGCCTCCAAGCGCGATGAAACGGCGCAAGGGTTTATCCTCAATCTGCAATCGGGCTATACCGAGGGCACCGTCGGTTTTGGCCTGGATGCACTGGGCATGCTGGGCCTGAAGCTGGATTCCAGCCCGGCCGACAGCAATAGTGGCCTGCTGCCTTCGACCGGCAGCGACCCGCGTCGTTCCAAGGATCAGTACGCCAAATTTGGCCTCACGGCGAAAATGCGCGTATCCGACACCGTGCTCAAATACGGCGCGCTGCTGCCTGATCTGCCGTTGCTCAAATACAATGATGGCCGTTTACTGCCAAACATGTTCAATGGCGCCATGCTGGTATCCCAGGAAATCAGGGATCTCAAGTTCATGGCCTCGCGCCTTGACCGTTATACCGCCCGGGACTCCACCGACTCCCAGGACCTGCGCCTGAACTGCAAAAACAAGCGTTATGGCTGCAATATCACCGCTGATCACTTCAGCATGTACGGTCTGGATTACAAGGTTAACGAGCATCTGACTGCGCAATACCACTACGGTGAATTGCAGGATATCTATCGCCAGCAGTTTGTCGGTTTGCAGGCCAATCAACCGGTCGGTCCTGGTGTGTTGTCCGCCGATGTGCGCTTGCTGAAAAGTGATGACTCGGGTTCGGCCAAAGCTGGCACTATCGACAACCGCGCATTGGGCGCCATGCTCGGCTATGCACTGGGCGGGCACAAGATCAGTGCTGGCTGGCAGCGCATGAACGGCGATACTTCAATGCCGTACCTGGATGGCAGCAACCCGTATCTGGTCAACTACCTGCAGGTCAACGACTTTGCCAACGCTCAGGAGCGTTCCTGGCAACTGCGTTACGACTACGACTTCAAAGCCATCGGCATCGACGGTCTGTCGTTCCTGACCCGCTATGTCAATGGCGACCATATCAAGGTGGTGGGCAGCAGCGAAGAGGGCAAGGAGTGGGAGCGTGACAGCGAGCTGAAATACATCGTGCAAAGCGGTACGTTCAAGGACGTCAGCCTGCGCTTGCGTAATGCCACCTACCGCACCAACTACTCCCAGTTTGCCCGTGACGTGGATGAGACCCGTTTGATCGTCAGCTATAACCTGTCGATCTGGTAAGTGCTGTAGCCGCTGAGGAGCGCAGCGAGGCGGCGATGGGTTGCGCAGCGACCCTGAAATATTGAAGGTCCTGCGGCCCTTATCGCAGCCTCGTTGTGCTCCTCAGCGGCTACAACGGTTATAGCAGCTGTTCGCGGTAGGGCAGGTCCGGGCCGGTTTTACTGCAGGTCAGGGCTGCGGCACGGCTGGCGAAGTCGAGCAGGGCGTCCAGTTGCACCGCACTCAGGCCCTGTATGCCTTCGATCGAGTCCAGCCCATGCCCGGTCAACCATGCAATCACTGCGGCCTGGAAGGTATCCCCCGCGCCCACGGTATCGGCTACCTCCACCAGGCTGGCGGGCACCGAACGCTGGCCATGTTCGCGACTGAACACACTGGCGCCCTGGCTGCCCCGGGTCAAAAACACCAGTTGGCAACGATGGTTGAGCCATGACCGGGCAATTTCCTGCGCGTCCTGTCCGGGGTACAGCAACTCCAGGTCTTCATCACTGACCTTGATCACATCGGCATAGGGGATCAGTTCCTTGATCCGCTGACGCCAGCGTTCGATGTCCGGCTCTGGATTAAGGCGCACATTGGGGTCAAGGCTGATCAGCCGTTGCCCGCTCTCGCGCTTGACCAGTGCCAGCAACGTATCGCCCACCGGCTGCACCACCAACGAAAAAGACCCCACATGCACACCCCGCACCTCGGGCCCCAGCAGCGGCAGGTGATGGGCGTGCAATTGCCGGTCGGCGCAGCCCTCACCGCGAAAGCTGTAGGCGGGCGAGCCGTTGGCATCCAGCGCGACCATGGCCAGCGTGGTGGGCGCGTCCAGATCATGCAGGTATCGCGTGCTCACGCCTTCATTCACCAGCACCTGTTTCAGCCGCTGGCCCAGGTAGTCGGTCGACAGCCCGGCAAACAGTGCGGTGTCGACGCCCAGGCGACGCAGGCCCACCGCCACGTTGAAGGGTGAGCC
Source organism: Pseudomonas bubulae (assembly GCF_037023725.1). Classification (NCBI taxonomy): domain Bacteria; kingdom Pseudomonadati; phylum Pseudomonadota; class Gammaproteobacteria; order Pseudomonadales; family Pseudomonadaceae; genus Pseudomonas; species Pseudomonas bubulae. The sequence continues at coordinate 3,177,665 of NZ_CP146077.1, forward strand.
GCCAGCAATGGCCTTGAAGTCCACCTGGCCCGTCGGCGTACTCTCAGGCGACCGGGCAAAAAAATCGAATAAGGCTTCTCCGCATACCAGATACATAACATTTACTCGGTTAAGGCTGCGACCTGTAGTCGGTAGCGTTGATAGAAGTGTTCGTAGGCCCGGACGTTATCGGCCTCGGGCCGGGTTTCACCCGCAGGATCCAGGCGCACGCAACGCCGGCACAGATCAGCCAGTGTCGGTGAGTCAGCAGCCACACACCAGGCAGCCTGAATTGCAGCCCCCAGTGCGGCTGCTTCGCTCTGCTCAGGGCAGACTACCGGGGTGGCCATGATATCGGCCACTAACTGGCGCCACAGGGGGCTTTTTGAACCGCCGCCTACCAGGCGGATGACGTGGCTTTGCAGGCCGTTGCGGCGCAGCAGATCGAGGCCATAGCGCAAGCCATAGGTGGTGCCTTCAATGGCTGCGCGGCACAGATTGGCCTGGGTCATGTTGGTCAGTGTAAGGCCCTGAAAATTGCCGGTGGCATCGGGCAGGGCAGGCACCCGCTCGCCGTTGAGGAAGGGCAGCAGACTGACGCCCTCTGCGCCTGCGGGTGCCTGCCTGGCCATCTGGTTGAAACCCTCCAGAGACAAGCCGAACAGCTCGCGCACGGCACCGGTGACATTGGTCAGGTTCAGGGTACAGATCAGCGGCAGCCAGCCGCCGGTGCTCGAGCAGAAGCTGGCCACTGAGGCCTCAGGGCGGGCCTGTGGCTGCGGGTCAAAGGCATACACCGTACCCGACGAGCCCAGGCTCATGGTGATGATTCCGGGTTCGATATTGCCGGTGCCGATGGCTGCCATCATATTGTCGCCGCCCCCGCTGGATACCACGGCATCGGGGTTCAGTCCCAGCAGCTGCGCGATAAGCGGGCGGATACGCCCGATCGGTTGGCGGGGCTCGATCAGCTCGGGCAGCGCCTGCTCCAGATGGCCGTCGGGATCGATATGATGCAACAGTTCGCGATCCCACTGGCGAGTGCGCACGTTGAAATAACCGGTGCCGGACGCATCACCGTATTCGCTGCAGCAGCGTCCGGTCAGCCAGAAATTCAGGTAGTCATGGGGTAACAGGATATGGGCAGTGCGTGCCAAAATCTGAGGATGATGGTGTTTTGTCCAGAGCAGCTTGGAGACCGTGTAGCCTGGCGCGATCACCAGGCCCAGCCGCTCCAGGGAGCCGGTTTCGCCGCCCAGCCATTCTAACAGTTGGTTGTTTTCGCCAGTTGACTCGGTGTCACACCACAGTTTGGCCGGGCGCAATACATCGCCTTGGCTATCGAGCAGCACCAGCCCGTGTTGTTGTGCGGACACGCCTATGCCCTGAATCTGCTGGCCGCTGATGCCGGCTTGGGTCAGGGCCTGGCGGGTGGCGTGTTGCAATGCATCCAGCCATTGCCCGGGATCCTGCTCGCGCCGCCCCTGTGCGCCCTGGATTAACGTGTGTGGGGCGCTGCCCAGCCCGAGCACCTGGCCGGACTCGCTGTCGAGGATCAGGGCCTTGGTGCCCTGGGTGCCGCAATCGATGCCCAGGTATAAGTGGGTTGTGCTCATGGGAACCTGCTCTTAGCCAGATCAAAAGCCTCAAACAGACCCTTTCCGCAGGGATAAGGGACTGATCGGGGATAACGGCGCACTTGCGACTGCTCAATTCAGCACCCTCTGCCAGAGAGGGCTGGGCTGGGCATCAAAGATGAAGCAGATTTTCCAGGGTTTTGCTCACCCCGACATCACGCAAGCTGTTCAGGCACCACTCGAACGCAGCAACAAACTCGGCAGACCGGGGAATGGCGCCGCCAAAGATCTCTTCAACGCTCAATAATCGCTGCACGATCAACTCATCATCCGCCACCAGGGCCTGGCAAAACTCCGCTCGCGGGTCGGGAATCGCATAGTGCAGCCCATTTTCATCAACTCCCTTGAGATACATCGCCCAGGCTGCAACCACCAGTGCCGCACGTTTCAACTCGCCACCATCGCTGATCAGCCGGTTGATGGCAGGCACGGTGAACTTGGGAAGCTTCGACGAGCCATCCGAGCACACGCGCTCCAACTGGTCGGCAATGGCCTGATTGGAAAAGCGTTCCACCAGGGTGTTCTTGTAGGCCGTCAGGTCAATGCCGGGCACCGGCGCCAGTTGCGGCGTTACGTCCTGATCCATGTAGGCACGCATATACGTCACGAACAGGGGATCGCCCATGGTTTCGTGAACAAACCGATAGCCCTTGAGGAACCCCAGGTACGTCAATGCCAGATGACTGCCATTGAGCAGTTTGATTTTCATCTCTTCATAAGGCGTGACGTCGTCGGTGAGCTGTACGCCCACGGTTTCCCATGCCGGGCGGCCGCAGGCAAATTTGTCTTCGAGTACCCACTGGATAAACGGCTCGCAGACCACCGGCCAGGCGTCGTCTATACCCAGTTGGTCATGCAGTTGCAAACGATGGGCGTTACTGGTCATGGGCGTGATGCGATCCACCATGGCATTTGGAAAGCTGACATTGGCAGCGATCCAATCATGTAGTTCAGCACCGCGCAGCGCGGCAAAAGCCAGCAGGGCCTTGCGCGCGACAGCGCCGTTGTGGGGCAGGTTATCGCAGGACATCAGGGTAAAGCCCCGGATACCGCTGGCCTGGCGTCGGGCCAGGGCGGCGCATAGCACACCAAACACGGTTGTCGGTGCTTCGGGGTGGGTGAGGTCGTGCTGGATCTGTGGCAGTGCAGACATAAATTCGCCGCTGCTGTCATCGATGCAATAGCCGCCCTCGGTGATGGTCAGCGAAACGATGCGAATAGCCGGGCTGGCCAGCTTGTCGATCAGCGCATTGATGCCGTCTTCGGCCAGCAGCATGCCGCTGATAGAGCCGATGATGCGGCTTTGGGTGTCGTCGCTGTCGCCCAGTTCGAACAGGGTATAGAGGTAGTCCTGATCGGCCAGAGCGTCGCGCACCTTGCGGTCTTCGCCCCGCAGACCGATGCCGCAGATGCTCCAGTCCAGATCCTGGCCCCGGTTCATCAGGGCATCGGTGTAATACGCCTGGTGGGCGCGATGAAATCCGCCCACGCCGATGTGGGCAATGCCCTGCCGGGTATCGCTGCCAAGGTAGGTGGGTTTGGCCACCAGGTTGGTAAGGGTGTCGAGGTTTCGGCGATTGAGTTTCATGGGGCAATCTCGTGGGTTTAGGCAGCTGCGCGCAATGGACGGGTCAGGGCCAGGCCCCCGGCATCGAATAAATGGCAATGTTCACTGTCCAGGTGCAACTGCAACTGCTCGCCATAGCGGCTGGCCATATCACCGCGCACGCGCATGGTCAGCGGTTCACCGCAGGCAGTATTGACGTGGCAATAGGTGTCGCTGCCCAAGCGCTCGCCGACATCGGCGGTCACACTCAGGGTGCACTCACCGGGTTTGGCCAGGTTCAGGTGCTCCGGACGAATGCCCAGGGTGACCGGGCTGCCCAGGCTCAGCGCAGGGCTGCTCAGGGGTAACTGGATACGGGTGCCAGCGTCCAGCTCGACTTCGCAACCCTGGCTGTCAACGCGGCTGATCCGGCCTTTCAAAAAGCCCATTTTCGGTGTGCCGAGAAAGCCTGCAACAAACAGGTTGGCGGGGTGGTGATACAGCTCCAGCGGTGAGCCAACCTGTTCGATCCTGCCGCCATTGAGCACCACCACCTTGTCGGCCAGGGTCATGGCTTCGACCTGATCGTGGGTCACGTAGATCATGGTTGCTTGCAGTTCCTGATGCAGGCGTGCCAGTTCCAGACGCATTTGCACCCGCAGCGCGGCATCGAGGTTGGACAACGGCTCATCAAACAGGAAGATCTTGGGGTTGCGAACAATCGCCCGGCCAATGGCCACGCGCTGACGCTGACCACCGGACAGGTGTTTGGGCTTGCGCTCAAGTAAGGGTGCCAGTTCCAGAATGCGGGCGGCTTCGTTGACCTTTTTTGCCACTTCGGCCTTGGGCACGCCTGCCAGGTCGAGGGCAAACGACATATTTTTGCGCACGCTCATATGCGGGTACAGGGCATAGGTTTGAAACACCATGGCCAGGTCGCGCCTGGCCGGGCTGACTTCGGTGATGTCGCGACCGTCCAGCTCGATGGTGCCGTGCGTCACTTCCTCAAGCCCGGCAATCAGGCGCAGCAGTGTGGATTTACCGCAGCCCGACGGCCCGACAAATACCACGAACTCACGGTCGTTGACCTCAAGATCAATGCCTTTGATGATCGAGAAACCTTCAAAGCCCTTGTGCAGATTGTTGATTCTCAGGTTGGCCATAGTGGGCCTCCAATCAGTATTTTTATTTGACTGCGCCGAAGGACAAACCGCGCACCAGTTGCTTCTGGCTGATCCAGCCAAAAATCAGGATCGGTGCGCAGGCCAGGGTCGAAACGGCCGACAACTTGGCCCAGAACAGGCCCTCGGGGCTGGAGTAGGACGCGATCAGTGCAGTCAGAGGCGCGGCGCTGGAAGAGGTCAGGTTCAGTGACCAGAACGCTTCGTTCCAGCACAGGATCAGCGACAGCAGCAGGGTTGAAGCCAGGCCGCCCTTGCTGATCGGCAGCAATACGCGCACCACCTCCTGCCACAGCGTGGCGCCGTCCAGCCGTGCGGCTTCGAGGATGTCTTTGGGAATATCCTTGAAGTAGGTGTAAATCATCCACACCACGATCGGCAGGTTGATCAGGGTATAGATGATGATCAGTGCCGCCCGTGTATCCAGCAGGCCAAAGCTCTTGGCCAGCAGGTAGATGGGCATCAGTACACCCACTGGCGGCAGCATCTTGGTGGAGAGCATCCACAGCAGCGTGCCCTTGGTGCGCTTGGTTTCGTAGAACGCCATCGAGTAGGCCGCCGGGATAGCGATCAGCATGCACAGGGCCGTGGCAGTGAACGAGATCACCACCGAGTTCCAGGCGAAGTGAAAGTAACCGCTGCGCTGTTCGATATGCAGGTAGTTCTCCAGCGTGGGCGTGAAAATGAACTGGGGCGGCGTGGCAAAGGCGTCGAGTTCGGTTTTAAAACTGGTCAGGAGCATCCAGAAGATCGGGAAAAAGATCAGGATGGCGATAGCCCAGGCCAGGGTGCCCAGCAGCAGGCTTTGCAGGCGGCGCGATTGTTGAAGTGTCATAACTGAGCCCTCACGGCTTGTCTGTCAGGTTTTTGCCGAGCATGCGCACCAGAATGATGGCGGCAATATTGGCGATGACCACGGCGATCAAACCGCCGGCCGAGGCCATGCCCACATCGAACTGCACCAGCGCCTGGTTATAGATCAGGTACGCGAGGTTGGTGGATGCATAGCCCGGGCCGCCGTTGGTGGTGGTAAAGATTTCGGCGAACACCGACAACAGAAAGATGGTCTCGATCATCACTACGACGGCAATGGGGCGCGCCAGATGGGGCAAGGTCAGGTGCCAGAAAATCGCGATGGGGCCGGCACCGTCCAGGCGCGCGGCTTCTTTTTGTTCCTGGTCCAGAGACTGCATGGCGGTCATCAGAATCAGGATCGCAAAGGGCAGCCATTGCCACGACACAATGATGATGATCGACAGCAGCGGGTAGTGCGCCAGCCAGTCCACCGGCTGGGCGCCAAACAACTTCCACACGGCGGCCAGGACGCCGGATACCGGATGGAAAATCAGATTTTTCCAGATCAGCGCGCCCACGGTCGGCATGATGAAAAACGGCGAGATCAACAGCACCCTTACGATGCCGCGGCCCATGAATTCGCTGGCTTCGAGCAGGGCGCTGATCAGTACGCCGAGCACCACGCTGATCAGCAGCACACTGCCAACCAGCAGCAAAGTGTTGGTTGCGCCGGGCAGGAAGCCCGAATCGGTGAGGAAGTAGGTGAAGTTCTCCAGCCCCACGAACTGGTTTTCGCCGGGATAGAGCAGGTTGTAGCGGATCAGTGAAAAGTACAGGGTCATGCCCAGTGGCACGATCATCCACAGCAACAGAAGCGCCACAGAGGGCGTTACCAGAAACCAGCCGGGATTGAACAGGCGCGGACGCCGCCCCGTTGGCGGGGCGTCGAGCGCGGCAATAACAGTCGAAGTCGTCATCGTCAATACACCTGAATTGCTTTGCGTGGGAGCGAGCCTCCTCGTGAAGGAGTCGACGCGGTATTCGCGAGCAGGCTCGCTCCCACAGACCAGAGTTTGGTGTTGGCAGTGCTACTTGGGATAACCCGCCCGCTTCATTTCGCGCTCGGTGCTCTGCTGGGCCGCGGCCAGTGCCTGGTCCACGGTGGTCTGGCCAATCAGCGCGGCACTGAACAGCTTGCCAACCTGGGTGCCCACCGCCTGGAACTCCGGAATGGTGACCAACTGGATACCCACATAAGGGACGGGCTTGAGGGTCGGGTCCTGAGGGTTGGCAACTTTCAAGGACTCGAGGGTGACCCTGGCAAAGGGTGCAGCTTTCAGGTACGCCTCGGTATAGGTCGAGGCACGGGTGCCCGGGGGTACATTGGCAATGCCGTCTTTTTCCGCTACCAGTGCACCGTATTCTTTGGACGTGGCCCAGGTGCTGAATGTCCTGGCGGCGTCCTTGGCTTTGGAACTGGTGGGTATGGCCAGTGCCCAGGAGTACAGCCAGGCACTGCCTTTATCGGTCACAGCATGGGGGGCGAAGGTAAAGCCGACATGCTCGGCGACCTTGCTCTGGCTACTGTCGGTGACAAACGAGCCAGCAACACTAGCATCGACCCAGATCGCACATTTGCCGCTGTTGAACAGCGCCAGGTTTTCGTTGAAACCATTGCTGGTCGCACCCGGCGGGCCTGAGGCTTTCAGTGTGCCGACATAAAAATTCAAGGCATTTTGCCACTCGGCCCCGTTGAACTCCGGTTGCCATTGTTCATTGAACCAGCGCGCGCCGTAGGCGTTGGCGATGGTGCTGATCAGCGCCATGTTTTCACCCCAGCCCGCCTTGCCGCGCAGGCAGATGCCGTATTGTTCCTGGTCAGGTTTGTTGAGGGTGCGGGCAAAGCCGGCGATCTGCTCCCAAGTTGGATGCTCGGGCATGCTCAGCCCGGCATCCTTGAACAGGTCGGTACGGTAATAGGTCATCGAGCTTTCGGCATAAAACGGCAGGGCATAGAGCGTGCCCTTGACGGACAGGCCGTCGCGAACCGCCGGGAACACATCGTCGATGGCATAGGTGGCGGGCAGGTCGGTCATGGGCTCGAGCCAGCCCTTGGCACCCCAGAGTGCGGCTTCGTACATGCCGATGGTCAGCACGTCAAATTGTCCGCCCTGGGTGGCAATGTCCGTGGTCAGGCGCTGGCGCAATACGTTTTCTTCCAGCACCACCCAGTTGAGCTTGATCTCGGGGTGCTCGCTCTCGAAGGTTTTCACCAGCTTTTGCATGCGGATCATGTCGCTGTTGTTGACCGTGGCAATGGTCAGGGTTTGCGCGCCTGAACTGATGCCACTCAGGGTCATGCACGTGGCGACACATAACGCTTTGACAGGAATATTCATTGAGCACTCCACTTCAGCGGCCTGGCGGCTTTTGAAGGACGGTTATTGTTTTTATAGCGGCTCGCACGGGGCAAGCGCCTGGGCCGATTACAGCCCTCAATCACCGGCGTGACAAATCACTGGAAGCACATCAATCGATACTATTTTGCACTGCGCAGGCGTTCACTCGGTGCACGCTGGTTTTGCTCGGTCAAACGCTGCACCGCCAGGCGACGATAGTGTGACGGGGTCATTCCTTTGAGTTGCTGAAAGCGACGGTTGAAGTTGGAAATATTGTTGAAACCTGACTCGAAACACACATCTGTGACGGGCTTTTGACCATCGGCCAGTAACTCGCAGGACTTGCTGATGCGCAGTCGATTGACGAACTCGATGAAGCAGCGCCCTGTGGCTTGCTTGAATACGCGGGAAAAATAGGTGGGCTTCATGCCCATGTAGTCGGCGACTTCTTCTAGCGGCAGCTCGCGGGTGTAGTGGCTGAAGATATAGTCGACAGCCCGGTTGGTGCGGTCGATGGTTTGCTCGTCGGCCAGATTTCCGGCGGTGACCCCAGACAGCAGCTGGTAGTCATCACAGCCGGCCAGCAGTTCCAGCAGGATCAGGAAATGGCCAAGCCGGGTGATGCCGCTGGAGCCGGCAATTGCCTGCATCAGGTCCATAGCCTTGCGGATCGTGGCTTTACAGCGGAACTCGATCCCGTGGCGCGCCCGTTCAAGCATTGGCGTGAGGGACTTGAGTTCGGTGAGTACCGAGGCGGCGTTCTCAAGCAGTTCATCGGTGAAGTTGACCAGCATGTCGCGGGTGGGCACCACCTCGTCACCGGCCACCTGGCTGATCCAGTTATGAGGCAGGTTGGGCCCGGTGAGGAATAATGTTTCAGGGTGGAAATTACCGATATAGTCGCCCACAAACACCTTGCCGCTGCTGGCAACGATCAGATGCAACTCGTATTCCTTATGGAAGTGCCAGCGCACCAGCGGACAGGGGAAGCCATGCTGGCGATAGATGATCGACAGGCCATTGTGGTCGTCCATCAGTTCGTAGGACGGGTCTGTGGCGCGGGCGGGGCGGGTCATGGGCTGGGCCGTCGTCAGTCTTGTTATGGCGTGGATCATGCCGGTTCCTGCGGTTAAGTCCAGTCAGATTTGAGGGTATTACAGGATGAAAACACTGTTGTTGATCGGTATCGGCGCCGGAGACCCGGAGCACATCACCGTCCAGGGGATCAACGCGCTGAATCGCGCCAATGTGCTGTTTGTGCTCGACAAGGGCCAGGCCACCGAAGACCTGGTGCGCATGCGCCTGCAGATCTGCCAGCGCTATATCCGTGAGCCGGGCTACCGTGTGGTGCAGGTCAACGACCCGCAGCGTGACAGCTCAACGGCGTGCTACACCGATGGCGTCGAGGATTGGCACCAACAGCGGGCCGAAGTGTTTACCCACTTGATCGAAGACCAACTGGCCGATGGCGAATGCGGGGCTTTTCTGTTGTGGGGCGACCCGGGGCTGTATGACAGCACCTTGCGTATTCTCGACCGTGTCCGGGCCGGGGGCTGCAGCGACTTCGAGCATGAGGTGATCCCCGGTATCAGCAGTGTGCAGGCCCTTGTCGCCCGCCATCGCATTGCGCTCAACACTATCGGCCAGCCGATCCGCATCACCACCGGACGCAAGCTGGTGGCCGAGGATCTGGATAATGTCGTGGTCATGCTCGACGCACATTGTGCCTTTGAAGCCTTTGTCGATGAAAATGTCGATATCTATTGGGGCGCCTATATCGGCACTGCGGACGAGATTCTGATCGCGGGCAAACTGAGCGAAGTGTGCGAGCAGATCAAGCAGGCCCGCAGTACTGCCCGAGCAAGCAAGGGCTGGATAATGGACACGTATCTGCTGCGCAGGCGCACCCGCCTGAGTGAATAGGCAGTTGCGTCGAAGTCTTTTTCGTACATGTTTTGTAGAATTAGATTATGGCGTCAAGTTGATACAGCTGCCTACAGTTCGGCTCCTGTATTGCGTCGTTTACATGAGTCAGCTATGAAAGCCCATCTTGCCTGTTTGCGTTGTTACCGTGGGTTCTTGTGTGTCCTGCTTTTTGCAGCATGGGGGCTTGTGATGCCGGGCCCTGCCAATGCCACTGGCAGAGCCAGTTTTGCTGTCGCTCAGGGTACCTTCGATGTGAACCGGGCAACCCTTGAGGTGTTCTTGCTACGGCCCGGCAAAGCGCCCTTGTTGCTCAGTGGCGGTGCATTCAGGCAGGACAGCGAGGTCACTGAACTGGCTTCCGACAGCTGGACGATTAGCGAGGAGGGGAATCAATACCGGGTCGACATCAAGGTTGAGGACGACAGGTTGCGCGTTTCGATACAGGCGTCCCGCCCTGCAAGCTTGCGTTGGCCGCGCCTGCAAACCGACATTCGCGCCTACGCCATTCCTTTTGGCGAGGGTAGCTATATACCGGCCAATGACCCCGGCTGGCTTAACTGGCTGGTCAAGCGCTACTCCGGCGGGCAGTTGCTGGGTGAGTTGAGCATGCCGTTCTGGACTCAATTGCACGAGGACCTGTCGGTCACCTGGATAGTAGAAACGCCCTTCGACACCCTGTTTAGTATCAAGCGAGTCAAAAACACTGCGGTGCCGCAATTGCAGCATGACTTCAACCGGCTTGCACCTGATGCGCCCTTTGTGATCAGCATCGCCCCCGGCCCTGCACAACCGTTATATGGCGCAGGGCTATATCGCAAATGGCTCAAGAGCAGCGGCCAGTTCGTTTCACTGACAGATAAAATTCGTGCGGTGCCGCAAACTGCCCTGCTCGGCGGTGCAGCCCATATTTATGTTTGGGACGCAGGGCCGCTGAAAGCCACAGACGTCCTCAACTGGGCAAGCTTTATCACGGCTTTTGACCGGGCGCGCCGTACCCCCGGGCATCTGGCTGCCAATTTATGGTCAAGCTTTGATCCGCAAACCCGCAGCGTATTTGACATGAGTTTGTCGAGTACGCGCTCACGGCTACGAATGGTTTCACCGTTCAATCAACTGCAACTGGTTCGTGCCATCAACCAGGGAATGCGGCAGGTTGTAGCGGTACCCGCCAAGGAACCTCTGGACGGGGGGCATGATCCGGCTGGCGAGGTGCTGTGGGGGCAGGCAGCCAGAACTCAGCTGGTCGAGGCTTTCGGGCCTTACCTGTTACCGGCCGAGCGCTGGGGAGGAGGGCTGTCTGTGGATACGGTCAACGCGCTCAAACAAGCCGGGCTCACCCGTGCCTGGCTGGGTGCCAAGGACTGGCTTGATGCATTCTGGCACCCGCAGGCTGTGGCATTGGCTAAGCAAGCCGGGTTTCTGGTGGCGGTGTACGACAACTACGCAGACGCTCATGCACCCGCCGAACCGGAAACCTGGGCCGCTGCGCAAATGGGCGCGAACCTGGCCAGTGCAGGGCAGCATGACGCGAGCGGTACTACGAGCAAGGGGTTTAATGGCATTGGCGTCTTTGCCAATCCCCGGGAGGCCCAGGACTATGCGCGCCAGCGCATCAAGGCTGTGGCAGGTGCTGCCGGGCTCAACAGCTATTTTCTCGATGTCGATGCTGCGGTCACTGCACAGGCGGACTACACCCCCGGCCGGGAAACCAGTGAAAGTGAAAATGCCCGGGTGATTGCCCGGCGCCTGGATTACCCGGGCGAGTCGTTGGGGCTGGTCACGGGCAGCGAGGGGGCGGTTTCTACGTTTGCAGCCAATATTGCCTACAGCCACGGCATTGCCACACAACCATTCGACTGGACCGACCCTGACATGTCCGGTAATCAACAGTCACCTTTCTTTGTAGGGCAGTACTGGCCCCCGGAGACGCCAACACTGTTTTTCAAGACTGTTCCGATCAAACGGCAACTGGCAACTTATGTCCGCTCCTGGAAGTACCGCTTGCCGCTTTACCAAATGGTGCTTCACGACAGTCTGGTCAGCACGCATCACTGGGCCTACCCATCGTTGAAATTTTCCAATGAGCAGCAGAACACGGCACTGCTGCAGCTGTTGTACATGACGCCGCCCATGTACCACCTCAATGCCGCCGTGCTGGAGCGCGACTTGCCCTTTATCGCGGCCTACAACGAGGTTTTTTCGCCCTTGCATCAACGGCTTTTTACCCAGGCACTGGTTGATTTTCAGGTGCTCAGTGCAGACCGGAGCCTGCAGCGCACGGTGTTTGATGATGGAACCCGAATTACGGTCAATTTCAATCCAGACAATGCGCAAAGTGCCGACGCCATGCAATTTGCGCCAATGTCGGCAAGCGTCCAGATACCGGGCGAAAAAGACCGCATCATCATGATTGCCGAGATGTTCAAGGCGACGCGACTGGCACAGCCCTAGTCAAACCGTTCGATTCTTTGCCTCGATCCACTGCGACATGTACTGGGTACTTTTATGCTGATGATGGCGCAGCATGGCACCGGTGAAGTTGTTGCGCCGATGCTGTTGCAGGCCGGCGCGGCAGGCTTCGATGCACTCGACCAGTGCCGGGCCGTGGGTACTTTGCAAATAGCGCTGCGCCAGTAGTGCCGTTCCGTGCTGCTGGGCCTGATGCCAGGCGTCAGGGCTCTGATACAGCTGCACCGCAGCGGCAGCAATCGCACTGGCACTCTGTTCGATGGCACCTGCCCACGGCAGGTCGCCATGCATGCCTTCGGCGCCTACGGGAGTTGTGACGTTGGGCGTGCCGCAGAGCATGGCATCGGCGATTTTGCCCTTGATTCCTGCACCAAAGCGCAGGGGGGCCATGCAGATCCGCGCATTGCTCATCACCTCAAGCGCATCTTCGGCCCAGTTGAGCACGTGAAAACCCTGTGCCGGGTTGTGCAGCGCAGTGGCCTTGGGCGGGGTGTAAGCACCATAGACATGCAATTGCGCCGTGGGCAGTTGCTGACGGATCAATGGCCAGATCGCGGTTTTCATCCAGAGCACGGCATCCCAGTTGGGGGCATGACGGAAATTGCCGATGCTCAGGAAATGCTGGCGCTGGTCAAAGGGTACGAACTGCCCAGGTACGCTGTCGACCATCAACGGGCACCAGTGCAGCAGGGCTCGGGGCACCTTGAAGTGCTCTACGAGCAGATCGATTTCGTATTCGGAAATCATCAGGTTCAAGTCGCATCGATAAATCGCCGCGATCTCCCGTTGCGCCAGATCGGTAACGGCCATCTGCTCGAAGGTCTCCCGTTGTGCCGGGGCGAACAGGCTGCTGAAATCATCAGTGTCGGCGTCAAGTTTGAGGCGCGCCTTGAGCTGTTGCTGGCGGGCGTCGCGCAGGCTTTGCAGGTCGGAGGTTTCCAGTACGCGCAGGGCCTGCGGGCAATGCTTCTCCACGCGCCAGCCGAACTGCTCTTCCATCATGAAGCGGTCGAACAGCACGATATCCGGGGCCAGCTCGGTGATGAAGGTATCGAAGCTGCTGTTATTGAGCGCGATACTGACTTCATCAATGCCCAATGTCGCCAGATCAGCCTTGTGTTCGCCAATGCCTGCCGGGCTGCTGAAGGTGATGTGCCAGCCTTGCTGCAAGAAACTTTCGATGATCTGCATCATGTGTCCGCCCGCCGCCGAAGAGCGGGGCTCGGGCCACACGTAGCCAATAATCAGGACGCGGGTTGGGCGAGTGGACGGCATGGGCAGATCCTTGAAGCGCTGTGGCTGATAAAAGGCGGCAATTAGAACACAAGTTGCCTACAACACCTGTGGTCGCTGCCTCTTACCTTGTGAGCGGCTACAGGAATACTGCACCTGTGGGAGCGAGTATCTAAACGTATCTGTGTTGACCTGTTACAAAGCACTGCGTAGCCTTGCGCGTTCGAGGTTCTTCGCAGCGCGAAGCTAAGAAGGGAACGCGGTATGCCGCGGCTGCCCCCGCAACTGTAAACGGTCGTTGATCTTGCAATGCCACTGCCTCACAGGCGGGAAGGCGCAAGGTAGGTATCAGCCGTAAGCCAGGAGACCTGCCTCGTAACAGATTCTTACTTCAACCGGGCGGGGTGATCCGGTGGCGAAGACTGACCGCGCACTGCTTGCGGCCGTCGTCCCGTATGCCCGCCGTTTTGCCAAAGGGCATCCGATGAAAACACTGGCCAAAACCCCCGTCACTATCGTTACCGGCTTTCTCGGTTCGGGCAAGACTACCTTGCTGCGTCATATGCTGGACAACGCCAACGGCCGTCGCATTGCAGTGATCGTCAACGAATTCGGCGAACTGGGTATCGATGGCGAAATCCTCAAGCAATGCGCTATTGGCTGCACCGAAGAAGAGGCCAAGGGACGCGTCTATGAACTGGCCAATGGCTGCCTGTGCTGCACGGTGCAGGAAGAATTCTTCCCGGTGATGCGTGAGCTGGTGGCGCGCCGTGGCGATATCGACCATATCCTTATCGAAACCTCGGGCCTGGCCCTGCCAAAGCCGTTGGTTCAAGCCTTCCAGTGGCCGGAAATCCGCAGCGCCTGCACAGTTGACGCGGTGATTACCGTGGTCGACAGCCCGGCGGTGGCGGCTGGCACTTTCGCGGCCTTCCCGGATCAGGTAGATGCCCAGCGCAAGCTCGACCCTAACCTGGACCACGAGTCGCCGCTGCACGAGCTGTTTGCTGACCAACTGGCCAGTGCCGATCTGGTGATTCTCAACAAGGTTGACTTGATCAGCCCTGAAGACCTGGCCCGTGTACGTGCCGAAGTGGCTGAAGAACTGCCACCGGCGGTCAAGATCATCGAAGCCAGCAGCGGTCGCTTGCCGCTGGACGTGCTGCTGGGCCTGGAGACGGGTTCGGAAGACCATATCGATGGCCGCCACAGCCATCACGACCATCATCACGATGGCGATGATGACCACGACGACCACGATCACGATGCCTTCGACTCGATCTCTATCGAGCTGCCTCAGGCAGAGGAGCGCGCGCTGATGGATGCTCTGAGCCAACTGGTGGTCAAGCACGGCATTCTGCGGGTCAAGGGCTTTGCCGCGATTCCGGGCAAACCGATGCGCTTGCTGATCCAGGGCGTGGGCACGCGCTTTGACAAGCACTTTGATCGCGCCTGGTGCAGCGACGAAGCGCGCACCACCAAACTGGTGCTGATCGGCCAGGACCTGGACGCGACCCTGCTCGAGTCCACCCTGCGTACAGCATTGAGCGCCTAAACCATGCATTTGCTCAGGACCCAGCCCGGCGGCTTTGTAGCGGACGACAATATTGCCGACCTCGGCCAGACCCCCGCCGAGCTGGTGATCCTGTGCAGCGGTGATTCAAGCCTGGCCCTGCTCGCCGAAGCGGCGCAGCAGTTGCCTGACGATTATCCAAGCCTGCGTCTGGCCAACCCGATGCAGGTGCAAAACCACGGCTCGGTCGACCTGTATGTCGATGAGGTCCTGCAACACGCCAAGGTGATTTTGTTGTCACTGCACGGTGGCATCGGCTACTGGCGCTACGGCATTGAACGGCTAGTGCAACTGGCTGAACGCGGTGTGACCCTGATTCTGGTGCCGGGCGATGACCGCCCCGACCCGGAACTCAGCGCCCTGAGCACAGTGCCCGTCGAGCAGGCCGAACGGCTCTGGCACTTTTTGCGCCAGGGCGGGCGGCATAACGCCCTGCAGCTTTATCGTTGCCTGGCCAGCCAATGGCTGGGTCGCGACTATGCCTGGGACGAACCGCACACCTTGCCCCGTACTGCCATTTATCATCCGGCCCATTCCAGCCCTGCACTGCAGGACTGGCAAGGCGACTGGCAGCCGGGCCAACCGGTGGCGGCGCTCTTGTTCTATCGCTCGCATTTGCAGGCGGCCAACACGGCATTTGTCGATGTGTTCTGCCAGCGTCTGCAGGCGGCAGGGCTCAATCCGCTGCCGATTGCGGTCGCCAGCCTGAAGGAGCCGGGCTGCCTGGCGGTGGTACAGGACTTGCTCGATGAAGTCGGCGCAGGGGTCATTCTCAATACCACCGGGTTTGCCCAGTCCAGCCCGGAAGCTCCGCATTTGCGCCCGTTTCGCCGCAATATCCCGGTGATCCAGGCCATTTGTGCCCAGGACAACCAGCCCGGCTGGCAAGCCAGCGAGCAGGGTCTGGGCCCGCGCGACCTGGCCATGCACATTGCCTTGCCGGAACTGGACGGGCGGATCATCAGCCGGCCGATCAGCTTCAAGGACCTGGCGTGGCGCAGTGAGCGCAGTCAGTCGGATGTGGTGTGTTACAGAGCGCATCCCGAACGGATGGATTTTGTCGCAGAACTGGCACGGCGCTGGGTGGAGCTGGCACGTGTGCCGAACCCGCAAAAGCGTATCGCCCTGATCCTGGCCAACTACCCGACCCGCGATGGCCGTATCGGCAATGGCGTAGGGCTGGATACCCCGGCTGCGGCGCTGAATATTTTGCGCGCCTTGCAGGGCGAAGGCTACCCGGTGGCTGCTGAGCTCCCGGATACCGGCACCGCGTTGATTCAAGCTCTGTTGGGCGGTGTCAGCAACGACCTCGACAGCCTCGACCTGCGCCCGTGCCATCAAAGCCTTGGGCTGGATGAATACCAGGCGATGTTTAATCGTCTTCCAGAAGCCAATCGCCAGGCGGTGATTGAGCGTTGGGGCGAGCCACAGCACGACCCGATGTTTCGCAGCGGTCGCCTGATGATTGCCGGGCTGCGTTTTGGCCTGACCTTTGTCGGCATTCAACCGGCGCGGGGATATCAGGTAGATGCCAGTGCGGTCTACCATGACCCGGACCTGGTACCGCCCCATGCTTATCTGGCGTTTTATTTCTGGCTGCGCAACACCTACGGCGCCCATGCGGTGGTGCATGTGGGCAAGCATGGCAATCTGGAATGGTTGCCGGGCAAGGGCGTCGGGCTGTCTGAACACTGCTGGCCGGATGCTATTTTGGGCCCCATGCCCAACGT
Source organism: Pseudomonas bubulae (assembly GCF_037023725.1). NCBI lineage: Bacteria > Pseudomonadati > Pseudomonadota > Gammaproteobacteria > Pseudomonadales > Pseudomonadaceae > Pseudomonas > Pseudomonas bubulae. Next base: position 3,194,133 of record NZ_CP146077.1, read on the forward strand.
CTATCCGTTTATCGTCAATGATCCGGGTGAGGGCGCACAGGCCAAGCGCCGGACCCAGGCGGTCATTATTGACCACTTGATGCCGCCGCTGACCCGGGCCGAAACCTATGGCCCTCTACGCGACCTGGAGCTGCTGGCCGACGAGTATTACGAAGCGCAACTGCTTGATCCGCGCCGGGCGCGGGAGTTGCAACGGGATATTCTCAAGCTGGTGCGCGATACCCATATCGACCGCGAGCTGCAACTGGACGCACACCTCGACAGCGACAGCGATGCCGCAATCTGGCTGCCACGGCTGGATACCTACCTGTGCGACCTCAAGGAATCGCAAATCCGCGACGGCCTGCATATTTTTGGTGAGTCGCCTGCCGGGCGTCTGCGCATCGACACCTTGCTGGCATTGCTGCGCATCCCCCGCGGTGATGGCCGCGGGGCGCAATCAAGCGTGCTGCGGGCGTTGGCCAAAGCCTTCGGGCTGAGTTTTGATCCGCTGGACTGTGCGCTGGCCGAGCCCTGGACGGCACGTCGCCCCGCGCCTTTGCAAGCAGTCAGCGAGGCGCTGTGGCGCACCGCAGGCGATACCCGCGAACGTCTGGAACTGTATGCTGCGCAGCTGATCGAGCAGGCGTTGGCGGGCACGCTGCAATTGCCCGACACCGAGCAATGGAGCGAAGTGCGAGGGATTTTTGAGGCGTTGCTTGGGGTTGTTGCACCGCGTCTGGATGCCTGCGGCCCGGCCGAGATGCAGGGTCTGCTTGATGCTCTGGCGGGGCGTTTTGTCCCTGCCGGCCCCAGTGGTGCACCGAGCCGCGGGCGCCTGGACGTACTGCCTACCGGGCGTAATTTCTTTTCCGTGGATGTACGCAACTTGCCCACCACCACGGCCTGGCGTATCGGTTTTCAGTCGGCCAACCTGATTCTTGAGCGTCATTTGCAGGACCACGGCGATCACCTGCGTCAGCTCGGCCTGTCGGTATGGGGCACTGCGACCATGCGCACCGGCGGTGATGATATCGCCCAGGCAATGGCGCTGATGGGCGTGCGCCCGGTGTGGGCCACGGGTAGCCAGCGGGTGGATGATTTTGAAATCCTCCCGGTGAGCCTGCTGGACCGGCCGCGGGTGGACGTGACCTTGCGTGTATCCGGGTTCTTCCGTGATGCCTTTGCCAATCTTATTCGCCTGTTCGATGCCGCTGTTCAGGCGGTGGCGGCGCTGGACGAACCTGATGACCTGAATCCGCTCGCGGCAAAAGTGCGCAGCGAGCGTGAACAGCTGGAGCGCGAAGGGCTGGCCCCGGAACTGGCGGCCCGTCAGGCGGGCTGGCGGGTGTTTGGTGCCAAACCCGGGGCTTACGGTGCCGGGGTACAGAACGCAATCGATGGGCGTTTGTGGCAAAGCCGCGACGACCTGGCCGAGGTGTATCTGAACTGGGGCGGTTATGCCTATGGCGGCGCCGATGAAGGCACGGCGGCCCGCGGTCAGTTTGCCCAGCGATTGGGGCAGATGCAGGCGGTGGTACAAAATCAGGACAACCGTGAACATGACCTGCTCGATTCCAATGACTACTACCAGTTTCAGGGTGGCATGCTGGCGGCGGTAGAGAGCCTGCGTGGGGAGGCAGCAGCCAGCTACCACGGCGACCACAGCCAGCCGGATCTGCCGAAGATCCGTACGCTCAAGGAAGAGTTGAACCGGGTCATCCGTTCCCGTGCGGCCAACCCGAAATGGATAGAAGGGGTCAAACGCCATGGTTACAAAGGCGCATTTGAAATGGCCGCTACCCTGGACAACCTGTTTGCCTTTGATGCAACCACGCACCTGATCGATGATCATCAATATGCATTGCTGGCGGATGCCTATTTGCTGGACCCGGATACCCGTGAGTTTGTGCGTGAGCACAACCCGCATGCCCTGCGCGACATGACCGAACGCATGCTCGAAGCGCAGCAGCGCGGGCTGTGGAGTGAACCGGGGGAGTATCAAGCGGCGCTGGAGAATCTGTTGCTGGATATAGAGGAAGAGTAACCAGGCAACCCTCACCCTAACCCTCACCCTAACCCTCTCCCGGAGGGAGAGGGGACTGATCGGGGGATGTTCAGGATTTATACCTCACCAAAAATCGGCCCCCTCTCCCTTTGGGAGAGGGCTGGGGTGAGGGGCTATTAAGGCCGATCACTATTCTAAAATCTGGAGCCCGAAAACATGACTGACACCCCACATTTCCCTTTATCGGCGGTGGTCGGCGCGGACTCATTGAAACTGGCGCTGTGCCTGACCGCCATTGACCCGAAAATTGGCGGCGTACTCATCGAAGGCCCGCGCGGCATGGCCAAGTCGACGCTGGCACGCGGTCTGGCCGACCTGCTTGCCAGCGGCCAGTTTGTCACCTTGCCGTTGGGCGCAACCGAAGAGCGTCTGGTTGGTACCCTCGACCTGGATGCCGTACTGGGCCAGGGCAAGGCGCAGTTCTCCCCGGGGGTGCTGGCCAGGGCCGACGGCGGCGTGCTCTACGTCGATGAAGTCAACCTGCTTGCCGATCATCTGGTGGACGTGCTGCTGGATGTGGCAGCGAGCGGCACCAATGTGGTCGAGCGTGATGGTATCTCCCATCGGCATGCTGCGCGTTTCGTGCTGATTGGTACCATGAATCCGGAAGAAGGCGAGTTGCGCCCGCAGTTGCTCGACCGCTTCGGCCTGAATGTGATGCTCAGCGGCCAGCCGCAACCGGAAGAACGCAGCGAAATCATCCGCCGGCGCCTGGCCTTTGACGCTGATCCGCAGAAGTTTTGCGCGCAATGGGATGAGGCGCAAACGACCTTGCGCGAGCGCTGCCAGCAGGCCCGTGAACGGCTGAGCAGCATCGCTCTGGATGATCAGTCTCTGGCTGTTGTGACTGAGCGCTGTTTTGCCGCCGCGGTGGATGGCATGCGTGCCGACCTGGTCTGGCTGCGCGCAGCGCGGGCCCATGCCGCCTGGCGCGGGGCCACGGCCATCAGCCTGGAGGATATTGATGCCGTGGCCGAGTTTGCCTTGCGTCATCGCCGCCGAGAACCTAAAGGCCAGGCGTCAACACCACCACCGCAGTCCCCCCCTCAGGCCAGCAATGCTTCGCCTCAATCGGGGCAGGGCCAGTGGGGCGAACTGCCTGCACAGGTGCAACCCATGGGCGCGCGCCGTGAAGTGCCGAGCTGGCCAAAAAAGCCCTAGGCATCCGCCCCCGTTCTGCAGTGGGGGCGGATGCCAGGCCCCGGTCAGGTCAGCTCTCTGCGGGCAGGCAAGGCGCAAGCCGCAGCGCCGGCAGCGGGATGATCGACTGGGTGCAAACCCTGCTCGGCGGTCGTCCCCGGCTGCACGCTGATCTGGCCTGGAAAACCCGGCAAAGTGCAGCGCCGGAACTCTGGCTGGTGGTGGTGGATGCGTCTGCTTCAACCCGTCGCCATCAGGCGCTGAGTGACGCCAAGGGGCTGCTGGCCCAACTGTTTGAAGATGCGTATCGCCAGCGGGTGCGGGTGGCGGTGATGACGGTCAGCGCAAAGGCGCCGCAGTGGCAGGTCATCGGCTCCAAGGCGTCTGCTGCCTTGAATGACTGGTTGCAGGGCTTGGGTGCTGGAGGCGGGACGCCTTTGCTGGAGGCCTTGCAGGAAGTTGCTGACTGGCTTGAAAGGCGCCGCAAACAGTGTCCAGAGGAACAACAGCGCTTTTTACTGTTGACCGATGGCCGACTGAAAGAGTGGTCAACGCTGCCTGCCATTGACTGCCCGGGACTGTTGATCGATATCGAGCGTGGCCCGCTTCGTTTGGGCCGCTCGCGTCAAATGGCCGCCGAGTTGAATGCAGAGTATGTACACATTGATGGCTGATTATTTGTGGGAGCTGGTCAACCAGCTCCCAAATCAGTCAGCCGCTTCTCAAGCAGGCATGACCCAAGGCTGCAGGGTGTAGCCTTCGCTGCTGATCTCGGCGCGGGCTTGTGCCAGCAGGCTTTCCAGCTGAGCGGCGTCAGCGCAGGCGCTGCGCGGGATCTGTTTGCGGCCGATACGGGTATTGGTGCGATCGATAACAGTCAGGCTCAACTCGCCATGACCATCCTGTGCAGCCCAGGCAACGCATTGAAAAGGTTCAAAAGCGTGGCCGGCAATCAAAAGAGCTTCGTTGAAACGGAGCGGGGCGTTCATAGGGTGTTCTCTCAAGTATGCCCATCAAGTGATTAACCGTCGGCTGGGCTTACCGTTCGGTTGGTTACTTGTACTGATGACTTTAGAGGGGCATCAGGTCACACACTTTCGTCATATTTTTAAAAGTTTTTTTATATGACTGATCCAGATCAATTTTCAGTGAGTGTATCTATCGCCCCTGCTCTTGGAACGAGGCTGTACAGTTTGATTGGCTATTAGGGTTATAAACAAACGATCCAGAAAGCGCCCAATGGCTTGCTAAGGTTACGCGTAAGTTGAACAAGGGACTGTTTTTAATGCTGTTTTATGTTTTTCTGGCGCCAAGGAACAGTCATGCTTGCAATGTCCTCTCCCCGACGTCTGCTGGTGGTCGATCCCTGTGCGGATTGTCATGAATTGCTCCCCGGTCTGCGAACCATAGGCTGGGCGGTCGACAGCTGCACTCTGGCAACCGTTGTTGACCGCTCTTGCGATGTTGGCCTGTTCAGGCTGCAACCTTTTCATCTGGAACGTCCCGAAGCGGTAAAAGACATGATCAGTCGCAGTGGTACCGAGTGGATTGCGGCGCTCACCCCTGACGTACTGAAAATGAACAATGTGGGGGATTTTGTCTGCGAATGGTTTTTTGACTTTCACACCTTGCCCTTTGACGTCTCCCGGGTCCAAGTCACACTCGGCCGGGCCTTTGGCATGGCGTGCCTGCGAGGGCAAACTTCAACCCCGTCCGATGTACAGGAAGATGAACTGCTGGGTGACAGCCGATTGATGCGGGACCTGCGCATGACGGTTAGCAAATTTGCACCCACCCAGTCGCCCATCCTGATTCGCGGCGAGAGCGGTACGGGCAAGGAGCTGGTCGCCCGCACACTGCACCGTCAATCCCAGCGCAACGGCAAGCCCTTTATTGCAATCAATTGCGGCTCCATTCCCGACCACTTGATCCAGTCTGAGCTGTTCGGCCACGAAAAGGGCTCCTTCACCGGCGCCCATCAGCGCAGGGTTGGACGCATTGAGGCCGCGAATGGCGGTACGCTTTTTCTGGATGAAATTGGCGATCTACCGTTGGAATTGCAAGCCAGCCTGTTGCGTTTTTTGCAGGAAAAACACATCGAGAGAGTCGGCGGCAACCAGCCGATCCCCATCGATGTTCGTATTCTGGCAGCGACCCATGTTGATCTCGAGGCGGCAGTCGCCAACGGTCAATTTCGTGAAGACCTGTATTACCGCCTCAACGTGTTGCAATTAACCACCGCCCCCTTGCGAGAGCGACATGGTGACCTGGCCATGCTGGCCAGTCACTTTGCCCGTTTCTACAGTCTGGAAACAGGCCGTCGCCCGCGTACGTTCAGTGACGAGGCGTTGATTGCCATGGGCAATCATGGCTGGCCGGGAAATGTCCGCGAGCTGGCCAACCGCGTGCGTCGTGGGCTGGTATTGGCCGAAGGGCGGCAGATCGAAGCACATGATCTGGGCCTGGAGTTGCGCCCGTTGTTGGTCGGCACGATGAACACCCTTGAACAATACAAGGACCGCGCCGAACGCCAGGCACTGTGCGAGGTGCTGGACCGGCACAGCGACAATTTGAGCATGGCCGCCAAGGTGCTTGGGGTTTCGCGGCCGACGTTTTATCGGTTACTGCACAAGCATCACATTCGTTAAAAACAGCAAAAGGCCCCCAGCGCTCAAGCGCGGAGGGCCTTTTGCTGTTTAGAAGTAGTAAGGGAATTTCAGGCTGAAGGTGAAGTCTGGCGCATCGTCGGTCAAGCCTATGGACAGGTTGGGCACGATGGTCAGGTTATCGGTCGCTGCTACGGTCATGCCGATATTGAAGTAACCGGCGTTGGCATCACTGGTGGTAACAGTTTGCCAGTCACCGCCATCCTGCTTGAGTTTGCTCTTTTTCTGAATCAGGTCGGACACGGAAAACGACATACTCATTTTTTCGTTGAGGGCAAAAGCAACCCCTGCGCCAATCTGGAAGCTGTCACCCAGTTTGACCTTGCCAGGCTGCTTCAGGTTTTGCGTGGAACTGATGTCGTCAAATGACTCTTCAAGGTTATGGGTATACGAGAGAGAGCCGAACAGCACAGCTGGGTCGAAGGTCTTGACCAGGGAAATGGCAGGGCTGATCGACCACACACCATTGCCGGTGGGCAGGTCTTCAGGGACAAACAAGTTGGTGTTTTCAGAGGCTTTGACCAGTTTGATGCCAAACGGGTCCTTGCCGGTGGGGGCCTTGACCCGCACGCTGAAGACCGCATCCGGGGTATTGACCGACTCGTCGAGGAACTTGTACGCGACTCCGAAGTTGACGTCGCCAATGGTCGGGTCGCGGGTAACCGTTTGCTCTGAAGTGGCTTGCGCATCACCGCCGTTGGCCCCGCCGGACTGGTAAGTACTCTCGCGGTAAATCACCGGAACGTTAACGTCAAACTGCCAGCGGTTATCCAGGTTATAGCGTCCGGTGAGGTCAAGGGTCCAGTTGTCGGCCTTGATCCGGTCGAGGTTGAGGTTGCCCAGGAAAATTGAATCCAGGGCCAGAAAACCATTGAGAATCAGCTGGCGTGTGTCATAACGCGAATAGGTAATACCCGTTTCGAGGCTGAACTTGCCGCCGCCGAAAAAGCCGCTGGCTTCATCGTAGAGGTTGACCACACTCTGGGCGGGGGCGGAGTCATCCTTGAGCGCGGCGCCATAAGAGCTGCCTTGTGCAGCGGTACTGGTGCCACTGGCAGCCGTAACGTTCTGGTTGCCCTTCATGTCGGCCGGTGATTTGGCCAGGCGCCTGGGTTGCGGCGTCGCAGGCTGATCCTCAACTTCACGCACCCGTTGCTCAAGCACTGCCAGGGCTTTTTGCTGTTGATCGTAACGTTGGCGAAGCTCCATAAGTTCTTGTTTTAGTAGCGCTAGATCGGCATCAGCCGCTGCATATAACAGGGGTGACGGGAATATAGTGCTCATACATACAACTGCGCGAAAGGTTATCGATCGATGCATGAAATAAGCCGTCCAGATAAGCCAAGTTGTAGAGCCTGAGCCTAGTTCAATAACCCATATTGCGAAGGCCTTTTAATTGATTGAGGTTGCAATCGAGCGCGCCGGGGCTGGGCAGGTTGTTACCCAGTACCACGTTAAGTTGTGCCATGTTATTGACCCTATTACCGCCGCCCAGCAAAGTAGTGCTTTGCAATACGCCACCCTGGGCGATTTGCTGCAGTGAGTTGCCTTGATTGTTGTTGGCCTGGATGGCCAGCTGAACGCCCCCAGCCGTGGCCGAGACGGTCACATTGCCGGCACCAGCAGCCTGGGTGATGGACGTATGGGTCGTGAGTAAAACCCCTTGCTGGTTGACCACGGGGGCCTGGTCGGCCTCGCTGACATTGATGTCGACGTTGTTATAGGCGCTGTTGTTGTCACCCGCAGCCCGAACGCTCTGGGTGACGCCCTGGGCTGTGGTCAGGCCCGCACCACCGGTAACCGAACCAGTGCCGTTTGAGCCAGGGGCACCGTTACCGGCAGAACTGTAAGTGGACACGTAAAACTTGGGTTCAATGGTGTTTTGCACATACATGGAAGTACTGGCGCCGACTACGCCACCATTGCTGCTGGTCCAGGTACTGTTCATCACGATGCCGAAACTGATGATCCGCCCGGGCATCACATAGCGGCCGCGCAACTCGGCCATTTCAGTGTCTTTCAATTCAACCGGTTTAAAGGACGCCGCCTGGGCGTGCAGGCTGGTCGCAAGGCATGCGGCAATCAGCCAAATGGAAGTTTTCATGTACGGCTCCTGGAGCGTCGGGCCCCGTAGTCATGATTGACGCACCTTAAAAAAAGTCGCTTTGGATAAAACCGAAGTCCATGAGTTCTGCGTCTTTGACCGGGTTAAACCCGTCGAGCTGGTTTTTTGCGGTCAGCGGGGCAGGCGGGGTCAATAACGCATTGGTCTTGTCGTAACCGGGGCCGATGATGGCAAACACAATGCCATTCCAGCCTTTGAGGAAATCTGCGTGGGAGTAGCGCTTGTGCCCCAGGACAGGGTCGCCGATATACACCCAGTCTTTTTGCGCGCGTTGCAGTACCACAAAGTGCTTGTAGCCACGGATATCCAGTAGCACCACAACGGGTATGTTCACGCTTTCAAGGCTCTGCGCCGGAATTCGGTAACCCCGGGCGCGCATGCCGATGCTCTCAACGTAGCGCTTCATGTCGAGCATTGAGAAGCCCTGGGTGCGAACCAGATCCTGATCAGCGTTTTGCAGCATCCCCTTGATGATCTGGTCTTCGTTGACGTCCAGCCAATAGGCCTGACGCAGCACGGTGGCGAGCGCCGCAGCGCCGCAACTGAAATCGGTTTTTTGTTCAACGATATCCGCAAAGCGCCTTTCACGAATGCTCTGCACCTGCTTGAACACCAGGTTGCCGCCAGGCAGGGCAGCGATTGGCATCTGTGCGGCATGGGCCATTGCGCTCAGGCCGAGGAAGAGGGTGAGGGCGACAATACGCATGATTGATACGCCTGAATAAGGAAAAAGGGTCTCATAAACGAGACCCTTCTTTAGCGTCGCGACTACATGCAGACCTTGCAGCCGGCAGCGATGGACAGCGAGTTGCTTTGTTGGTTGCCGGTACCTGCCGCAATATTGGCACCGCCATTACCCGAGTAGCCATTGAACGAATGGTCCATGGTGGCGTTGTTGACGACAGGGGTTTTGTTGTTCCAGCCCGACCCTTGATTCCAGGTATTCACATTGCTCAGGTAAGACGCACCGGCTTCGTTGATCACCGACAGGTTGTTCGAGGTTTGCGAGGCGGTTGCCCCGGCGCTGGCGATACGACCATTGGATACGGCGATGGCCAGGTTGTTTTTCTGTTGGTTGAACTCGCCCGAAGCAACGTTTATGCCGACGTTACCCGAACTGCCATTGGCCGAGCTTTTGATCGAAGCGTTGTTTTGTGCGCCATAGTTGTGCGAGTTGTTGTGGCTGTTGGTCTGGGTGGCGCTGGTCAGGGACGCAGCGGTACCAAACACAAAGCTCTCGTCTGAAGTGGCGATCGCTACGGCGTTGTCTTGCTGGTTGCCGGAGCCGGAAGCGGCGTTCGCGCCCATGTTGCCTTCAGACCCTTTGATCGAGTCCTTGATGGTTGCATTGTTTTCGACCGCCTTGTTGGTCACTTTGTTGTTATGACTGTTTTGCACGTCAATCACGACTGCAGCAGCGGCGGCATTAGGGTCAAGGGTGTATGCAGGCGGTGTCGATGGAGGCGGCGGATTGTTGTTGCCGTTGCCGTTACCGTTGGCTTGAGCAGATACGGCCACCAGTGTTGCCAGAGCGAAAGCCAGTGGCTTCAGAGCGATTGACGGTTTCATGGTGTTTCTCCGTGCATCATTAGTTGGGTTAAGTGTTGGCACTTTCCAATTGCACTGCGTTGTTGCCGGGTCAGTCAGCAACCCGGATATTCAGGGTGTTAGCCATGCGGTTCCCCACCCCTGCACTCTGGTTCAACTGCACCACCCCTCGGCTGCCGGTGAAGGCCTGATCGCTGGTAACGATCTGGCGACTGCCGCTGGCGGGGGATGCGGTACCCGAGTCTGGAAGCAGCGCCACGTTCTGCTGGGACAAGGCGCTGTCGTCGATACCTTGCGGCTGGGCACTGATGCTGACCCGCACGGCATTGACCATCTGGTTATTGGCTCCGGCTGACTGGTTGATACCGATCACGCCGCTGCCATTACTGAAGGAATTGCCACCGATAGTTGCCCGGGCATTGAGCGAGGTGTCGGCGGGGGTATTGAGTTTCTGGGTCACTGCAGTCATAGCGCGTGCCTCGGTGCCGATGGCAATTGCACGGATATTGACTTGCTGTTGCTGATCGCCAGAGGCCTGGTTAAGCGAGACATTGCCATGGTAGTTGGCCCCCGAATCCTTGATCGTGGCGTTGTTATCGGAAGCCGCCACAGCGAAGGAGGTGACCAGCAGCGCGGCAATCAGTGCAGGCAGGCGGCAGGCAATCATGTTATTTCCCCTGGCCCAGGGCAGAGAGCGGGCGCATCCCTTGGCTAATGCTGTTGCCAATCGTGCTGGAAATGCTGTTTGCGCTGCCGCCAGCATGACCATTGCTTATGCCTGGCAGGCCGTTGCTGGTGGTGAGGCCGGGCAGTGTGTTACCACTGGGCATAATGGATCGGGTGATCGCAGCTCCGCTGCTGACGCTGGCAAAATCACCATCGCTCAGTTCACGGGTTGCACCCATGACTTGAACCAAGGGGCTGGCATTGACGGTTAGCGGGTCAGGATCGGGATGCATGGGCGGATTGCCCACCGCATGGGGTTGCACGGTACGGGTAAGCACTATCTCGCCATTACTGGCGCCATGAACAACGGCGCACCAGCCCAGCAAGGCGCTCAGGCTGCAAGCCATCAGCAGGTGACCATTACCACAACATGCGTGCCCCATGACTGTGCTCCCTTATCGACGCTAGCCCTGGCAAGCGTGATAGGAAGAGAGCATGAGCTGTGCCATTTCCAATTTAATGTTTGAAAACAACAGCACACAGCACGATGACTGTTCCGGGCGAGATCAGGTGTAACGAACATGAGATGTCAGTGTGCAGCCCCGGCCCTTGTACAATAAGGGCCGGGCTGGACATTACGTGGGGCAGGGGGGTGTCTCGTTAGCCTTACAATTGCGCAAAGTCGTGCCTCAAACCAATGTTTTAGAGGCTTCACGAAATTTTCATGTAACAGCAACGGACATTGGCAAGAAGCTGAAAGCATTAAGTAACTCGCTTGCCAGTTGTTTGTTGTAAACAACCTAACTTATGGACTAATACTGTCTGAGCAAGTTTCCCGACTACCCATTAATTGTTCGACTGCGGCGCAGGCATGCTGTTGCCGGGCCTGCCAGTCGCCGGTTATCACTTGTACGGTTTGTTGATGATCGGTGAGCCAGTCAAGACTGGCCGCAAAAAACGCCTGGCGTTCCGCCAGTGAGGGTTGGCAGCGTTGACCGTCAGCGGTCCACTCCACATCGTCGGGGGACAGCAGCAAATGCAGGTCGTAGTGGCGCTTGAGCAGTTCAGTTTCAAGCCACTGGGGGCAGTCACCAAACAGGGTCTGGCTCCAGAGGATATTGCTGAGTAAATGGGTATCCAGAATCAGCAGCGCGGGTTGTTGGGCGCGCGCTTCGTCTTCCCAGCGAAGCTGCCCGAGAGCGATGTCCGGAATATCGGCCAGGCAGGTCTCGCGAGGGTTTTGCTCGATAAAGTAGCGCACATACTCGCCCACCATCGTGCCGCCAAAGCGCTGCTGCAATAACGCAGCGAGCCAGCTCTTGCCACTCGACTCCGGCCCCGCCAGAACGACCACCTTCATGTGCGCAGCGCCGGGTCGCGGCGCCAGTCACGCCAGCCTTGAATGGCTATCAGGGTAAACAACGCGTACAGGCCGGCGGTGAAGTACAGGTCCTGCCAGGCAAAAAAGCCGATATAAAGCACATCGATGACACACCACAATGCCCAACACTGCAGGCGTTTTTGCGCCATCCATAATTGGGCAACCAGACTGAAGGCTGTCAGCGTGGCATCTGACCAGGGGAAAGTGGAATCGGTCCAATGGGCCATTGAGGCGCCGAGAGCGACGCTGCCGATGGCGCCTGCAATCACCCCGCCGAGCACTTGCAATGGGCTTAACCGGCTGACGACACGGCCTTCATGCTGTGCCCCTGCGCGTGTCCACTGCCACCAGCCATAGACTTGCAACAGGGCAAAAAATACCTGCAAGAGCATGCCTGAATACAGTTTGATCTCGAAGAAGATCCAGCTGTAGAGCAGCACCATCACCAGACCGATGGGCCAGCACCAGGGGTTCTGTTTGACTGTCAACCAGACAGCAATGACGCCGAGTGCGGCGGCAAACAGTTCAAGCCCTGACATTGGGATTCCTTGGGGAGAGAGAAGGGCGGGGATTGTACCTGCAGGCGCACTGTTTGTGCTCTGGCGTTTTGCCGTAGTTGTGGGAGCGGGCTTGCCCGCTCCCACAGGATCAAGGCCGATGCAGCAACACATAGTCGTTCTTGTCGAAACGACCGCTCAGCGTCGGGGCAATATTACCCAGGTCACTGCCTTGCAAGGCCTCATAGTCCTTGCGATCCATGATGATCCAGGCCGGAGCCGGCAATGCTGCCAGTTCAGCGGATGACTGGGTGAACAGCGGTAGCAGATCACGATCCACGTTAACCATGAACTTGATCGCCTTGGCGTCCTTGCCCATGCCATGCAGTACTACTGGGGCCGGAGCCTGGTCGATCAGTTGCATGGCCTTGAGGGTAAAGGTACGCGTATCGTAAAGGCTGCGCTCTGCAGGTTCGAAGACCATGATGTAGCTGCTCCACATCGCCAGCACCGCACAGGTTGCCAGCCCCGCAACACGCCATTGGGCTTTGAACAGTACGCCAACGGCCAGAACCTGAAGCACGGCCAGGGCCACGAATATGACGGTCAAGGGTGGCAACTCTTCACCAAAACGCTTGCGTACAACCAGCAGACCGATAATCAGTAAACCCGGCAGCAGCAGGAACAACCCCTGAATCAAGCCGCGCAGGCCAGCAAAGACCCGCCCGTGCATGACCTGGAACGGGTAGGCCGCAATAATCGCGGCCATCGGTAACATGGGCAGCAGGTAACGGGCCTTTTTGGCCTGGGGAATCGACAGGCCGATCATCACGATCAGGGCTGCACCAACGCAGTACTTGACCAGTTGCAAGGCTGGCCCCGACGGCTTGCGCCCGGTAATCAGGATCGCCAGCAGCACCAAAACGGCCAGCGGATAAGCCAGCGCGTAATTGCCCATGGAACTGGTGAAGTAATACAGCACGCCGCTGGCGCCTTCGGTTCCATCCATGCGTCCTGTCACTTGCATGCGGATGACTTCATGTACAAAAGCCTCACCGCCACTGATCCAGGCCAGCATCAATAACGTGCCAATACACAGGATCAGCAAGACCAGCGCTTGCAGGCCAAAGCTGATCAGGCGCCGCCACTGGCCATTAAGCAGGTAATAGCTGCACAGGATACCGCTGGGAATGACCAGGCCGATCGGCCCGCGCACGGCAAAACCCAGTACCAGCAGGGCCAACAGCCAGAAATGACGGCGTGGTGCCGCAAAGTGATCGTGGGCGTAAGCCAGGTAGAAGGCACTGAAACTGAGCGCTGCCAGCATCTGGTCAAGCGATACCGCACGTGTTTCGGTGATAAAAGTCATGCTCAGCAACAGCAGTGCCACGCTGACCAGCGCCCAGGTGCGCGATTGCGCCGCTACCAGGCGATACATCAAGGTCACAGTGCTTGCACTGGCAATGGCCGTAGGTAGCCAAGCTGTCAGGCTGGTGACTTTGCCAAAGGGCAGGGACAGCAGCCAGGTAAGCAGGGTCGAGGTTGCGCTGTAGTCCGCGTAAGGCTGGCCGTAGGTGGTCGGGAAAAAACCGGGGCCGTGACGCAGCATTTCATTGGCGAACATGACAAAGCGCGAATCAAAGCCAATCGCGGCCTCTTGATGGTTGCCCAGGATAAACAGCAGCAAGGCGAGCGCGCCCAGAATCAGCGATTGCCTGCGCAAGGTGAGCAGGGCGGGGGAGGTGAAATCGGCACGCATGTCGAGTTTCCTTGTCTCATCGGGACGCACAAAAAAAACGCCGCCATTGTTGCCAATGGCGGCGCTGCTGAATCATCAAAGGGTTGTTGACCCGACCGGCAAGTTGCACGACTCGCCACGCCCCATCGGGAAGTACTGCAAGCCGGCCTTGGCCAGGCGCTCACCGTCATACAGGTTGCGCCCGTCAAAAATCACCGGCGCGCTCAGGCGTTGCTTGATCAGGTCGAAGTCCGGCGCCTTGAATTGCTGCCACTCGGTGCAGACGATCAATGCGTCGGCGCCATTAAGGGTAGATTCCGGTGTGCCCATCAGGCTCAGGCGCGGTTCATCGCCGTAAAGGCGCTGGGTTTCCTGCATGGCTTCGGGGTCGAAAGCGCGCACATTGGCACCCGCAGCCCACAGGGCCTCCATCAATACGCGGCTGGGTGCGTCGCGCATGTCATCGGTATTGGGTTTGAATGCCAGGCCCCACAACGCAAAGGTCTTGCCTTGAAGGTTGCCCTTGAAAAACGCGTTGATGCGTTCGAACAGCTTGTGCTTCTGCCGCTCGTTGATCGCTTCGACCGCTTGCAGCAGATCGCTGGAGCAATTGACCTGCTGGGCACTGTGGATCAGCGCGCGCATGTCTTTGGGGAAGCACGAACCGCCATAGCCGCAGCCAGGGTAGATGAAGTGATAGCCAATGCGCTGGTCGGCGCCAATGCCCAGGCGCACGGCTTCGATGTCGGCCCCAAGGTGCTCGGCCAGTTCGGCGATCTGGTTGATAAAGCTGATCTTGGTCGCCAGCATGCAGTTGGCGGCGTACTTGGTCAGCTCGGCGCTGCGCAGGTCCATGAAAATGATCCGGTCATGGTTGCGGTTGAACGGCGCGTACAGGTCGCGCATGACTTCACGCACTTCTTCACGGGCACAGCCAATGATGATGCGGTCCGGGCGGCGGCAATCAGTGACGGCCGAGCCTTCCTTGAGGAATTCCGGGTTGGACACCACGTCAAATTGCAGCGAGCGTCCGGCCTGCTCCAGGGCCTTGTTGATATGTACGGTCAGGGCATCACCGGTACCCACGGGGACTGTGGATTTTTCCACCAGGATCAGCGATTCTTTACGATGGCGGGCTACCGCGTCGCCCACTGAAAACACCTGACCCAGATCGGCCGAGCCGTCCTCGCTCGGAGGCGTGCCCACGGCGATAAACAGTACCTCGCCGTGCTCGACAGCGGTTTTTTCATCGCTGGTAAAACGCAGGCGCTTGCTCTCGAGGTTTTCACGCACCAGGGCTGAAAGCCCGGGCTCGAAAATGCTGACGTGACCTTGTTGCAGCGACTCGACCTTTTTCTGGTCAATGTCCATGCAGATGACGTCATGGCCGACTTCCGCCAGAACCGTCGCCTGCACCAGGCCTACATAACCACTACCAAATACACTGATTTTCATGCGCTGTTTCCGGAAGTACGTCGAGAATTGATCACAAGCACCCCAAGAATGACCAGCGTCACACCGAGGGTTTTTGAAAGGGTGAAGCTTTCATGGAAAATCGGCAGGCTGGCAGCCAGCAGGTAGACCAATGCATAGCTGACACTTAGCAGCGAATAGGCGCGGCCCAAGGGCAAATCGCGCAGGGCCAGCAGCCAGCAGAGCATCGACAGTGCATACGCGACAATGGCGGCAACTACCATGGCCAACGCCGGGAGCGAGACACTGCCCTGGCTGAACGCTTCAAGCCATTGGGCGGGCTGCGGCAACCGCGTCATGCTCCAGCGCATGCCCAGTTGGGCGCCGCTGACCAGTAATACACTGCCTGAGGCAAAGGCAAAGCCACGGTACAGGCTCATGCGTGTTGCCCCAGCAAAACCACCCCGGCTATTACCAGGCCAACGCCCAGCCAATGGCGCAGGTCGATGGTTTCTTTAAACAGATAGCGGGCCACCAGGGTGATCAGTACAAAATTTAGGCTGAGCATCGGGTAAGCAACCCCGACCTCGAGCCGTTGCAGCACCAGCAACCACACCAGCAAACCCAGGCCGAGGCATAGCAGTGCCAGCCATAACCAGGGGGAGCGCAGTTTTTGCGCCACCCCGGTGTCAACCCCGCGCCAACCTTCGACCGCGTATTTCTGGGCGATCTGGCCAGCACAGGTCAACAGACAGGCCAACAGCAATAGCGTCAGGGTCATGGAGCAATCTGCGGGTAAATCAGAATCACCATATTGCCTTCGTCATAGCGCTTGGCGTCTTTGGGCAACTCGTCCATTTCATGGCTCTCATCGCTGTCCTTGACGCGCATTACCACACCGACCGGGCCTTTGCGGCGAGCTTCAGCCATCCACGGGCCAACTTCGGTCAGGCTAATGCTTTTACCTTTGGCATCGTCGTAGGTCAGGCCGTACTTGACCTCACCCTGGGTGTTGTAGAGTGTCACGTCAGGTCGGCGCAGACGCCAGGCCAAAGCAGACGCTGCGCCCAGGTCGTTACTCAGAAATGTCTTGGCCCGGGACAGCTCATCCATATGTTCCAGGACAAACTGGTCAGGCATTTTGTTGTGAACCACGCTGCTCGGCATGGCGGCTGGCAGTACCAGTACCAGAACACCCATGGCCAGTGCCGGCGCAGCCCACATTTTCAGAGGTTTGGTCAGTGTCAGCAGGCCGGTAATGATCCACGTCAGCAGCACCACGACCAGCAGGGCCATATGCAGCGGTTCGTTGTCATAGAAGGGCTGTTTGACCTGGAAATACACCAGGGCCAGCAATGCCGCACTGCCGCCGATCAGGTTGACCGCGCCATTGAAGCGCAGGGCGCAGGTTTTGGCCTGTTCAACCCGTTGCATCATTGCGTGGCCCAGCAGCAGTGCCAACGGCAACATGCACGGCATGATGTAGGTTGGCAGTTTGCCCTTGCTCAGGCTGAACAGCCCCAGTGGCAGCAGCAGCCATAGCAGCACGAACACAATGCTTGCATGGCGTTTGTTGCTCCAGGCGTCCTTGAAGGCCACCGGCAACAACGCTGCCCAAGGCAGGCTGGAAACCACTAGCAGCGGCAGGTAGAACCACCATGGGCGACCGTGCTGGGCATCGTCACCGGCAAAACGGCGGATATGCTCGTGCCAGAAGAAGAAGCGCCAGTAGTCAGGCTCCTGGGCGTGTACTGCCAACACCCACGGCAGCGAGACAATGGCCGCCACCAGCATGGCCACCAGGCCGTACTTGACCAGTTCCAGAAAGCGCTTTTGCCAGAGCATGTAGGGCAGAGCGATCAGTACCGGCAGCAGCAGAGCCAGAAAACCCTTGGTCATAAAGCCCATGCCGCAGGCAAAACCCAGTACCGCCCAACTGATCAGGCGATCACGATTGGAGCTGCTGTCGACGGCAAACCACAGCGCCACCAGGCTCAGGTTGACCCACAGGGTAAACTGCGGATCAAGGTTGGAATAACCGGCCTGGCCTGCAATCAGGCCAAAGGTCATGTACACCAGGGCGCAGGCAAAGCTCTTGCGCGGATCGTTCCACAGGCGACGGGCCACGGCATAGGCCAGGAACACGCTCAAACCGGTGGCGATGGCCGAGGCAATGCGCACGCCAAACAGGTTTTCGCCAAAAATGGCCTGGCCGATGGCAATCATCCAGTAGCCGGCAATCGGCTTCTCGAAGTAACGCAAATCCATAAAGTGCGGGGTGACCCAGTTACCGTCGATCAGGATTTGCTGGCCGATCTGCGCGTAGCGCGTTTCGTCCGGGATCCACAAGCCGTGGGTGCCCAATGGCAACAGGTAAAAGGCGATAAAGGCCAGAACCAGCAGCGGTATTGTCCAGCGTGAAGTCATGGCTTCTGCACTCCCAACCAGCCTTCACGGCCTTCCAGCACGCCACGGCTCAATTGCCCGGCGGGCAGGCTCTCGAGGTCGGCGGGCAGCAAGTCCCGCAGGGGTTGGAAATGAATGTCACGGGCACGGGCCTGCGCCAGTAATTGACGGAAGTCATTGGCCATAAGAATCCCTTCTACTTCAGCATGGATGGTGTACGCATTCAGCTTTTGCGGGCTGAAGCGGTCAAGAATGAATGAGTTGAAATCGGCGGCACTGAGCTCGGGCCCGACCACTTCATCGAATGTGGGTAAGTCCACAGGGATTTGCGGCGCCCCCAGCCTGCCGTCGGCCAACCTTGGCCGAAACAGGCTGTGCCCGCGGCAATCACTGTTGTAGCGAAAACCAAAGGTTTCCTTGGCCCGGACCACGCGCTCGTCGGCACGCCAGCCAGCGGCCGCCGAACATTCGACGGCTTGCCCGGTGATGTCGCTCAGGGTGTCGACACCCCGGCGGATCTGCTCGATCAGCTGCGCCTCGCTCCAGCGCGCGGTATTGGCCTGCCAGCCATGGTGATCCCAGGCGTGCAGGCCGACCTCATGCCCGGCGGCAAGGGTCTGGCGCATCAAGTGCCCCAGATCCTTGCCGATCGGTTTGCCGGGCCAAGCGGTGCCAGCCAGCAAAATATCCCAGCCATACAGGCTGGCAGCCTTGGAGCGCATCATTTTCCAGAAGAACCGGGGCTTGATCAGCCGCCATAAATGGCGGCCCATGTTGTCCGGCCCCACGCTGAAAAAAAACGTCGCCTTGATCTGGGCTTCGTCGAGCAGTTCGAGTAGCCGCGGCACCCCCTCACGGGTGCCGCGGTACGTGTCGACATCGATACGCAGTCCAGCTTGCATCAGCGTTTTTCCGCGATTTCTACCATGGCTTCACGCAGGAAGAAGTCCAGGGTCTTGCCAATGGTTTCGCTCAGCTCGGTGGTGGGTGTCCAGTCGATCAGGCGACGGGCGTTTTCCACGCTTGGCTTGCGATGGCTGACGTCCTGGTAACCGGTACCGTAGAAAGACTGGCTTTCAACATCACGGAAACCGGCAAACGGCGGGAAGTTGTCACGCAGCGGATGCGCCTCGAACTGGCGCAGTAACTCTTCGCCCAGTTGACGAATGCTGGCTTCGTTGTCCGGGTTGCCGATGTTGATGATCTGGCCGTCGCACTTGCCATCCTTGTTGTCGATGATGCGCGCCAGAGCTTCGATACCATCGGCCACGTCAGTGAAGCAGCGCTTTTGTTCGCCGCCGTCAACCAGACGGATCGGGGTACCTTCCACCAGGTGCAGGATCAGTTGGGTGATGGCGCGTGAGCTGCCAACCCGTGCCGAGTCCAGGCGGTCAAGGCGTGGGCCCATCCAGTTGAACGGACGGAACAGGGTGAATTTCAGGCCCTTGGTACCGTAAGCCCAGATAACGCGATCCAGCAGTTGCTTGGAGACCGAGTAGATCCAGCGCTGTTTGTTGATCGGGCCAACAATCAGGTTGGAGGTGTCTTCGTCGAAGTTCTTGTCCTGGCACATGCCATACACTTCGGACGTGGACGGGAAAATCACGCGCTTGTTGTACTTGACGCAGTAGCGCACCAGCTTGAGGTTCTCTTCGAAGTCCAGTTCGAAGACGCGCAACGGGTTGCGGGTGTATTCGATTGGCGTTGCGATGGCCACCAGCGGCAGGACCACGTCGCACTTCTTGATGTGGTATTCGATCCATTCAGTGTGGATGCTGATATCGCCTTCCACAAAGTGGAAGTTGGGGTGGCTGCGCAGGCGATCGATAGCATCGGAGCCGATATCGAGGCCGTAGACTTCGTAGCGGTCGTCCTGTAGCAGACGCTCGGACAGGTGGTTGCCGATAAAACCGTTAACCCCAAGGATAAGCACGCGGGTGCGGCGTGCCGGGCGGCCGGACTCAGCACCACGCAGGCGCGAACCTTCGACCAGGCCCAGTTCACGGGCCAGTTGCGGGCCGCTCAGGTACAGACCGTTATCGTTGCGCTGACCGGCAGTGATGACCAGCGAGTCTGTGCCGCAGGCAATACGCAGCGGCTCGCAGCTGATGACCTGGCCAGGTGCATGGCCCTGGTTGCCGGCAACCACTTCGGCGCCCCACACAATCAGCTTGTGCTCACCCACGGCGCAGAAGGCGCCCGGGTAAGGTTGGGTCACGGCACGTACCAGGTTGAACAGTTCTTCAGCCGGGCGGTTCCATTGCAGCAAGCCGTCAGCCGGGGTGCGGCGACCAAAATAAGTGGCTTTGGATTCGTCTTGTGGGGTTTCGGTGAGCTTGCCTTGTGTCAGCAGTGGCAGGGCCTCGGCCAGCAGTTGGGCGGCGGTTTCGCGAAGCTTGGCGTGCAGGGTCAGGGCCGTGTCCGAACGCTCGATGCTGATACGATGCTGGGCCAGGATATCGCCTGCGTCAGCGCGTTTGACCATGCGGTGCAAGGTTACGCCGGTTTCGGTTTCGCCGTTTACCAGTACCCAGTTGGCCGGTGCGCGTCCACGGTAGCGTGGCAGCAGGGAACCATGCAGGTTGAAGGCGCCCTTGCTGACGCTTGCCAGCAACTCTTCGCCCAGCAGGTGGCGATAATAGAACGAGAAGATGTAGTCGGCGTTCAGTTTGCGAATGCGCTCGATCCACAATGGGTGGTTGGCGTCTTCAGGAGCGTGAACCGGAATGCCTTTGCGTGCACACAGCTGGGCAACCGAACCGTAGAAGTTGTTTTCTTTGGGGTCGTCAGCATGGGTGAATACAGCAGCAATTTCGTAGCCTGCATTGAGCAAGGCTTCGATGCCTGTGCAGCCAATATCGTGATAGGCGAAAACAACGGCTTTCAAACTCATGATTGAACCTGTGTCGAAGTAGAGGAAGTCGGGGTGCTGGTTGTAACGGAAGGCGTTGCAGAGTCGGCGCGTACGATTTTTTCAATGAAGAATCGTGGCCGTGCCCTTACATCGCTGTACATGCGGCCCAGGTATTCACCCAGAAGGCCCATGCCGATAAATTGGCCGCCGGTAAACACGAAGAGCACCGCAAACAATACGAAAGTACCGTCGCCGGCCCAGCTTGCACCGAAGATCAGGCGCAACATGATCAGGGCAATGGCGAAGACCGCGCCCAGTGCTGCCATGCTGAAACCGATGATGCTCAGCAGGCGCAGGGGCGTGGTCGTCATGCAGGTGATCAGGTCGAACATCAGGTTGATCAGGCGCATGGCGCTGTACTTGGAATCACCGTGCTCGCGCTCGGCGTGCTCGACCAGTACCTCGGTGGTGTGGCGGGCAAAGCTGTTGGCCAGGATCGGGATAAAGGTGCTGCGTTCGCGGCAGGCGAGCATGGCGTCGACGATGCTGCGACGGTAGGCGCGCAGCATGCAACCATAGTCGCTCATGGCAACCCCGGTGGAGCGTTGTACGGCCAGGTTGATCAGCCGTGAAGGCCAGCGGCGCCAGGCGGAGTCCTGACGGTTGTTGCGTACCGTACCGACCACGTCGTACCCAAGAGCAGCCTGTGCCACCAGGCGCGGAATTTCTTCCGGCGGGTTTTGCAGGTCGGCATCCAGCGTGATCACCACATCGCCCTTGGAGTGCTCAAAGCCGGCCATGATTGCAGCATGCTGGCCGTAGTTGCGATTGAGAATAACCGCAACGACGGGGCTGCCTTCACGTGCGGCAGCGTCTTCGAGAATTTGCGCCGATTTGTCCCGGCTGCCGTCGTCGACCAGTACGATTTCATAGGCCTGGCTCAGTTGTGCGCAGGCGGCTTCTGTGCGACGCAAGAGCTCGGGCAGACTTTCTTCTTCGTTGTAGACCGGAATGACGATCGACACACACTGGATTGGGTAGGGTTTCAAAGTATTCGTTCCAGTCAGTTTCAATGGCACAAGACGACATGTCTTTGTCGACCAAACTCAGGGCGCGTTAAAGATCCGGGCCCTTTACGAGTAAAGCCTGTTTCTAACAAAGGTAAAGTCGTTCTAAAGCGTTATCTACATGATTTTGTTGCAAAGTCTTGGGGCATTGCTTTCGTTGCTGTTGCATACGTTAAACGCGTCCTTGTGAAAAACCTATAAAAGTTGGGTCAACAGTGCATCCTATCTAAACGCTAGACAGGTGCTATTCAGGAAAGTATTTACAGCGCCCAAGCATTGTCTGACTTGACAGTAGTACTTTTCTTAAACAGGAAGATTCTTACATTGATTGAACGATTTTGAACAGTGATTCAGCACAGCTTTTATGACTAATGAGTAACAAGTGCGCAGGCAAAGCCCAGCGCCAACCTGCGGATATGTGACGTGAGTCACATCGGTTGGCGCTGCGAGAAACCTTGAATCAGTTCAAACCCAGCTTGCCGCGCAGGGTCGACAGATCTTCGGCCAGGGTGTTGACTGGCCCGATGAGGGCCTTGCGGTCGTTTTCCCTGACCTTGTCATAGGTCTCAAAGCCGCCGTCAGCAGTTTTGTACTTGGCCAGGATGCTGTTCACCGTGGCGAAGTTCTTGTCGACCTTGGCAGCAAAGGCCTTGTCGCTCTGTTCTATTTGCGCACGGAACAGATCGAAGATCTTTTTCGCGCCGTCCACGTTGCCCTGGAAGTCATACAGGTCGGTGTGGCTATAGCGGTCTTCTTCGCCGGAAATTTTGGTGGCGGCCACTTCTTCCATCAATGCTGCAGCACCGCCGACGACTTTTTCCGGCGGGAAGGTCAGCCCGGCAACGCGGGTCTGCAGGTCCTTGACGTCGTTATTCAGGCCGTCTGCGAGCGTGCCGAGCCCCTGGGTACTGTTCTCGGCAAACAGGCTGTACTCGATGCGGTGAAAACCGGTGAAGTCAGGCGCAGTGACGCCTTTTTCGTGATCATCTACGCGTGAATCGATCGAGGCGTCCAGGTCGCTGAACAGTTCGGCAATCGGCTCAATCGACTCGTAGTAAACGCGGGTCGGGGCGTAGAGTTTTTTGGCCGTGACCAGGTCACCCTTTTTCACGGCATCGGTGAATTTTTGCGTGTTGCTGGCCAGCTCATCCAGCTGCTCGGTGACGTAGATCTTGTAGTCGGACACGGGTTGCACCAAATCCAGTGGCGCGGTTGCAGCGAGCGCCGACAGAGGGGTGTGGAGCAAGCCCAGGGCCAGGAACAGTGCGAGCGGGGTCTTCTTCATGGGACTTTTTCCGGTGGGTTGAGGTTCAGGTGCGTGTAGCAGCATCGAGCAGCGAGCGGCCGATAAAATCCTGTTCGTCGCGCACGCCCGGCAGGGTGAAGAAGTATCCGCCGCCCACAGGCTTGAGGTACTCCTCCAGGGGTTCACCGTTGAGCCGGGTTTGCACGGCGATAAAGCCCTGTTCCAGGTCGCGCTGGTAGCAGATGAACAGCAAGCCCATGTCCAGCTGGCCGTTCTTGTTGACGCCATTGGAGTAGTTGAACGGCCGGCGTAAAATCAGGCTGTTGCGTGTCTGCGCGGTACGCGGATTGGCCAGACGGATGTGGGCGTCAAGTTTGGTGATCTTGCCGTGGGGGTCCTTGCTGTAATCCGGCACATCGGTCTCCCGGGCACCGTCCATGGGCGCGCCGCTGGCCTTGTTGCGGCCGAAAATGCTTTCCTGCTCCTGCAGGGGGGTACGGTCCCAGCGTTCGACGAAATTGCGGATGATGCGCACTGCCTGATAGCTGCCGTTGACCGCCCACTGCGGCTCGCCACTGTCGGGCTGGACCCAGACAATCTGGTTCATCGCTGTGTTGTCGTTGGAGTCGGGGTTGGCCGAGCCATCACGAAAGCCCAGGAAGTTGCGCGCACTTTGCGCCGGCTCGCCGGGCTTGACCGGTGCTTGCGGCGGCACGGTGCCTTCCTGCTTCCAGCGCACCAGCAGCAAGTCGGGCAGGTTTTTCACAATGTCACGCAGGGCGTGGATATTGGTGTCGGCGGTATTGGCGCAAAACTGCAGGCTCAAGTCGCCGTGGCACTGGGCCGGGTCCAGGGCATCGTTGGGGAAGCCCTGCATGCGGCTCAGGTGTTTGGGTTTGATCTTGGCCAGGGCAAAACGCTCATCGAACAGGGATTCGCCCACGGACACGGTAATGGTCAGGTTGTCGGGGCTGACCACCGGGCCGAGAATGCCCGAGTCCACTGGCGGCAGCTTGGGATCGACCTGGGCGACCGGGCCGCCTTTCATCAGGAAGGCGATGCGCTCATTCAGGGTGCGCAGCAGGCGTTCGAGACCTTCGCGGTCCGTGGCCAGTACATCAAAGGCCACCAGCATACCGGCGGCCGGGCGCGGGGTGACAATGCCATTTTGGTGCTGGCCGTGAAAGTCGTGATGATCCTGGGTCTTGTCGCTGCTCGGCGCCTGGGTGACTTGAGCATTGGCCGGGTTGGCGGCGGCCATGGCCGGACAGCTCAGGGCGCCGCCAGCCAGTGCCGCCCCGGCGACCCCCATGCCCATCAGGATGCGCCGGCGTTGCAGGTTGAACTCGTTCGGGGTGTGTGGTGAATCGCTCATGTACGTCTCGTCTGCAATTACAGGCCGCTAAGGCCGAGGGCGGGATCGATTCCATCGAGTGCATCGGCCATAACCTTGGCCTTGTTGCTGATTTGTTGGCGCTGCGGGGCGCTGACGGTGTCGTAGGTGCGGTAGCCCTGCGGGGTTTTCAGGCCATTGAGTTCGGCATCCAGCGCGCTGCTGGCACCGTCTATGGTGTGCAGCAGGTCGGCATTTTTCTTGAGCAGCAAAGGGCGCAGCAGATCAACCACTTTGTGCGCAGCCTCAAGGTTGGCGGCAAAGCCATTGAGGTCAATATGGCTGTAGCGCTCCTCTTCGCCGCTGTTGGCGCGGTTATCCGCCAGGTTGTGCAGGGTGCGGGCGACGATGCTGACCAGTTGTTCGGGGGGCAACGATTGGGCAAGCAACTGTTGCTTGAGCAGCAGGCTATTGGCTTGCAGCTGCTGGACAATCGGCGCCAGGCCTTGAGTGCTGCGCTGGTCAAACAGGCCGTATTCCAGGCGGTGGAAACCGGTAAACCCCGGATCCTGCTCGCGCTTTTCGAAATAGTCGGCGCTAGCATTGATGGCGTTGTCCAGCTCGGCAAGGCGTTGCGCTGCCGGCGCCAGGCGTTGATAGGCCTCGCGTGCGGGGGTGTACAGAGCCTGCGCCTGCTCCAGATCACCGGCGCTAATGGCTTGCGACAGGGCATCGACAGCCCTGGTCAGGGCGCTGCCCTGTTGGCTCAGGTAAACCCGAAACTCTGACAACGGCCCAACAAAGGCCACCATCGTAGGCCTGGCATTGGCGCTGGCTTCGGACGCTGCAGTGGGCGTCACATGCAGGGTGCCGCGGGGGTTGCTGAGCAGACCGCAGGTGATGGCGTAATCGCCGGGAGCGAGTGTCGCGTTGATCACCTGGCTCAGGCCCGGGGCAATGTTTTCCCGCTCTTCGACCACCAGCACGCCGTCGAGAATTTCCCACTCCACCGCGCGCTCGGAGGCATTGATAATGCGAAAGCTGTTGAAGCCGGCCGGTACAGTCAGGGCGTCGGGTTCGCAGCTATGCGGGTGGATGGTCACGGTTATTTCAGTGCCGTGAGCCTTGCGCTTGGCCGCGGCCAGTTGCGAGGCGTAGTAGAACAACCCGCCGGCTGCGATCATCACGATCACCGAGCCGGCCACCGCCCAGCGCAGAGCGCGTGGGGGTGTACCGCTTGCAGGGGTTGGCATGCTTGACCTTATGGGTTTGTTACTGAAGAAGGGTGTGCGGTTTTGGCGGGCGCCGGCGGGTGAAAGAACATCACCAGCGTGACGACCAGATAAATCACATACGCACCGAGCACGCTGACGGTGGGGGCGTCCTGATAGCCGAACATGCCAGCCAGTACGGAGCCTAGCGGGCCATCCATCGGCAAGTGGGCGCTGATATCAAAGACCACGTCTTGCCAGTGGTTCCACAGGCCTGCCTCGTGCAGGGCCTGTACCGAGTTGGCCAGGATGCCCGCAGCGACCACCAGAATAAACAGGCCGGTCCAGCGGAAAAACAGCCCCAGGTTCAGGCGCATGCTGCCGCTGTAAATGGCAAAGCCGACGCCGATGGCCAGCAGCAGGCCGAGCAGGGCGCCCAGGGGTGCGGCGGGGCCTTCGCTTTGCTGGAAGACGGCTAACAGGAAAAATACGGTTTCAAGCCCTTCCCGGGCGACGGCAAAAAAGACCATGGCAATCAGTGCCGTGACTTGATGCCGGGAGCCGGCGAGGGCGTGATCGAGGGAGGTGTGCAGCGAATGCTTGATTGAGCGCGCGACCTTGCGCATCCAGAATACCATTGAGCTGAGAATGCCCACGGCAATGAGGCCGACGATGCCTTCGAACAGTTCTTGCTGTTTTTGCGGGAACTCGGCGCTCATCAACTCCAGCCCGCCGCCCACCAGCAAAGACAGGGCGGCGGCCAGAAACACCCCGACCCATACGGCGGGCATCCACTGCCCGCGGCCTGTTTGCTTGAGATAACTGGCAATGATGCCGACGATAAGTGCGGCCTCAATCCCTTCGCGCAGCATGATCAGAAATGGAACCAGCATGGTGGGCTACCGCGTCGCAAATTAGTTAGGGTGCTAATTTGTAACATACTGATACGTATTGCCAAACAAGAATCGATTGCATTTGCTGAACGATTGCTGAACGAAGATGGGGGTGTCTATTCAGCTTTTGCGGGAGCGGGCCTGGATCGAGTCAGGTAGTTCTACTGGTCTTTGGTGAGCACGCTTTGTTCAGCATCCTTCTTTAGCTCCTGCAGGCTTTCCAGTGCGGTTTCAGCCTTTATGGCGCGCAAGGAAAGGGCTGCGTGGCTTTCCTGGATCTGTGCGTGGGCCTGTTTCAAGCCTTCACTTTCCTGCGTGGCTACGCGCAGGCGCTCTTGAAGCAGGGTGCGTTCACTTTGCAGTTGACTGAGTTGGGTGTTGAGCTGCGTATTCTGGTTGCCCAGCTTGTGCTGCAGGTCATTGGCCTGGTTCAGTTCCTTGCCCAGTGCGCGGCTCTCGCTCAGTACGCGCTCATTGTCGCGATGCAGCTGGGTGATTTCATCCTGGCGTACCAATGCACTTTGCTGGGCCTGACGCAGTTCCATTTGCACCTGCTGCAACTGGCCTTCATGACGGCGCTGATCCTGCTCGCGCTGTTCCTTGGTCGCGCTGCGATAGTGCTCCAGCGCATCGCGGGCATGCAGGTGCTTCTCTTCCAGCGAGCGGATCTGCTCGTCACGGTCCTTGAGGCGCAGGTCAAAGTCGCTGCACGCCTGGTTCAGGGCGGCATTGCGGGTCTGCTCGGTTTGCAGCATGGAGCGGGTGGCGTCGAGACTGGCGCTTTCCTGCTGCAGTGCTGTGCCCTGAATCTCCAGCTGCTGTTCCAGCTGAGCCCGGGCCTCCTGTGCTTCGTTCAACTGCGCCTGCAGTTGCACTTTGAGCTGTTCGTAATGCGCCTGAGCCCGGTCAATGGGCTCTTGTGCCTGCTCCTGCAGGCGCTGGGCGAGGCGGGCAACCAGCTCAGTCAGCTCATCATCGATTTGCTCACGAGGCACGCCGCGGCGCGAATCAACTTCGTCCAGTTCCTTTAGATAGCGATGGATCGTGGTTTTCGACCCGGTATTGCCCATCTCGATACGTACCGCATCAATGCTCGGGTGTTCGCCTCGAGCCAGGATCGCGGTGCGTGCAATTTGCACCACTGCCTTGTTTACGCCGCCACGGGCCATGGTCATCTCCTACGATTATGTACTGTGGTATGTATCATGTAATTACATACTAGATTAGCACATTTTATTGATGTTATTTAATGAAAAATAAGACGGGATATACTGGTATTATCCCGTGCCAGAGCCTTAAAACTGCTTTTAAGGCCTGTTTTCGGTACGCCACACAAGAGAACTGCCCATGAGCGAGCTGGATCGCTACCTGAACGCCGCGACCCGCGACAACACCCGCCGCAGTTATCGGGCGGCCATTGAGCACTTCGAAGTGACCTGGGGCGGGTTTCTGCCGGCCACCAGCGATAGCGTGGCGCGTTATCTGGTGGCTCATGCCGGGCAATTGTCGATCAACACCCTCAAGCTGCGCCTGTCAGCGATTGCCCAGTGGCACAACAGTCAGGGGTTTGCCGACCCGACCAAGGCGCCGATGGTGCGCAAGGTATTCAAGGGCATTCGGGCACTGCATCCCGTGCAGGAGAAGCAGGCGGCACCGCTGCAATTGCAGCATCTTGAACAGGTGGTCGAGTGGTTGGAGGCTGAGGCCCTGGCGGCGCAAGCCAGTGGTGATCAGCCGGGGCTGCTGCGCGCAAGGCGTGACGCCGCCCTGATCCTGCTCGGTTTCTGGCGCGGATTCCGCAGTGATGAGTTGTGCCGCCTGCAAGTCGAGCATGTACAGGCTGTAGAGGGGGCAGGCATTACCTTGTATCTGCCACGCAGCAAAAGTGACCGCGACAACCTCGGCAAAACCTTTCAGACCCCGGCCCTGCTGCGACTGTGCCCGGTGCGCGCCTATATCGAATGGCTCAATACCGCGGCGTTGGTCCGCGGCCCGGTGTTCCGCGGAATCGATCGCTGGGGCAACCTGGGGGAGGAGGGCTTGCACGCCAACAGTGTGATCCCGTTGCTGCGCCAGGCGCTGGAGCGTGCGGGCATTGCGGCCGAGCAATACACCAGTCACTCCCTGCGTCGCGGTTTTGCGACATGGGCCCATCAAAGTGGCTGGGACTTGAAGTCACTGATGAATTACGTCGGCTGGAAAGACATAAAGTCAGCCATGCGCTATGTTGAAGCCACCCCGTTTACCGGGATGAGCATCACCGCGCAAAAAAACATCGGCAACTGATCGACATCAAGTTGAAACCTGTTCAGGTGGATCATATTTAGTTTTCGGCTATTTATAGGTACGCCTGATAGCTAAAACCAATCGTCAGCATCAGCTTTGCCAATGAGCCAGATACGAAATGTGTTGTTAGGATTCACCCCATCAACTTTTCAACCCTGACGGAGAGTCAACGATGCCTATCATCAACAGCCAAGTTAAACCATTCAAAGCAACTGCCTACAAAAACGGCAGCTTCGTGGAAGTGTCGGACGCTGACCTGAAAGGCAAGTGGTCGGTGGTGTTCTTCTACCCGGCCGACTTCACCTTCGTTTGCCCAACCGAACTGGAAGACCTGGCTGACAACTACGAAGAGTTCAAAAAACTCGGCGTGGAAATCTACAGCGTGTCGACTGACACCCACTTTGCCCACGCTGCCTGGCACAACACTTCGCCAGCCATCGGCAAAATCCAGTACACCATGATCGGCGACCCTACGCTGACCATCTCCCGCAACTTCGACGTACTGATCGAAGAAGCAGGCCTGGCTGATCGCGGCACTTTCGTGATCAACCCTGAAGGTCAGATCAAGATCGTCGAGCTGAACGATGGCGGTGTTGGCCGTGACGCTTCCGAGCTGCTGCGCAAAATCAAGGCCGCTCAGTACGTTGCTGCTCACCCGGGCGAAGTGTGCCCTGCCAAATGGAAAGAAGGTGAGTCCACCTTGGCTCCATCGCTGGACCTGGTTGGCAAGATCTAAGGCCGTGAACCAGCCAAGGGCGGTGATCCGCACCTGAGTTGTAAGCCGCATCGCCCTCAAAACGCCCGGGCGAGATTCGCTCGGGCGTTTTTTTGTAAAAAATTCATGTTCAAAGGAGATCGCCCGTATGTTGGACGCCAATCTAAAAGCTCAGTTGAAGTCATACCTGGAGCGGGTCACGCAGCCGATCGAGATTGTTGCCTCTCTCGACGACGGTGCGAAATCCCGTGAAATGCATGACCTGTTAAAAGAAATCGCCAGCCTTTCCAGCATGATCACCCTGCTGGATAACGGTAACGATGTGCGCAAGCCTTCGTTTTCGCTGAACCGCCCGGGCGGCGATATCAGCCTGCGTTTTGCAGGCATTCCGATGGGCCACGAATTTACTTCGCTGGTGTTGGCCTTGCTGCAAGTAGGCGGCCACCCATCGAAAGCCAGTGCCGAAGTAATTGAACAGATTCGCTCCCTTAAAGGCGAGTTCAACTTCGAGACCTATTTCTCGCTGTCCTGCCAGAACTGCCCTGACGTTGTGCAGGCGCTGAACCTGATGGCAGTGCTTAACCCGAACATTCACCATGTGGCGATTGACGGTGCCCTGTTCCAGGACGAAGTGACCGAGCGTCAAGTGATGGCGGTACCCAGCGTTTACCTTAACGGTGTCAACTTTGGTCAGGGCCGCATGGGCCTGGAAGAGATTCTGGGCAAGCTGGACACCAGTGCAATTGAGCGTCAGGCCGAAAAAATCAGCGCCAAGGAAGCTTTTGACGTGCTGGTGATCGGCGGCGGCCCGGCCGGTGCTGCCGCGGCGATCTATGCTGCCCGCAAAGGCATCCGTACTGGTGTGGCTGCCGAGCGCTTCGGCGGTCAGGTGCTGGACACCATGGCCATCGAGAACTTTATCTCGGTTCAGGAAACTGAAGGGCCAAAGCTCGCCACTGCACTTGAGGAGCACGTCAAGCAATACGACGTCGATATCATGAACCTGCAGCGTGCCGACAAGCTGATTGCCGGCAAGGCAGGTGAGTTGCACGAGGTGAAGTTTGCCAGCGGCGCTTCGCTCAAGGCCAAGACCGTAATTCTGGCCACCGGTGCGCGCTGGCGTGAAATGAACGTGCCCGGCGAGCAGGAATACCGTAGCCGTGGCGTGGCTTACTGCCCGCACTGCGACGGTCCGCTGTTCAAGGGCAAGCGCGTCGCGGTAATCGGCGGCGGCAACTCTGGCGTCGAAGCAGCCATTGACCTGGCGGGTATTGTGGCGCATGTCACCC
Source organism: Pseudomonas bubulae (assembly GCF_037023725.1). NCBI lineage: Bacteria > Pseudomonadati > Pseudomonadota > Gammaproteobacteria > Pseudomonadales > Pseudomonadaceae > Pseudomonas > Pseudomonas bubulae. The sequence goes on from NZ_CP146077.1 coordinate 3,224,654, forward strand.
TGCTGGAGTTCGATACCAAACTGCGTGCCGATGCCGTGTTGCAACGCAAGCTGCACAGTTTGCCAAACGTGAAGGTCATCACCAATGCACAGACCACCGAGGTCACCGGTGACGGCCAGAAAGTGAACGGCCTGCGCTACAAGGATCGTCAGTCCGGTGAAGTTCATACGGTCGAACTGGAAGGGATCTTTGTACAGATCGGCCTGTTGCCAAACACTGACTGGCTCAAGGGTACTGTCGAGCTTTCGCCCCGCGGCGAGATCGTTGTCGATGCCCGCGGTGAAACCTCGATCCCCGGCATTTTTGCCGCCGGTGACGTGACCACCGTGCCATACAAGCAGATCGTGATTGCAGTGGGCGAGGGCGCCAAAGCCTCACTGAGCGCCTTTGATCACTTGATCCGTTCTTCAGCGCCGGAATAACCGGGCGCAAACAAAAAACCCCATGAGCAGTCATGGGGTTTTTTTTCGTTCGATTTTTACATCGGTTGTGGCTGGATGATTTCGACCCAGTAACCGTCCGGGTCCTTGACGAATGCCAGGGATTTCATGCGCCCATCGTTCAGGCGCTTCTGGAAGTCCACATTCAGAGCTTCAAAGCGCTCGCAGGCAGCACGAATATCCGGTACCGAAATGCAGATATGGCCAAAGCCGCGCGGGTCGGTGTTGCCGTTGTGGTAGACCACGCTGTCATCGGTTTCTGAACCGTGGTTATGGGTCAGCTCCAGGATGCCGGGGATGGACTTCATCCACAGTGTACGGGCTGCGTCGTCTGCCGGGATCTGCGCCTTGTCCACCAGGGCCAGAAAGTACAGGCTGAACTCGGCTTCAGGGAAGTCGCGCTTCTCAACCAGCGAGAAACCCAGGACGCGGGTATAGAAATCCAGGGATTTCTCGATGTTCTTGACGCGCAGCATGGTGTGGTTGAAAACGAAGTTGTGCGTTGCGCTATCCGGGGAAGCAGTGACGCCGGGAATGTTGTTCAGGTCTTGCAGGCTCATGAACCCTCCGAAAATAAGGCATAGGTGATCGGTCGCTACGTTGAGCGTGATGGGCGAATGATACGGAATGTGACGTCTGGCGCCAAACCCGTTTTCAGGGCGCAAGCGGTCTGCGGCAGGGAGGCAGTTGGGTTGCGGGGCAAATCACGGGCAAAAAGAAGCCCGCCGAAGCGGGCATGGGGCGCTAGTCCTTTAGCAGCCTCTATCCTGTGACCCGCGATGTGAAAAAATTGTGAAGCGCCGGCGTGTTCACGGTCTTTTGGACGCATGGATGTCACAACAGGATAATTCCTACTCGGTATTACTGTTTTAGCCGTAGTCAGTTGAGTGTTGGCGCACGGGCGGGGCAGTTATTGATGCAGGCATATTCAACGACGGAAGTGGGCAGTGCCTTTTCTGGCTGGCACCTTCATGTGGTGCATTAAACATCCGCCCAAGATTAAGCAAAGTTGAATCAAGTTGAACCTTTTAGTTAAACAGCTTTAAAAGTTGTGCGGATAAAAAAGCCCTGCACAGGCAGGGCTTAGAGTGTGCACGGGCTTTATGCACGAAGCCAGGTATCCACGGTGGCTGCGCCGTATTCTTCTTTCCAGGCTTTCAAACCGCGGTGGTTGCCGCCTTTGGTTTCTATCAGCTCGCCGGTGTGCGGATTCTGATAGACCTTAAGCACCCGCGCCTTGCGCTGCTTGGGCGCAGATGCCCCTTTTGACGCCGCAGGGTTGGGGTCAAGGATGGCGATGATGTCCCGAAGATTTTTACCGTAGGTTTTCATCAAGGCTTGAAGTTTTTCTTCGAACTCGATTTCTTTTTTAAGTCCGGCATCATTTTTCAAGGCTTCCAATTGAGCCAGCTGTTCTTGTAGCGCTTTTTCAGCAGCGCGAAACTCAGCAAGTCTAGACAAAGTCATTACTCCATTCACAGCTTCGGTGGTACGTGACCGAGGCGAATTAATGATGTTTGGTTTGGAATACACAAGATTTACAGTGCGTGCGTCCAAGGGGGTTGCTCCTGGTCGGCACGCCTGTTGATGCAATCATTTAAAGTTCGTGTCGCGACAAAAAAATTGTAGTTGTTAATTCTTGTGCTGCCAAGTCCCGCGCGGGGCAGTTTGAAAAAAGTTTTTAAACTGCACGGCTGTTTATTATTAAGTGGTCGTTAACTGTGCCTGCAAAGCCCGGATAAAGTCGACCGGTTGCATTGGCCGGGCAAATAAATAGCCCTGCAAAAAATCAACCCCATGGTCGGCCAGGTACTGGCTTTGCTCTTGTGTTTCTACGCCTTCGGCGACAATGCCCAGGTCCAGCTTGGCGCTTAGTTCAATAATGCTCTCCAGAATATGCCCGGATAATGCATCGGCGCCGATCATGGCGACAAAGCTCTGATCGATTTTCAAGTAATCAACGTTGAACTCGCGCAAGTAACTCAAGCTGGAATGGCCGGTGCCAAAGTCATCAATGGCAATCATGACCCCCAGTGCGTGCAACTGGCTAAACAATTGATGGGTTGTGGTGCTCGGTACGATCAACTCGCGCTCGGTAAGTTCCAGTACAAGATTGATATGCCCTGGCGGGAACGCTTCGAGAAAGCGCCGGCAGTCCTCTACCAACTCGAGATTCTGGCAATGATGAGCGGTAATATTGAATGCCAGGTGAAACCCGCGCTCCATGCTATTGGCATGAGGGGCCAGCAAGAGTGCGGTTTGTTCCATCAGCGAGCGCGTCATCGGCACAATCAATCCCGAATGTTCTGCGAACGGGATAAACAGATCGGGACGAACCAGCCCTTCTTTAGGGTGTTGCCAGCGCATCAATACTTCGGCGCCGGCCCATTGTTTGGTGTCGCCCCTTACAACCGGCTGCAAGTAAGGAATAAATTCGGCAGCGTCCAGGGCTCGCTGCAGTTCATGGGTGGGGGAGGTGGCGCGTTTTTTGAGTTGATGAACTGTCGCCGCAGAAATAACCCCGAGGAACATAAATAAAGCCATCAAGCCCGGGTATTGCGAGGCGACATAGCGCCAGATTTCACCCTCATTAAACCCGGCGACTACGCGGTAGGGGTAATCAGTTGAAGGTACTGTTGCTTGAGCTACGGGCAGATGAGGTGACGGTGTGTTGCGCACCAGGCCATAGCGATCAATCCATACATTGCCAACTTCTATCAGTAATTGGGTTTTCTGATTGATCAGCCCTAAAACGTTAACCAGATGAAAACCGTACAGGCTGATCAGCACGCCGCGCTTTTCCTGGTTTTGCCGATAAACCAGGACGGGGTCATTGGGTGTCACCAGCGTGCCTGGCATCAGCCACAACACACCACCCGCATAGTTTTCGGGGGTTACGGCTTCTTTGAAATTGCCAAATAAAGAAGTGCAGTAAATCTGGTTGTCCCACACCAGGTTAACCGAACGCACGAAGGGTCGGCGCGTGACCTGATCGCGCAAGGCCAGTTCAACGTGCTCGCAGTCCTGGCCTGCCAGCGGCAAGACGACATCGGCAGCAAGCTTTGCATTGTCGAGCATCAAGTCAAACTGACGCACTGCCTCTTGGGCGGTTTGTGTGGTCTCCTGTTTGAGTGACCGGTTGGCCTGCCAGACAATGATCAGAACCCCCAGTACTACTGGCAACAAGCCGCTAAGTACAATCAGGGCGTAGCGATCAGTCCATTTTCGGCTCAGCTTCAGAGTGAGTGGCATGCAGGATCCTGGTAACGCGTGGGGATGGCTTGGGTGCAAACTGACAGAACAATAGTAAAGGCATGCGCCGCACACAGGGCAATTTCATATGGCGTAGGACAAATATGATTACGCCATGTAGAATCGGCTTACGCATACAAGAATAACGACTTCTGCGAGCAGAAGCCCTACCGCGTAAGAGATGGATCGAAATGAAGCGATTCGGGTTGCAATTGATCTACGGTGATTTTCTCGCGCGCAGTGTACGCGGGATCTCCTGTGCGCCTCCTGCCAGCATCCGCATTCTTAGCAAATAACCTCTGTTAATTCTAAAAATGACCATGATGAGGCGCCAAAAATGGCTGATCTATACGAAAACCCGATGGGCCTGATGGGCTTTGAATTCATCGAATTCGCGTCCCCTGTACCCAATACCCTTGAGCCTGTATTTGAAATCATGGGCTTCACCAAGGTAGCAACCCATCGCTCCAAGGACGTGCACTTGTATCGCCAGGGCGATATCAATCTGATCCTCAACAATGAGCCCCACAGTGTTGCGTCCTACTTCGCGGCGGAACACGGTCCTTCGGTTTGTGGCATGGCTTTTCGCGTGCGCAATGCGCAACAAGCCTACAACCGCGCGCTGGAACTTGGCGCACAACCAGTGCATATCCCTACAGGGCCAATGGAGCTGAACCTGCCAGCCATTAAAGGCATTGGCGGCGCGCCGCTGTATCTGATTGATCGTTACGGTGAAGGCAGTTCGATTTACGATATCGACTTTGTCTTTATCGAAGGTGTAGACCGCCACCCGGTAGGTGCCGGGCTCAAGATCATCGATCACCTGACCCATAACGTGTATCGCGGGCGTATGGCTTACTGGGCCAACTTCTACGAGAAGCTGTTCAACTTCCGTGAAATTCGTTATTTCGACATCAAGGGCGAATACACCGGCCTCACTTCCAAGGCCATGACCGCTCCGGACGGCATGATCCGCATTCCCTTGAACGAAGAGTCGTCCAAGGGCGCAGGCCAGATCGAAGAATTCCTGATGCAGTTCAATGGCGAAGGCATTCAGCACGTGGCTTTCCTCAGCGATGACTTGATCAAAACCTGGGACGCCCTGAAAAAAATCGGCATGCGCTTTATGACGGCACCGCCTGAGACCTACTACGAAATGCTGGAAGGGCGTCTGCCGAATCACGGCGAGCCGGTTGAAGCCCTGCAATCGCGTGGCATATTGCTGGACGGTTCCTCTGACTCGGATGACAAGCGTCTGCTGCTGCAGATCTTCTCGGAAACCCTGATGGGGCCGGTGTTCTTTGAGTTTATTCAGCGTAAGGGTGATGACGGTTTTGGTGAGGGCAACTTTAAAGCGTTGTTCGAATCCATCGAGCGCGACCAGGTACGTCGTGGCGTATTGAGCGCTGACTAACAGAGTTGCTGACTAAAAGCCCCTCTCCCAAAGGGAGGGGGGCTTTGAACTGCCCGGTTAAAACAATCCCGCCGCAATATTGATCGAAAACCCCAGCACGGCCGTGTTGAACAAAAACCCCAGCAGTGAATGCCCCAGCACCGCCTTGCGCATTTCTCGGGTAGCGATACTCACATCAGCTGTTTGTACCGCAACACTGAGGGTGAAAGAGAAGTACATAAAGTCCCAGTAGTCCGGGTTCAGTTCCCCTTCAGGGAAGCGCAACGCCGGCTCGGTTCCTTCGTTGTTATAGAACAGTCTCGCGTAATGCAGGCTGAAAATCACCCCGATCATCAACCACGAACCCACCACCGTCAGCCCGGTAAAACCGTAATGCATCAGGCGATCGTCATCGCTGAGCTTGCTGCCTGACAGTTCAAGGGTAACGGCAGCCAGACTGGCAATCGAAGCAATGCACACGGTGATCAACACCATACTGGCGTTTTCATCTTCCACTTCGGCTGTACTTTTCACGTCACTGGCTTTGGAACGGATCACCAGCCAGAGCGTCATTGCCAGATACAGCCAGACACCGGCATTCCAGCCCAGCAGGAATTTGCTGGTCAGAGTGGAGGCTGGAGCAAAGATGCCTACTGCCACCCCGATCAGGGTGGCGACAGTAAGGCGAGGATGGGTGCGGGCAAGGTGCGGCATAAACAATCCCTGTTACCAGTTAATACAGCACCTTAGCACGCAGCGCGCTGGCTTAACGCTGACGAGGTTTACTTCTTGTCAGTTTCATTACAACAACGAAGAATACTGGCACAAATACCACTGCCAGGGTGGCGACGATCATGCCGCCAATCACCCCCGTACCGATGGCCTGCTGGCTGGCCGAGCTGGCCCCCGTGGCAATGGCCAGTGGCACTACACCGAGGATAAACGCCAGCGATGTCATGACAATCGGCCGTAGACGAAGGCGGGCGGCTTGCACGGTAGCGTCCACCAGATCATGGCCTTCGTCGTACAGCGTCTTGGCAAACTCGATGATCAAGATGGCGTTCTTCGCGGACAAACCAATAATCGTAATCAGGCCTACTTTGAAGAATACGTCATTGGGCATCCCGCGCAGCGTGACTGCCAGCACGGCGCCCAGGACGCCCAATGGCACTACGAGCAAAACCGCAGTCGGTATCGACCAGCTCTCGTACAACGCTGCCAGGCACAGGAACACGATCAGCAGCGACAAGGCCAGCAGAACCGGTGCCTGCGCCCCGGAAACCTGCTCCTGCAAGGACAGGCCGGTCCATTCCAGACCCAGACCTGCAGGCAACTGGTCGACCAGACGCTGCACTTCTACCATCGCCTCGCCGGTGCTGTGGCCGGCAGCCGACTCGCCGGAGATGCTGATCGCCGGGTAACCGTTGTAGCGGGTCAACTGCGATGGCCCCTGGATCCAGCGGGCCTCGACAAAGGCCGAGAGCGGTACCATCTTGCCCTGGTCGTTGCGCACATTGATTTTCAGCAAGTCTTCGACCTGGCTGCGCTGGTCGCCTTCAGCCTGCACCACGACCCGCTGCATGCGCCCCTGGTTCGGAAAATCGTTGATATAGGCCGACCCTACGGCGGTAGACAGCACTGCGCCGATGTCTGCAAAGGAGATGCCCAGCGCATTGGCGCGCTTGCGATCGACCTCCAGCTGCACTTGCGGGCTCTCTGCCAGTGCTTCTTCGCGGACATTGGCCAGCACCGGGCTTTTTTCCGCCAGTGCCAGCAGTTCGCTGCGGGCTTGCATCAAGGCGTCATAACCGACCCCGCCGCGGTCTTGCAGGCGGAACTCAAAACCACTGGACGTACCCAGGCCGCTGACCGGGGGTGGCAAGATGGCAAAGGCAATCGCGTCCTTGATTTCACTGAAGGCAGCGTTGGCCCGATCGGCGATGGCAGACGCCGAGTCTTTGGCGCCGCGTTGCGACCAGTCCTTCAGGGTGGTGAAGGCCAGTGCCGCGTTTTGCCCGCTGCCCGAGAAGCTGAAACCCAGAATCATCGTGGTGTTGCCCACGCCGGTCTCGCTGGCGTTGTGGGCCTCGATCTGCTCGACCACGTTGATTGTGCGGTTCTGGCTGGCACCGGGTGGCAACTGGATATCGGTGATGATGTAACCCTGATCCTCGACCGGTAAAAAAGACGAGGGCAGGCGAGCAAAGCACAACACCAGAACCACCAGCAAAGCACCATATAGCAGCAGATAGCGGCCGCTGCGCTTGATCAGATGCACCACCCAGTTTTCATAACCTGCGCTCAGGTGCTCGAACTTGCGGTTGAACCAGCCAAAAAACCCGCCCTTGGCGTGATGCTCGCCCTTGGCTATCGGCTTGAGCAGGGTTGCGCACAGCGCCGGGGTCAATGACAGGGCCAGAAATGCCGAGAACAGAATCGAGGTCGCCATCGACAGCGAGAACTGCTGGTAAATAACCCCCACCGAGCCCGGCATGAATGCCATCGGAATAAACACGGCCACCAGCACCAGGGTGATGCCGACAATCGCGCCGCTGATCTGGGTCATCGCCTTGCGTGTGGCCTCGCGGGGCGACAACCCCTCGCTGACCATGATCCGCTCGACGTTCTCCACCACCACAATGGCATCGTCCACCAGAATACCGATGGCCAACACCATGCCGAACATGGTCAGGACGTTGATCGAGAATCCCAGCACCAGCATCGTGGCGAACGTGCCCATCAGCGCCACCGGCACCACCAGGGTCGGGATCAGGGTGTAGCGAATGTTCTGCAAGAACAGGTACATCACCAGAAACACCAGCACCATGGCTTCGACCAGGGTGTAGATGACCTTGGTAATCGAGACTTTGACAAAGGGCGTGGTGTCATAGGGGATGGTGTACTCGACACCGGCCGGGAAGTAGCGGCTGAGCTCGTCCATCTTGGCGCGAATCAGGTTGCCGGTATTCAACGCGTTGGCTTCCGGGGCCAGCTTGACGCTGAAGGCGCTGGCCGACTTGCCGTTCAAGCGGGTGCCGTACTGGTATTCCTGGCTGCCGATCTCAACCCGGGCCACATCGCTGACGCGCACGGTTGAACCGTCCGGGTTGGCACGCAGAACAATATCGGCAAACTCTTGCGGGGTTGAGAGCTGGCCCTTGACCAGTACGGTCGCGGTGATCTCCTGGGTGGAACGCCCCGGCAAGTCGCCGATGCTGCCTGCTGATACCTGGGCGTTCTGGCTGGCAATGGCCTGGTTGACATCCGCCGGGGTCAGGTTGAAGCCGATCAGCTTCTGCGGGTCGATCCAGATGCGCATGGCCCGTTCGGCACCATACAGCTGGGCCTTGCCGACGCCGTCGATACGCTTGACCTCGTTCATCACGTTGCGCGCCAGGTAGTCGCTTAGCGCGACCTCGTCCAGCGTGCTGGTGCTGTCGGCGGTCAGGGTCACCAGCATCAGAAAGCCCGAGGAGATCTTCTCCACCTGCAAGCCTTGCTGGATAACCGCCTGGGGCAGGCGTGACTCCACCGCTTTAAGGCGGTTCTGGACATCCACCTGGGCCATTTCCGGGTCAGTGCCGGGCTTGAACGTCGCGGTAATGCTGGCACTGCCCAGGCTGCTTTGGGATTCGAAATAGAGCAGGCCGTCGGTACCGTTGAGCTCCTGCTCGATCAGGCTGACTACGCTTTCGTCCAGGGTTTGTGCCGAGGCGCCGGGATAAATCGCGTACACCTCGACCTGCGGCGGTGCCACATCGGGGTATTTGGCGACGGGCAGCTGCGGGATGGCCAAAGCCCCCGCCAGCATAATGAACAACGCAACGACCCAGGCAAAGACCGGGCGGTCGATAAAGAACTGCGGCATGCTCACCGATCCGTGGAGTGTGCGAGAGGAAGTGTCGGGTCATCTATTTGTACTTGTTCGCCCGGGCGGGCGTGTTGCAGGCCTTCAGTGACAATCCGGTCACCGGCCTTGAGCCCCGACGTGACCGCCCAGCGATCATTTTGCGCGCCGCCCAGTTGTACCGGTTGCAGCTGCACGCGGTTGTCGGCATCGATCAGCAGCACCTGGGCGATGCCGGCGCTGTCGCGCAGGATTGCCCGTTGCGGCACGCTGATGCCTTCCTTGTTGACGGCCTGTTCCAGGCGTACCCGCACAAAGCTGCCGGGCAACAGGTCGTAGTCCGGGTTGGGGAACTCGCTGCGCAGAATGATCTGCCCGGTGCTCGGGTCCACGGTGACGTCGGTGAACAGCAGCTTGCCCGGCAACGGGTAGAGACTGCCATTGTCACGAATCAGGGTGGCCCTGGCCTGTTGCTTGCCAACTTGTTGCAATTCGCCAGCGCGGAAAGCTTCACGCAGGTTGTCCAGGTCGCGGGTGGACTGGGTGAGGTCGACATGGATCGGGTTCAGTTGCTGGATGCGCGCCATTGGCGTGACCTCGCCCTGGCCAACCAGTGCACCTTCGGTAACCAGCGCCCGGCCAATGCGCCCGGAAATCGGCGCGGTCACGGTGGCATAGCCCAGGTTCAGTTTTGCCCGCTGGACGGCGGCCTTGTTGGCAGCCACATCGGCGTTGGCCTGCTGGGCCGCTGCCCGTGCGTTGTCATGATCCTGGCGGCTGATGGCATTGATGCCGATCAGCTCGGCATACCGCTGGTCCTGCAGTTTTGCCTGCAGGGCCACTGCCTCGGATTTGCGCAATGCTGCCTGAGCACTGTCCAGATCGGCCTGAAACGGTGCAGGGTCGATCAAAAACAGCACGTCGCCCTGTTTGACTTCACTGCCTTCGATGTACACGCGCTTGAGCACCACGCCTGCAACACGGGCACTGACTTGCGCCACGCGCGGGGCGACCACGCGCCCGCTCAATTCGTTATTGACCGACAGCGGCGCCGTAGCGATGACTTCGCTGCGCACTTTGGCCAAAGGAGGTCGGGTTTCAGCGACCGGACTTTTGTCACAGGCACTGATGGCCAGGGCCAGGGCCGTGAGAAATAGAGGGGCGAAGAGCTTTTTCAACGATCGTGCCTTCTGAAATATGCGGGATGTTTCTGTTTGGCATGCTAAGCGCAGCACGCAAGGGGCGTTGTGAAGCTATGTAGAGGGAGTGTGAAAAAGTGTGAAGGTTATGCGGCTATCCCTGCCAGGTTGTATATCCTTCGGGTTTCCCCCGGTTGTAAGCAGTTATTATGCCCACTATTTTGCTGGTCGAAGACGATGCCGCACTTTCGGAGCTGATTGCCAGCTATCTGGAGCGCAATGGCTATCAAGTCAGCGTGATTGCCCGAGGTGATCAAGTCTGTGACAGGGCGAGAAGCAACCCGCCGGACCTGGTCATTCTTGACCTGATGTTGCCAGGCCTTGATGGCCTGCAAGTCTGCCGTTTGCTCCGTACCGAGTCAGCAAGCCTGCCGATCCTGATGTTGACAGCCCGCGACGATAGCCATGATCAGGTGCTGGGGCTAGAGATGGGGGCCGACGATTATGTGACAAAACCTTGCGAGCCACGGGTGTTGTTGGCCCGGGTACGCACTCTTTTGCGTCGCAGCAGCCTGGCCGAGCCGCAAGTAGCCAGTGACCGTATCGTTATCGGCAACCTGTGCATCGACCTGTCGGAACGCACCGTCAGTTGGCGCGGGCAGATGATCGAGTTGTCCAGCGGCGAGTACAACCTGCTGGTGGTGCTGGCCCGGCATGCCGGCGAAGTGCTGAGCCGTGACCAGATTCTGCAGCGTCTGCGTGGCATTGAGTTCAACGGTACTGATCGCTCGGTCGATGTGGCCATTTCCAAGCTGCGGCGCAAGTTCGATGACTGCGCCGGCGAAGCGCGCAAGATCAAGACCGTATGGGGCAAGGGCTACCTGTTCAGTCGCTCGGAATGGGAATGTTGAATCCATGCTCAAGATTCTGATACGCCTTTATCTGGTGACCATCGTGACGTTTGCCACGGCCAGTTACCTGATCCCCGGGGTGATCGTGTCGCTGTTTCATGAGCGCTTCATGAACTACAACATCGACATGTCGCGGGGCATGCAGGCCTTGCTGGTCAAACAGTTCCATCATCTGCCCCCTGAGCAATGGCCCGAACTCGCCCGAGAAATCGACACGCAGTTCCAGCCGATACGGGTCAATCTGCTGCCCATTAGCGATGCCAAGTTCACTGCCGACGAGCAACAGCAGTTGAAGCAGGGGCAGGGCGTGTTGCGCATTGGCGAGTGGGGCTGGCGTACGCTGGTGGTTTCACCGCTGGACGATCAGGTTGCAATCGAATGGGTCATGCCGCCAGACCCCTTTGACATGAATGTGCTGTATTGGAGCATCAACGTACTGATCGGTGCCGCCATGCTCGGTGGCTTGCTGCTTTGGCTGCGACCGCACTGGCGCGACCTGGAGCGGCTCAAACTGACCGCGGCACGTATCGGTCAGGGGCAACTCAGCGAGCGTACGCAGATCTCCCAACGTTCCAATATTCACGGGCTGGCCACGGTGTTCGACGCCATGGCGCAGGATGTCGAGCACCTGCTCAACCAGCAGCGGGACTTGCTCAATGCGGTGTCCCACGAGTTGCGTACGCCATTGACGCGCCTGGACTTCGGCCTGGCCCTGGTTTTGTGCGACGACTTGCCCCGGGCTAGCCGTGAGCGCCTGCAAGTGCTGGTGGGGCATATTCGCGAACTGGATGGGCTGGTGCTTGAGCTGCTGTCATTCAGCCGCCTGCAAAACCCGGCCTTGATGCCGGAAAGGGTAGAGGTCTCGCTGGACGAGTTTATCGACAGCATCCTCGGCAGTTTCGATGAGGAGCTCGAGGCGCCCGAAATCGTGCTGGATGTGTTGTTACACGGTGCGCAGGAGCGTTTTGCCCTTGATCCGCACTTGACTGCCCGGGCGCTGCAAAACCTGTTGCGCAATGCCATGCGTTACTGCGACCGACGAATTCAGGTGGGTGTAAGCGTCACTGCGCAAGGCTGTGAGATGTGGGTAGATGACGATGGCATCGGCATTCCCGAACAGGAACGCGAGCGAATTTTTGAGCCGTTCTACCGCCTGGATCGCAGTCGCGACCGGGCAACCGGGGGCTTCGGCCTGGGCCTGGCGATCAGTCGTCGCGCCCTGCAAGCGCAGGGCGGGACGCTGAATGTAGAACAATCGCCTCTGGGCGGCGCCCGCTTCAAGCTCTGGTTGCCGGCCTGAAGAAGGAGACGGCGACCTAGATGGAACGTCGCTGGCGACTCACATGCTTCAAGCCTTCAATAATCAGCACGACCACCGCGAGCCAGATAGGGCCATAGGTCAGCCATTGGCCCTCTTCCAGGCTATCGCCCAGCAACAGGGCGACAGCGACCAGCAGCACCGGCTCGACATAGCTGAGCAAGCCAAACAGGCTGAAGGGCAGCAGTCGGCTGGCCAGGATGTACGAGAAGCCTGCCGCAGCACTGATAATGCCCATCAGCGGCACCAGCGCATACAGTGCCTGGCGTTGCTCGCCAAGGTCGATATGCGGCCCTGCCAGCACAAACCACAGGGACGCCGGAACCATCAGCAACATGTCCAGCCAGAGGCCACCCAGGTTGTCGATGCCGATCTTCTTGCGCAGCACGAAGTACATCGGGTAGCCGATGGCCACCACCAGGGTCGTCCAGGAGAAGCCGCCGGTGCGATACAGCTCATTGGCCACGCCGACCACGGCCAGGGCCGTGGCGATTTTCTGCAGGTGCGACAGGTGCTCGCCGTACACAATGCGGCCGGTGAGGATCATCGTCAGGGGCAACAGGAAGTAACCCAGCGACACATCCAGACCGTGTCCATTGAGCGGCCCCCACATAAACATCCACAGCTGTAGACCGACCAGGAAACTGGTAAGCAGCACGCAAGGAATCAGTAGAGGTTTATCGCGTAAGCGTTTGAAAATTATAGGAACCCATTTCCAGTCGCCAGAGAGGCAGATAAACAGGGTCATGAAGGGCAGCGAGATCAGTATTCGCCAGCCGAAGATTTCCTGGCCATCGAGGGGCCAGAGAAGGGAAGTGAACCAGTACAGAACGCCAAACAGACAGGAAGCCAAAATCGATAGAACAATGCCTTTAGACACAACAACCTCAATGGATCTACAACGTTACTCGTGTGAGTGGGCGCATAGCTTGAGGCTGTTGGCGGTCATTGGCAAACGCCTTTTAAACCAGTTACTTGGGAGTGATTCTTGTTGAGAATGTTGAACTTGCAAAAGCCTAAGCAATTACTGGGCCAAAGTCGTTTTAAACGAGCGTTCGTGTTATGAAAAAAACTGATTAACGGTGGGCTGTTACGGTGCAAAAGGGCAGATTGTGGGAGCGAGCCTGCTCGCGAAGCAGGCAACGCGAGCATTGCAGGAAATCGCAGTGATACCTTCGCGAGCAGGCTCGCTCCCACTGTTTACACAGAACGGCGCTGGCGTACCAGATGCTTGAAGCCTTCAAAAATCAACACCAGCACGGCCAGCCAGATCGGCAGGTAGGTCAGCCATTGCCCGGCGCTGATGCTTTCACCCAGCAGTAACGCCACCAGCACCAGCAATACCGGTTCGACATAACTGAGCAGGCCAAACAGGCTGAATGCGAGCATGCGGCTGGCGAGGATATAGCTGATCAGGGCCAGGGCACTGATGCCTCCCAAAACCGGAATCAGCGCGTACAGTGCCGGGCGATGGCTGGCCACATCAAAGCCTTGTTCGCCGCTTTGCACAAACCACCAGGCCACCGGCATCAACAGCAACATGTCGACCCACAGGCCGCCGAGGTTGTCGGTGCCTGAGCGCTTGCGCAGCACGAAGTACAAGGGGTACCCGATGGCCACCACCAATGTGGTCCAGGAGAACCCACCCACGCGATACACCTCGTTGGCAACCCCCAGGGTTGCCAGCGCAGCCGCGATTTTTTGCAGATGGGACAACTGCTCGCCATACACCAGGCGCCCGGTGAGCAGCATGGTCAGCGGCAACAGGAAGTAACCCAGCGAAACGTCCAGGCTGTGGCCGTTGAGCGGTGCCCACAGAAACAGCCAGAGTTGCACGCCCACCAGGGCACTGGACGCCAACAGCACGGCAAGGAATTTCGGTTGTTGGCGCAGCCGCGAGAAAATCACCGGCACTAGCCGCCAATCGCCGGAAAAACACATGAACAGGGTCATGCAGGGCAGGGTCAGGAGCATCCGCCAGCCGAAGATCTCGGCGCCGCTCAAGGGCCAGAGCAGGGATGTGAAGTAATACATGACACCGAACAGGCTCGATGCCAGAACAGACAGAACAATACCTTTGGACACAACAGCCTCGTTGAAACACGCATTTTGATTATTAGAAGTGCGTAGCTTGAGGCTCTGCGAGCTGCAGGGCAAATTCTTGATTGATTGTGGGCGCCAGATAATCAGTGGGAGCTGGTTTGCCTGCGATGCAGACGCCGCGGTCTGTCTGTCAGACCGCGGTGCTGCCATCGCGGGCAAGCCGGGCTCCCAAAGGTTGTGCTTGATTATGCGTTTTTGATTCCACGGGTCATGCGCAGGGCCAGCAGGCTGCCGCCCACGATCACCGCTGCCAGCAAGTACAGCGCCACGTCAGTGGAACCGGTGGCGTCTTTGACAAAACCCACCAGGTACGGGCTGAGGAAACCGGCCATTTGCCCCATTGAGTTGATCAGTGCCAGGCCGCCTGCGGCCGCCCCTGCACTGAGCATCGCCGTCGGCACCGGCCAGAACATCGGCAAACCGGTCAGTGCGCCCATGGTGGCAATGGTCAGGCCCAGAATCGCTATGGCCGGCTGGGTGGCGAAATTCACCGCAATCACCAGCCCCAGCGCACCCATCAGCATCGGCACCACCAGGTGCCAGCGGCGTTCCTTGTGCAAGTCGGCAGAACGCCCGACCAGCAGCATAAATACCGCTGCCAGCAGGTAGGGAATGGCGCTGATCCAGCCAATCACCAGGGTGTCGCTGAAACCCAGGTTCTTGATGATCGACGGCAACCAGAAGTTGATCGCGTACACGCCACTCTGGATGCAGAAGTAAATCAGGCCAAAGGCCCAGATGGCCGGGTTTTTGAACACTGCCAGCAGCGAATCGGTGGAAGAGGCCGGCTTGCTGTCCGCGTCCAGGCGATGGTCGGCTTCCAGTACCGCCCGCTCGTGGGCACCCAGCCATTTGGCGTTGGCAAAACTGTCACTGAGCAGGTAGATCGCCAGGCCGCCCAGCAACACCGTAGGCACGCCTTGCAGCAGGAACATCCACTGCCAGCCGGCAAGGCCGCCCTGGCCTGCAGCGAAGTGGCTGAGGATCCAGCCGGAGAAAGGCCCACCGATCAAACCCGAAACAGGAATGGCACACATGAACAGCGCCATGATCCGGCCACGACGAAACGTCGGGAACCACTGCGACAGATACAGCACCACGCCCGGGAAAAAGCCCGCTTCAGCCGCGCCGGTCAGCAGGCGCAGGGTATAGAAGCCAGTAGGCGTGGTGACAAACATCAGGCAGGTCGACAGTGTGCCCCAACTGATCATCATCACCGCAATCCAGCGCCTGGGGCCGAATCGGGTCAGGGCCAGATTGCTCGGTACGCCACACAAGACGTAGCCGATAAAGAAGATCCCGGCACCCAGGCCGTAGACCGTTTCGCTGAACTTGAGGGCGTCAAGCATCTGTAATTTGGCAAAGCCAACGTTTACCCGGTCGAGGTAATTGAACAGATAGCAGATAAAAATAAACGGAATCAAGCGCAGGGTGATGCGTTTGTAGATGGCGTTTTTATCGTCATCGCTGATCAGCGATGCGGTGGCGCTCTGTGACATCTTATGTCTCTCTTTATTATGTTTTTTCACGATCCAGGGGTAACGTTGACCGCAGCTTGAGTCTCGGTCACCACAACGCTGCTGTCTTTGTGCTGTCGCACAGCATTTCGCCAAGCGCTCTGTGCCCGTGAACAAATGTACCCAAGGATAGTCACCCCATGTTTGAACTGGACCACGATTTGGCGCAGGACATCGTTGACCGTGCGATGGCCATTTTGCCTTACAACGTAAACGTTATGGACAGCCAGGGCCTGATCCTGGGCAGTGGCGAGCCCGAGCGTATCAATACCCGGCACGAAGGGGCGCAATTGGTGCTGGCCAATGGACGGGTGGTGGAAATCGACGCACAAACGGCCAAATGCCTTAAGGGCGTGCAGCCGGGTATCAACTTGCCACTGCTGCTCGACCAGCGACTGATCGGGGTGCTGGGCCTGACTGGCGAGCCCGAACTGCTGCGTACCTATGCCGAACTGGTGCGTATGACCGCTGAAATGCTGGTGGGCCAGCGCTTTCAGCAGGCCGAGCAACAATGGCGACGCCAGCGTTGTGATGACTTGGTGGCTTTGCTGCTCAGCGAAGGCGGTGACTCCCCGCGCCTGATGGATGAGGCCCAGCAGCTGGGGCTCAAGCCGCAGCTGTCTCGCATCCCCTATCTGTTCGAGCTGGGCAACGGACAAAGTGCCGAGGCTTTGAGTGCCTGGTTGCAATCACGCTACCCGGACAGCTGGTGTGTGTGCCCGGCAACCGGGTCCCTGCTGTGGTGCCGCCCTGCAACCGCTGCACTGGATGATCTGCGTTTGCTGGAGAGGCTCGACGGCCAGGGCTGGCAGGTATTGCGCATTGCTGCGGGCGGGCAGGCCGATGCGCTCAAGGGGTTGCGCCGCTGTTACCGCCGGGTGGGGGATTTGCTGGCCTATGGCCGTGATGTGCTGCCGCACACCCGGTTGTTAACCCTTGATCGCTATCGCTTGCCGGTAATGCTGTGGCGCCATCGCAATGATGATGCATTGGAAGAACTGCTCGGCCCGCTGCACAAAGTAGTGGCCAAGGACGCCAATGGCCAATTGATTACCACACTGCGCAGTTGGTGCGAGCACGACGGCCAGAGCCAGGCCTGCGCCGATGCGCTGGGGATTCATCGCAACAGCCTGCGTTATCGGATGGAGCGCATCGCGGAATTGAGCGGCGTCGACCCCTTGAGCCTCAATGGCATGCTGGCCCTTTATCTGGGGGTGCAGTTACTGCCCCAGAGCTGAGCATTGTCCAAATGAACAACAAAGCCCGTGATTGCTTGTGCGCCCGACTGGCGTGTTTATGCCCGGTTACTGGCAGCATGGATGGCATAAGAACTGGAGATGCGCCCCATGAAAATCGTGATTGCCCCCGACTCGTTCAAAGACAGTCTGAGTGCCGAAAAAGTCGCCGATGCGATCGCTGCCGGTCTGGCTGATGTCATGCCCCACGCGCAGTTGATCAAATGCCCGATGGCCGATGGTGGTGAAGGCACAGTCGAAGCGATTGTCGCCGCCGGTAATGGCCAGTTGCGCCGCAATCATGTGCAAGGCCCTCTGGGCGCGCCGGTCGAGGCCCATTGGGGCTGGCTGCCGGACAGCCACACAGCCATCATCGAAATGGCCGAAGCCAGCGGCCTGCAACTGCTCAAGCCGGAGCAGCGCAATGCCTGCATCACCAGCACCTTTGGTACTGGCGAACTGATCAAGGCTGCCCTGGACGCCGGTGCCCGCAGGGTGATCCTGGCTATCGGCGGCAGTGCAACCAACGACGCCGGGGCCGGCGCGTTGCAGGCCCTGGGTCTGGGCTTGTTCGATGCCCAGGGCAACCACCTGCCGCGTGGCGGCCTGGCGCTGGCCCATGTGGCGCGTATCGAACTGTCAGACCTGGACCCGCGCCTGGCCGAAGTACGCTTTGAAATTGCCGCCGACGTCAACAACCCGCTGTGTGGCGAGCACGGTGCTTCGGCAATCTTCGGCCCGCAAAAAGGCGCATCCGCCGAACAGGTGCGCTTGCTGGATCAGGCGCTGGGGCACTTTGCCGATCACTGTGCAAACGTGCTGCCCAAGGATGTGCGCCACGAGCCAGGCTCGGGCGCTGCCGGCGGGCTGGGGTTTGCTGCCAAGGCGTTCTTCGGCGCGCAGTTTCGCGCCGGGGTTGAAGTAGTGGCCGAGCTTGTAGGGTTGGCAGAAGCGGTGAAGGGCGCAGACCTGGTGATCACCGGTGAAGGCCGTTTCGATGCCCAGACCCTGCGCGGCAAAACCCCCTTTGGCGTGGCGAGCATCGCCCGCGCTGAAGGGGTCCCGGTGGTGGTATTGGCCGGCACGTTGGGCGAGGGGTATCAGGCGCTGTATGAGCACGGCATCAACGCGGCATTTGCAATTGCCAGCGGCCCGATGACCCTGCAGGACGCCTGCGCCCGGGCAGCACCATTGCTCACCGACCGGGCGCGGGATATTGCGCGGTTGCTGATCCTGGCCCGGGGTTAAATCCCCCCCTGTGGCAGCGAGCTTGCTCGCGAAAGCATCGCTGTCGTTTGCCAGACCGACCGCGTCGTTTGCATCGCAGGCAAGCCAGCTCCCGCATTGAGGCTACACATCACAGAATCGTGTAAGCTTTGCGGCTCTTCGCATTCGACCCTTAGCGAGCCCTATGCCGTCGCTCTTCAAACGCTCCTTGCTGCCTAAACTGCGCAGCTTTCCGTTGTCCGCCGATGCGCTGAGCATCTTGCCCAGCCCTGCGGATTTTCGCCGCTGCCTGCTGGAGCAGATTGCAGGTGCACGCCATCGCATCACGCTGGTGGCCTTGTACCTGCAACAGGACGAAGCCGGGCAGGAGATCCTCGATGCCCTGCACGCCGCCAAGGCCGCGCACCCCGAGCTGGAAATTGCCGTGGTGGTTGACTGGCTGCGCGCCCAGCGCGGGTTGATCGGTGCAGGCAAACAGCCCGGCAACGCGGCCTGGTATCAGGCACAAACCGCAGCCCACGACACCCAAGTGCCGATTTATGGCGTGCCGGTGCAGACCCGCGAACTGTTCGGGGTGCTGCATCTCAAGGGCTTTATCGTGGATGACTGCGTGATCTATAGCGGTGCAAGCCTGAACAACGTGTACCTGCACAAGCTCGACAAGTATCGATTCGACCGTTACCACCTGCTGCACAACAAGCCGCTGGCTGACAGCATGCAGCACTTTGTCCAGCATGATCTGATCGAGAGCAAGGCCGTGCATCGCCTCGACCTGCCCACATTGCCTACCACTCGCAGCCTGCGCAGCGCTATCGGGGACTTTCGCAGCCACCTGAAAAAAGCCAGCTACGATACCAGCGCCGGGACTGTCGGCCACTTTGGCCTGTCGGTCAGCCCGCTACTGGGGGTGGGTAAAAACAATCAGCTGAGCCGGGTTATTTGTGAACTGATCGCCAGCAGCCAGCAACAGCTGACCATCTGCACCCCGTACTTCAACCTGCCATTGCCGGTGACTCGTGAAATCAACCGGGCTCTGGAACGTGGAGTGCGGATTGATATCGTGGTGGGCGACAAGACCGCCAACGACTTCTATATCCCGCCGAGCGAACCGTTTCGGGTTATCGCAGCGCTGCCGTATCTGTATGAGCTGAGCCTGCGCCGCTTCGCCAAGAGCCATCAGCGCATGATCGACAACGGTCTGTTGAACCTGCATCTGTGGCGCGAAGGTGACAACACCTACCACCTTAAAGGCATGTGGGTGGATGACCGCTACACCTTGCTGACCGGCAATAACCTCAATCCACGGGCATTCCGCCTGGATCTGGAAAACGGCCTGTTGATCGACGACCCACGCCGTGAGTTGCTGGAGCCGCGCAGCAAGGAGCTGGAGGCTATCTTTGCCCATACGCAACGTATCGACAACTTCAAGGACCTGGAAACCCTGGCTGATTATCCGCCAGCGGTGGCCAAGTTCCTGCGTCGCGTAAGCCGGGTACGGATCGAACGCCTGCTCTACCGAATTCTCTGAGTACCGGTGGGAGCGAGCTTGCTCGCGATTGCATCGACGCGCCGTGACAGGTACACCGCGTCGCTTCTATCGCGAGCAAGCCCGCTCCCACAGGGTATGGTCAGGGTAATTGCGGGATATACACCACGCTGCCACCTTCGCGTTTGTGCAACAACCGGTCGCCATTGTCCGGCTGGCTGGTTATGGCCGGCACGTTAATCGGGAGGATGTGGCTGGGAGGTGAAGCCGCTGTGAAAAAAATGCGCGTCAAGCAGGGGTTACCCGATACACGCAACGGCGACTGCCTGTGATCATGTGTTCTGTTCGCTCAACCTGCCCCGAGTCCCCGATGGCCGCCTGGAACACTTGCAACTCTGCCCGGCAAAAGCCCTGGCATTGCTGCGCTGCAACACAGATCGGGCAGTGATTTTCGATGATCAGCCAGTTCTCGCCTTCAGCTTCCATGCTCGCCATATACCCGGCGCTGTCGCGTATGGCCACCAGCACCTGAACTTTCTCTTGCAGGTTTCGCCCTTGCTCACAGGCTGCAACGTATTCGCGGGTATTGGCCAGTTCCATGCTCTCGACCACTTTGTCGATCCCTTCATTGCCGTAGATCAGCTTGATTGAATCAATCAACTGCGCCGTGAGCTGCGCATGGGTATTGGGGAATCTGGCTTGAGCGGCATCGGTCAACACCCATTTTTGCGAAGGGCGCCCGGCCCCAACCGGCGGCATCAGGCAGCCAACGATCATGGCGCCGTCTACCAGCTTCTGGACCTGCTGGCGCGCAGCTTCCGGGGTGATATCGAGCATTGCCCCAAGATCCGCGGTTTTCAGCGGCCCGCGGGTTTTCAGCAGAAACAGGATCCGCTCGGCAGTGGCACCGTTGTTGCGTGCAGCATCAGGGGAGTCAGTCGCGAGCATAGAACAAAGCCATCAGGGTAATGAGGTTTATGGGGGGATCATACCGCCTGGAGGATAAATAATTACCAAAGCATTTGCTTTTATAATAGGCTGATTGCATCGAAATGGAACTCAAGGAAGGGAAATGACAACGGCATCGGGATGGTCGGCATTGCTATGGGGCCGCAACGGGCTGCGATCGGTGGCACTGGCAGGCGGAGTGGCGTTGCATGCCATCAACGTGTATCTGGTGACAACCATCTTACCCTCGGTGGTCAAGGATATCGGCGGGCTGGATTACTACGCCTGGAACACCACACTGTTTGTGGTGGCCTCGATCATTGGCTCGGTAGTGTCGGCCAAATGCCTGTCGGCCCTTGGCCCCAGGCTCGCGTATAGCCTCGCCGGGCTGGTCTTTGCGCTGGGTTGCGGGGTGTGCAGCAGCGCCCCTGACATGGCCGTGCTGGTGTTGGGGCGCACCACTCAAGGCCTTGGCGGCGGACTGTTGTTTGCCCTGCCGTATTCAATGATCCGACTGGTGTTCAACCAAACCCTGTGGCCAAGGGCAATGGCCCTGATTTCAGGAATGTGGGGCGCCGCGACCTTGATTGGCCCGGCCGTTGGCGGGGTGTTTGCGCAGTACGATGCCTGGCGTGCAGCATTCTGGGCACTGATCCCGGTGACCCTGCTGTTTATGCTGCTGGCCTGGGCCATGCTGCCCGGAAAAAGCGTCGAGGCATCACCTCGTCTGGTCTTGCCCTGGCTGCAACTGTTGCTGTTGACTGGCGTAGTGATGGCGATTGCCCTGGGCAGCATCAAGCCATCGCCGCTGTATAACGCGCTTGGGCTGGTGATCGGGCTGGTACTGCTGTATGCCGTGTACCGTGTTGAAAGCAGCGACAGGCACCGCATGTTGCCCAAGCACAGCCTGAGCCCTGGCAGTGCGCTGTTGCCGATCTATCTGTCGATGAGCCTGATGGTCATTGGCATGACCAGCGAAGTGTTTGTACCGTACTTCTTGCAGGTTTTGCATCTGCAAACCCCGCTGGTGGCGGGCTATATTGCAGCACTGATGGCGGCCGGCTGGACCCTTGGTGCGCTTTACAGCAGCGGCCTGGCGCTGGCATCTGCCAACCGGGCAATCTGCTGCGGCCCCGTATTTGTGGTGTCGGGGCTGGCACTGGCGGCTGTCTGTGTGCCGCAAAGCGGCAGTTCATTGATCAGCCTGACCGGCGTTTCCCTGGCAATGATCGGCGTCGGTACAGGGATCGGGCTGGCGTGGCCGCATCTGCTTACCCGAGTACTGGCCAATGTGCCTGACAGCGAAAAGGACATTGCCGGTGCGTCCATTACCACCGTGCAACTGATTGCCACGGCGATTGGCGCGGCACTGGCGGGGATGATTGCGAATATGGCCGGTTTATCCGCTCCGGGTGGCGTGGAGGGGGCCGCCAATGCTGCCGCCTGGCTCTTTGGCCTGTATGCCGTGTTGTCTGCGTTGCTGTTTATAACGGTGCGACAGGTGATTGCCCATAGTGCAAAGCGCTGAATCCGCCAGAAATCATGCCTGTGTCGATTTGTCGCAGGTATTGCTGCATCCCCCGGTTTTACAGGCTGCCGGCGCTGTAGTGCACCATTGAGGGGCGTGACTGCCGTGCGACAGCCTAGCGACAGTGGTAAATTCTGCGCCCATGCAACACGTCTACCCCACAGCAATCGTGCGCGCCAAGCCGGTCACTCCTGGCATCGGGCAGCGTACACACCTGCCTGATAATACGCAGGTTAAAGGCCTTTTCCGTTGGAAAAGGCCGCTTAAAGGAACCTGACATGAATGATTTACTGACTCGCCGCCGCGTAGTCACCGGTCTTGGCTTGCTCAGCCTGGGCTTGATCGCAGGTTGCGACCCTGGCAGCGGTTTGTCATACAAGTACGGCAAAGACCTCAGCAATGAAATCCTCGGGCGCAAGTTCAAGCTCAGGGATGCTCAAGGCAACGAGATGATGCTGGGTAGTTTTCGCGGGATGATGCCGATGATTTTCTTCGGCTTTACCCAGTGCCCGGCCGTGTGCCCGACCGCCCTGGCCCGTGCCGCCCAGGCGAAGAAAATGATGGGCCCCGACGGCGACCGCTTGCAGGTGGTGTTTATCACCCTGGACCCGGAGCGCGACAAGCCGGCGATGCTTGATGCCTATGTAAAAGCCTTTGACCCAAGCTTTATTGCCTTGTCCGGCACCCTGGAAGAAACCGCGGCTACGGCCAAGGAATTCAAGGTGTTTTACGAGAAGATCCCTACCGGTGACTCTTACACCCTGTCTCACACCGCAACCAGTTTCGTTTTCGATTCCCGTGGTGTGTTGCGTCTTGGCCTGTCGCCTTCACTGTCAGCCAAGCAGTGTGCCGAAGACCTGCTCACCGTGATGTCAGTCTGCTAATCCTGTGCACTTTGGAATGAGCCAACCCTATGAAGCCTGTTAAGTATCTACTGTTGTCACTGCTGGGCATGAGCCTGCACGTTTCTGCGCAAACCGTTGTTGATGATGCCTGGGTACGCGCCACCGTGGCCGGTCAGCCTTCGACCGGTGCCTTTATGCACATTACTTCGAGCACCGACAGCAAGCTGGTTGAAGTCCGTTCTGCGGTAGCCAAGACCGTACAGATCCACGAATCGAAGATGCAAAACGACGTGATGAGCATGCAGCCAGTGACATCGGTAGCGCTACCGGCGGGCAAGAGCGTGGCCATCGAACCTGAGGGCTACCATGTGATGCTGATTGACCTGGTCAATCAGGTCAAAGCCGGTGACCAGGTACCTTTGACCCTGATTGTTGAAGACAGCAAAGGGGTCAAGGAACAGATTGAGGTGAAGGCCGAGGCGCGTGCACTTAATAGCATGCCGATGCACCACGATCATGGTTCGATGCACTGATTCGCAGTTAAACGCCGTAGCAGCAGCCTCGTTCCTTCGGCAGCTGCTACGGTTGGTTTACCTAAAACCGGCCCGTCAGCGGGTATTCGACCGCCAGGCGTATCTGGTCCGCGTCCAGTTCGGCCTGTGCGGTATTGCCGCGATGGACATTATGTCGCAATGACATGATGGTGCCCTTGGCTGCACCGCTCTGCACCACATAGCGCGCTTCGAGATCCCGTTCCCAGTGCTTCCCGCCTTTGCCATAGCCCAGGTACGCATAGCCGCCCCGCGGATCCACATGGCTGCCGTCAATCTGGCTACCTCGCACATACGCTGCGCTGAACACCAGCCCCGGCATACCCCAGGGTGTCATCGCCAGGTCGTAACGCGCTTGCCATGATTGTTCGTTGGGTGCGTTGAAGTCAGATAGCTGGACCGCATTGGTCAGGAAAATCGCGCCCCGTGTCACATAATCAAATGGCGTGTTGCCATGCACTTTCTGATAGCCCACGCTGAAACTGTGCGGGCCCTGGGCATAGGTGCTCAGCAAACTCCAGGTGGTGTTATCGATATTGCCCGACAGCGCCTTGCCTTCATCGGTTGTGCGGTACAGGTTGAGGTTCAGCGACAGCGAGCGGTTTTCATCCAGCGCGTGGCTGAAGACGGCGCCCAGGTAATGCTGGTTCCAGGTGTCCTCATAGCGCGAGGTGTAAAGGCTGGCGCTGAGGTTTTTGCTCGGGGTATACACCAGCCCGGCCAGGTCGAATGCATTGCCTTTGGGGCCATTGGAATAATTGACCACAAAGCCCTGATTGTGGCTGCTGGCATTGCGGTCGGTGCTTTCGGTGAAATGCCCACCGACCATTTTAAGGGCATTGAACTCGTTGCTGGTGAGGAACACCCCCGTGGCCGTTTCCGGCAGCAAGCGGCTGTCGGATGAGCTGAACACCGGGGTCTTGACCCGCTGCTCGCCCCAGGACAGCACCGTGTTGGACATACGCAGCTTGAGCGCCACGCCACCCCGGCCGTAGTTGTCCTTGGGGTAGCCGTCGTTGTCCAGCCCAAGCAGGCGGGCCTTGCCGGCGCGACCGCCGCCACTGTCCAGCTTGAGGCCCATATAGGCGTGGGCATCCACCCCGACACCGATCAGGCCCTGGGTAAAGCCTGATTGCAAGGTGCCCATCAAGCCGTAGGCCCACTCTTCGGCATAGCCATTGCGATCGGAGCGCGATTTATAGGCATTGCGTGCGCCGCTGTTGCTGGCTCCGTGGCGATACTCACGGCTGTCGTAGACCGTACGGTTGACCACACTCCAGGTGCTGTCTTCAATAAAGCCCTTGGCTTGCTCCTGGGCCGACTCCGCCACGGCCAGGGGGCTGGCGAGGGCGATCAGGATCGCGGAGCGCGTACCCACGGCACTCATTTCGCCACCTGCTGCTGTTGCAGTGCAGCAGTCAAACGGTCCAGTGCGCGTTTGGGTAACGTGGCGGGCAGCACCGGGGGCTCGGTAGAAGGTTCGCCCACCTGAATCAGCATGACCATGCCCATGGCCAGGTGCGGGGTGCATTGAATGCCGTAGAGGCCGGGCACGCTGAAGGTTTGCTCTACCTCCTGGTTGATCTTGCCCTTGAACGGTTGCGCACCTTCAGGCAGCAGTCCGGGCAGTGTGGCCGCATTGTGGCCGCTTTGTGTGGGGATGAACCTGACCGTGTCGCCGGGGGCGATCTGCAGGTAATCCGGTTCATAGACCATACCGGCCGTGGCACTGCGGGTGAGCATTTTCACTTCGTGGGTTTGTGCCCGTGCCGAAGTACAGAGCAGGGCAGTGGTCAGCAGCAGGGTCAGGGATGAAATACGCATGGGTGGCTCTCTTAAATAGTATTCAAACGCACATACGCAGGATCTGCGCGCCGTCAAAAGGGTCAGTCAGGTAATGCGCCTGTACCCCGAATGTGCTCTGCAGCCGTTGCGTGGTCAGGACTTCAAGGGGTTTACCAAGCGCCATCAAACGGCCACGTTCAAGAATCGCCAGGCGATCACAGCTCAGGGCCTGATTGAGGTCGTGCATGGCGATCAGGGTGGTCACGGGCAGGGCATGTATGGTTTTTAATATGGCCAGCTGATGCTGGATATCCAGATGATTGGCGGGCTCATCCAGCAACAGGATTTGCGGGCGCTGGGCCAGGGCCCGGGCGATATGCACGCGTTGTCGCTCACCACCCGAGAGCCCGCGCCAGGTACGGTTGCGCAGATGCGTAGCATCCACATCGGCCAGTGCCTGCTCGACAATGGCCGTGTCCCCGGCTGACCACGGGCTTAGCGCCGACAGCCAGGGTGTACGGCCCAGCGCGACGGCATCAAAAACGCCAATGCTGTCGTGGGTGTCGGCATGCTGCTCGACCACCGCCAGGGTTTGCGCAATGTTGCGCTGGCTCATTTTGCGCAGCGCTTGCCCGTGCAGTAAAACCTGGCCCTGGCCGGGCACCCGCAGGTTGGCCAGCAGCTTGAGCAATGTGGACTTGCCGGAGCCGTTGGGCCCGACTATCCCCAGGGTTTCGCCGCGCTGCACACTGAGGGTGATGCCCTGCAACAGCTGGGCATCACCCACGCGGTAACTCAGGTTGCTACAACTCAGTACCGTCATCGTGCATGTCTCCGGCCGATCAGGATCAGCGCAAATACGGGCGCGCCCACCAGAGCAGTGACCACGCCGACGGGAATCACCTGGCCTTTTATCAAGGTGCGTGACAGCACATCGGCGGCAATCATGAACAAGGCCCCGCCCAGGGCGCTGACGGGCAGCAGGCGGCCATGCCCGGTACCGGCCAGCAAGCGCACGGCGTGGGGAATGACCAGCCCGACAAAACCGATGGAGCCTACAATCGACACCATCACCGCCGTCACCAGCGCCGCACAACTGATCAGCAATAGCTGCACCCGGCGCACCGGGATACCCAATGAGGCCGCAGAGTCAGCACCAAAGGTGAATGCATCCAGCGCCCGTCGATGCCACAGGCACACCGCCAGCCCCAGCACCGCTGCAGGCACTGCCAGCCATACCGAAGGCCAGCGCACGCCACTGAGGTTGCCCAGCAACCAGAACATGATCCCGCGAGCCTGCTCGGAACTGGCCGATTTGGTGATCAGGAAGGCAGTGATTGCGTTGAACAACTGAGAACCGGCAATGCCTGCCAGGATGATCTGGGCACTTACACCGGAGGGCCCGCTGGCCCGTGCCAGCAGAATAACCAGGGCAAAGGCGCAAATCGCCCCGGCAAAGGCCCCGGCCGACAGTGAAATGGCCCCGGCGCCCAGGCCAAGCACCGCGACCACAACGGCACCTGTGGACGCCCCGGCAGAAATGCCCAGCAGGTAGGGGTCGGCCAGCGGGTTGCGCAGCAAGGACTGCAATACCACGCCGCAGATGGCCAGCCCCGCACCGCAGGCCGCGGCCACCAGAGCTCGGGTCAGGCGATAGTTCCAGACAATGCCTTCGTCGATCGGGTCCAGTGCATGCCCGGCGCCCCACAGTTTGTTGGCCAGTACCTGCAGCACCACATCGGGTGCGATCGGAGTTTCACCGATAGCGACCCCGGCGAGTACAGCCAGCAGCAGTGCTGTACAGGCGGCGAAGGCAGTGATCAACCGTGCAGTCATTTAGGCAGGTCGTGGCGGCTGATCGCAGTTGCGAGTGTTTCGATGCCGTCGAACAGGCGCAGGCTGGCCTGCATCCCGTGGGCATCGAGGACAATGATGCGGTTGTTTTTCACGGCATCCATATTGCGCGTTACCGGGTCGGTACGCAGGAATTCAAGTTTTTTCTCGACGTCATCCGCCGGGAAGCGTCGGCGATCCATGCGCGCGATGACCAAAAATGTCGGGTTGGCCTTGGCCAGGGTTTCCCAGCCGACAGTTGGCCATTCTTCATCGGACTCCACCACATTGCGCACGCCCAGGGTGTTGAGCATAAAGTCGGGGATACCCTTGCGCCCGGCAACATATGGGTCGATATCCATGTCCGCACTGGAGAACCAGAACAGCGCACTGGTGGCGCTCAGGTCCTTGCCCTTGAGCGAGGCAATGGATTTTTCTAGGCTCGCCTTGAGCTGGTTGTTCAGTTGTTCACCGCGCGCCTGCACATCGAAGATCTCTGCCAGCTGGCTGATGCTCTTGTAGACAGTGTCGATACTGAATGGCTGCATGCGCGTGCCGTCGGCGCCAACCAGGTTGTCTTTGCCCTCGCAGTCAGAAGGCATCAGGTAAGTCGGTATCTTCAGTTCGTGAAACTGCTCGCGGGTGCCCACCACACCCTGCGGCCCCACCATCCACTCCAGCTGCACGACCACCAGCTCCGGGCGTTTCCCAATGACGGCTTCAAAGCTCGGGTCATTGTCGGCCAGGCGCTCAACCTTGTCGTTCTGTGCCTGGTATTGCACGGGGACATCGTTGAACCACAAAGAAGTACCCACCAGCCTGTCACCAAGGCCCAGCGCATAGAGCATTTCGGTGCCGGCCTGGCCAATGGTTACCGCGCTTTTGGGGGCATGCTCAAACGTCAGCGGGGTGGCGCAGTTCTGCAGGGTCAGGGGGTATTGCGTGGGGGTCGCATGGGCCAGGGCCGGCAAGGCCAGCGTGACCATGAGCGTAACAACGCGGTGCAACAGCATGATGCAATCTCCATTTGATCGTACACGGGGCACAGGTGCACGGACGGGAATGCATCATCGGGTACTGCTGCAGCAACAGTACAAAGCAGGATGCCTCCCCGGACACCCCGCCGGTTAGTGTGTGGACTTTGCCGGCAGGTCTCCTGACTGATGGGTCATCGCTTGCTCCAGCCTTCCCGGGGGGTATCCCAGTGGCAATCTTGGAGCAGGCTCGTCATCTACAGTTGCGGGGGCAGTTCCGTTGGGTGCTGAAAAAGCACTGCGGATTCCCTTTTAACCCCCCGTTAGGGGGGACCGGCGGCAGGATGATAATCGATCCTGTTTGCTAAAGGGGGCCGCCGTCAGAATCAGAAATACTTGAGCCA
The DNA here is from genome assembly GCF_037023725.1 of Pseudomonas bubulae. Lineage (NCBI taxonomy): Bacteria > Pseudomonadati > Pseudomonadota > Gammaproteobacteria > Pseudomonadales > Pseudomonadaceae > Pseudomonas > Pseudomonas bubulae. Next base: position 3,253,390 of record NZ_CP146077.1, read on the forward strand.
GGTGATATCCCGCCGGCGGGCTTTCAAGTTGGCGAACCAGCGCACCGGCAAATACAACGAAATGGCCAGCAGCACGGCCGTTAACCACACCGCCCCGATACTGTCGAAACCGAAATAGTTGCCCTGATTCAAGCCAAACAGGGCAACACTGGCCAGGTACAGCACTTTGAGTGCATACAGATGCAACAGATAGAAAAACATCGGGGCTGCGCCAAACACGGCCAGGGTGCTGATCCACTTGCGTTGTTGTGCCCGCTCAAACGTCAGCAACAGCAACAGGCCCACACCCAGGGTCAAGGCGAGAAACAACAGCGAAGGCGGGTATTTAGTGATATTGAAAAAACTCATCACGCTGTGCATGGCGGAGTCATGGCTTGCCCAGGGGGCTTCGCCATAGCCATTGAACAAACGCAGCAGCATAAAGCCGAGCAGGGCGCCACTGCCCGCCAGCAACAGATAGCGCTGGCGCAAGGCTGGTGGGGTGGAGCGGGTGAACCAGGGGCCCAGGCAATAACCCAGAGCAATCACGCCGATCCACGGCAACACCGGATAGGACGTGCGCATGCGTAAGCTGTCGCCCACTTCAATCCAGCCGCGATCATGCAAAATCGCCCAGGGCACATGCATCATCGACCCCGCCGCAAAATGCAGGTTATCCAGCAGATTGTGTCCGGCGATGATTCCCAGGCCAAGTATCAGCAAAACCGGGCGTGGCAGCCACACCAGGGCGGCAAGGGCGATCATGCTGACGCCAATGGCCCAGATGACCTGCATGTAGATCACCGACGGCGGCAACTGGAAAGTCCAGGCGAAGTTGACCAGAGTGAACTCCAGCAGCACCAGAAACAGCCCGCGCTTGAACAGGAACGCCGAAACATCGCGTTTGCCCTGATACTTTTCGCCATACAGATACGCCGACAGGCCGGTCAGCAAGACAAATACCGGCGCACACAGATGGGCCAGGGTACGGCTGAAGAACAGTGCAGGGTCGGTGATCTCGATATTCATCGGGTCGGCTACTTGCCGGTGCAGGAAGAATGTCTCGCGCACGTGGTCCAGCAGCATAAAGAGGATAACCAGGCCCCGCAGGGCATCGATGGACAGCAGGCGCTGATTCAAGGGGGGAGTAGGGAGGGTCATTGAAGGGTCGCTGGCAAGGGAATGTTATAAAGTACTGATACTGTATAACATTCCCTGTTTCGCTGTCACCCCTTTGAGAAACACTCTCAAAGCTGGATATGTCTAGCGCAGCACTTTCACCCAGGCCATCAGCAATGCCGAAGACAGCACCCCGGCCGTCATAAAGATATACGCCGCCCCCGGATTGCCGGTAAGGCCGATCAGGTAGCCCACGATCCAGGAGCCGACAAAGGCCCCCAGAGCGCCACAGGCATTGATCAGGCCAATGGCTCCGCCGAACACGTTCGAAGGAATAATCTCCGGTATCAGTGCGAAAAAAGGCCCATAAGGTGCGTAAAGTGCAGCACCGGCAATAGTCAGCAAAGCAAACGACAACCAGAAATGTGAAGACCCTAGCAGGAACGAGCAGAAGAAGGCCAGCGCCCCCAAGGCCAGCAGCGGCCAGATGAAGGGTTTGCGCTGCTGGGTTTTGTCCGAAGCCCAGGACACAGCCAGCATCGTCGCTACCGCTGCGACATAAGGAACTGCGCTTAGCCAGCCAACTGTCACGATGTCCGCCGCCGCTGCCTGTTTGATAATGCTCGGCAGCCACATGATAAAACCGTACACGCCAATGCTCCACAGCGCATGCACACAGCACAACTGGATCACCACAGGGCTGGTAAACGCCTGACGGTAATTGCGCACTTGTTGCATGCCTTTCTGTTCATCAGCCAGGGTCGCCGCCAGTCGGGCTTTTTCCTGTGGCGTCAACCAGTTCACCTGTTCAGGCCTGTCTCGCGCCATGCGCCACCAGACGAAGGCCCAGAGCACCGCTGGCGCGCCTTCAATGATGAACATTTCGCGCCAGCCCCAGGCCTGGATCAGGTAGCCGGACAGTACCGACATCCACAATACGGTCACCGGGTTGCCCAGCACCAGGAAGGTATTGGCCCGCGAGCGCTCTTTGCGGGTGAACCAGTTGCTGATGAAAATCAGCATGGCCGGCATCACGGCCGCTTCGACAATGCCCAGGGAAACCCGAATAAACATCAGCATCGGGATATTGGTCACCAACCCCGTGGCCATGGCGCAAAAGCCCCACAGGATCAGGCTCCAGAACACCAGTTTGCGCACGCTGTACTTCTGCGCGTAGATCGCCCCCGGTACCTGGAAGAAAAAGTAACCGAGAAAAAACAGCGCACCGATCAGCGAGGACATGCCCTTGGTGATGCCCAGGTCCTGCTCGATGCCCGCCGCACTGGCAAAGCCGTAGTTGGCCCGGTCCAGGTAGGCCAGGCTGTAAGTAATGAATATCAGCGGGATCAGATACAGCCAGCGTTTGGTCGCGAAGCCCTGGGTCTTGACCTGCGCACTGCCGATCTCGCTCAAGGGCAGTGCTGGTTCTTTAAGCGTGCTCATGGGGTGTTCCTTGTTATTGTTTTTCAGGTGCGGGTCAAACAACGCTGGTCAGGCCCCCGTCCACAAACAGGGTTTGCCCGTTGATAAAGTCCGAAGCCGGCGAAGCCAGGAACACCGCGGCTCCGCACAGCTCATCAACCCGGCCCCAGCGGCCAGCCGGGGTGCGCTTGCACAGCCACTCGGAAAACTCCTGGTTATCGACCAGGGCGCGATTCATTTCGGTGGCAAAATAGCCCGGGGCCAGGCCATTGGCCTGGATGCCATGCCGTGCCCACTCGGCGCACATGCCTTTGGTGAGCATCTTCACTGCGCCTTTGGAGGCGGCATAAGGGGCGATGGTCGGGCGTGCCAGCTGGCTTTGCACCGAGCAGATATTGATGATCTTGCCGCGACCGCGGGCGATCATGTGCCGCGCAACAGCTTGGGAAACATGGAACACACCGTCCAGGTTGGTGCGCATCACGTCGTGCCAGTCGCTGGCGCTGAAGTCCTCCAGTGGCGCACGACGCTGGATGCCGGCGTTGTTGACCAGAATATCGATGGCCCCGACATCGCTCTCAAAGGTGTTGATCGCGGCTAGCAATTGCTCGCGGTCGGTCACATCGAAGGCCACGGATTCAGCCTTCAGCCCTTCGTCGCGCAGTTGAGCGGCCACGGCACGAGATTTATCGATATTGCGAGTGTTGATCACCACCGTTGCGCCAGCTGCGCCCAGGCCGCGGGCCAGTTCAAGCCCGATACCCTGGCCTGATCCGGTGATCAGGGCCCGACGCCCCTCAAGCTTGAAGCTGTTGATATTGAATGACATGCTGTTCTCCACAAATGGCCGTTTATTATTTTCAGCGGCCTTGTGGTTACTTCACCTCAAGCTATAAGTGCAGTCCAATCGTCATTGCTGATCTCGTGATCAATATTCTTGATTAAGATATTGGAACGTACTGCAGTGAGGGCTTGTCCATAAAGCCTGTACTCCCATACGTTGAGGTGAACATGCGCAGCTTGATTTCTGCATCAATAATGGCCGGTCTTTTGTGCGCCATGCCTTACGCAGCACAGGCTGATGACGACAAACCCGGGGACTGCAAGCCGGGGCAGATACTGGCTGAGTCCATGGACCTGAGCAGTTGCTATGGCAACGGCGACAAGGCGCCTGATCAATTCATCCGGGACGCGGAGGCGATCAAGGACTGGCACGCCCGGGGCCTGCCAAAACCTGATGAACATGAACAGTGGGTGCAAATCAGCGGCCACTATGTGCTGGTCAATCGCGTCAATGCGGTAATCAAGGAGATCCGCACCAAAGACGCCAGAGTCCTGAGTAAATAACGGCTGGATCCCGGACCAGTCAGCTCCCACCGATTGCGCTGCTGGCAATCAGGGTGGGAGCGAGCTTGCTCGCGATGATGTCACGCCGATCAGCTTTAACCCGCAGCGCGGCCATGGGCTGCCGTGGCCAGTTGCCCGGTGTCGACCCGTACGAAAATCGAATCGCCCACCGCCGTCAGCACATCCCCGGCATAGACCTCGCATAAAATCCGCGTTTTACGCCCCACGTCGCCTTCCACCCGGGCCCGCAAGGTCAGCGGCACGCCCATGGGCGTCGGTTTGATAAATTTGATTCCCAGGTTGCCCGTGACGCAATTGATCCGCGGCAGGCTGGCCGCATCGCGCTGCTCCATGCGGTAGTGATAAGCCATGGCCGTCCAGTTCGAATGGCAGTCCACCAGCATGGCGATCATGCCGCCGTATACCAGTTCGGGCCAACCGCAATATTTGGGGTCCGGCAGGTGTTTGGCAATCACATGCACACCGTCTTCGTGCCAGTAACTCTTGATATGCAAGCCGTGAGGGTTGTGGCTGCCGCAGCCATAACAGACTCCATCGGGGGCGGCGCTGTCTTGCAGAGAGGTCGTTAGCCGGGACATATCATATTCATCCTCAAGGACCCGCCGACTTGTCGTGGCGGGCAATGTTCACAGCCAGCCGGGCTGTTGGAAAAGGTCTAAACCGGCGTCCGATTGCTGAGCAAAATCTTGCCGCTGGCCTCGGCAATCTGCTCGCCGCGCTGGTTGCTGCAATAGCCGCTGAGTATCGCAATACCGCCATTGCTGCGGGGTTTGTCGAGGGTTTCGGTAATGGTCCATTCGACACTCAGGGTGTCGCCTGCAAACACCGGAGCGATAAACCGGCAGTTATGCTCAAGGTAGGCCACGGCGGTGCCGTAGAAGTACATGCCGATGGAAGCAGACATGAAGGCGCTGGTCATTGGCCCATGCAGGATCGGTCGACCGAAACGGCTGCTGGCACAAAATTGGGCATCGCTGTGCAACGGGTTGAAGTCACCAAACATGCCGCAGGCACGGCTGATGTGTGACGCATCGATGGTCAGCGACTGGCCAAACGTTTCGCCCCGGGTAATTTCGTCGAAAGCCTTTCCTAGAAAATTCATGCTTGCAGCTCCATCGCAGTACGTTGTTCTTCCAGTTCGCGCAGGGCCTTGCGAATGATTTTGCCCGTCGTGGTCATGGGCAGTTCGTCGAGGAATTCAATTTCACGGGGGTACTCATGGGCCGCCAGTTGTGCGCGAACATGCGCCTGCAGCTCGCGTATGGTGTTGTTGCTGGCGGCGTAGCCGTGGTTGAGGACGACAAACGCCTTGACCACCTCGGTACGAATCGGATCTTTCTTGCCGATAGCCGCCGCCATTTTCACCGCCGGATGCTTGATCAGGCAGTCTTCGATGGGGGTCGGTCCGATGCGATAGCCTGCGCTGGTGATGACGTCATCGTTGCGTCCAAGGAAGAAGATATAGCCATCCTCATCCATCGAGCCCTTGTCGCCCGTCACCAGCCAGCCGTTGAGGTATTTCTCGGCAGTGGCCTGGCTGTTTTCCCAATAGCGCAGCATCTGGCTGCCGTTGGGCGTGGCCACGGCAATATGCCCTGAACCACCTGTGGGCACGGGCACGCCATAGTCGTCGACGATGGCCACGTCAAACCCCTCGACCGCGCGGCCAATGGCATGGGGGCGGTAGATCCCCTGGCTGGCGCAGGAGGACACCACCAGATTGCATTCGGTCTGGCCATAAAATTCATTGATGCGCACGCCCAGCGCCTGGTCGCCCCAGGCCAGCAGTTCATCACCCAGTGACTCGCCACCACTGGCAACCGACCGCAGCGCGAGATGCCAGCGCTGTTGCGGGTTTTCGACAGGGCGTAACAGCTTGAGGGCGGTGGGCGGGAAGAAGACATTTTTAATCTGCAATGCTTCAATCAGGGCAAATACGTCTTCAGGTACAAACTTGTCAGCGCGGTGGGCCACCACCGGCACGCCGTGATACCAGGCAGGTAGCAGCACATCGAGCAACCCGCCAATCCATGCCCAGTCTGCCGGGGTCCACATCCGGTCACCGGGCTGGGGGAAGTCGTCGTGTGAACTGCGCACGCCGGGCAAATGCCCGAGCAACACGCGATGGGCATGCAAAGCGCCTTTAGGATGGCCGGTGGTGCCGGAGGTGTAGATGATCAGTGCCGGATCCTCGGCCGCCGTATCGAGGGTCTCGAACTGGTCACTGTGGCACTGCAGTTGCTCATGGTAATCAAGCACGTCATTACGATGCGCGGGTGCATCGATAACGTAGCACAGCTGTAAGTGGGCAAGGCCGGCACGAATTCCGTCGATCTTCTGCAGGCCGCTGGCGTCGGTGATCAGCGCACGCATTGAACAGTTCGAAGCGCGATGTTCGATGGCGTCCGCACCGAACAGCTTGAACAGCGGAACCGCAATGGCGCCCAGCTTGTACAGCGCGATATGGGCGGTGCCGGCCTCCAGGCCTTGAGGGAGCATGATCCCGACCCTGTCACCTGCGTTGATACCTTGTGCGCGCAAACTGTTGGCCAGGCGGTTGGCCTGTTGTTGCAAGGCCAAAAAGCTGTGGTATTGAACCGTGCCATCGGCATTTTTCTGGATGATCGCAATGCGTTCGGGGTCGTCAGTCCAGCGGTCACAGCAAGCCCGGGCAATATTGAAACGCTGCGAAGCATCCCGTTGCGGGTCGCTGGGAGAGAGAGGTGCCGTGTTCATGGTCGAGTCCTTGTTGTTATGCGCCATGGTCAGAAGCTGCCGAACGTTGAACCCAGCACCATGACCACCAGCAAGGCGGTCATGGGCACAACGGTCGTCATCATGAAAATTTGCGGGTAGGACTGGCGGTGCGTAAGGTTACAAATTGCCAGTAAGGTGATCACCGCGCCCGAGTGGGGCAGGGTGTCCAGGCCGCCGGCAGCAATGGTAGCGACCCGGTGAAACAGGTCGGGGCTGATGCCCGCGGCTTCGATCATGCGCAGATAGTCTGCGCCCAGGGTGCGGAAGGCGATGCTCAGGCCTCCGGACGAGGAGCCGGTAATGCCTGCCAGCACGTTCATGCTGAGCACGGCCGAAATCAGCGGATGCTCCGGCGAGACATTGAGGATGGTGTCCTTGATCAGCGCAAATCCGGCCATACCGGCGATCACCGCGCCATAGGCCACTTCCGAAGCTGTGTTGAAGATCGGCAGCAGGGCGCCGATGGTGCCCTTGTTGAGGGTGACCGTCAGGTTGTCCCAGCGGCGCCAGTTGAGCAGGATCACAAATACGATTGCGCACATCAGGGCCAACAGCACGGACCACAGCCCTATGACGCTCACCGGGTCGATATTGCCAAAGCGCTCTTCACGCAAAACGCTGAGGTCCAGGGCAGGCAGGATCCAGTAGCTGAACGCCGCGTTCAGGCCGATCACCACGATTATCGGCAGCAGGGCTACGAGCAGTCCGGGTTTTTTTATGCTGGCATTCGACGCAATTTCGTCGTCATGGGGGCCGTAGCCTTCACCCTTGGCCATGGCCTTGCGGGCTCGCGATTGCAGCATCCAGCTGCCCATCCACAGCATGACGATCGACGCGATGATGCCCAGGCCCGGGGCGGCGAAGGTGGTGGTGCCCAGATAAGCCGTGGGAATCGAGTTCTGTATCGACGGTGCGCCAGGCAGCGCGGTCATGGTGAAGGTAAAGGCCCCCAGCGCGATGGCCGCTGGCATATAGCGTTTTGGCGTGCCGGACTCACGAAAAATTGCCGCCCCGATCGGGTATACGGCAAAGGCCACCACAAACAGCGATACGCCACCGTAGGTCAACAGCGCACAGGCCAGCACTACGGTGAGAATTGCATGGCGATGGCCGAGTTTGCGCATAAACCAGTCAGCGATGGTATGCGCTGCTCCGGAGTCGGCGACCAGCTTGCCGAACAGGGCACCGAGTATGAACAGGGGGAAAAACTTGATCACATAGAGCCCCAGCTCCTTCATGAACAGCTGGGTAAAGGTGGGCATGATATCTGCGGCTGCCCCGCTGAGAAGAACGGCCAGCGCGGCCATCAACGGCGCCAGGATCAAAACCGTCACGCCCCGGTAGGCGAAAAACATCAACAACAGAAGGGATATCAGTATCGCCATCGTGCTCATGGGTGGCTCTCTTATAATTATTGTTTTGGCTTGTTTTTGTGCTTACGTTTACGTTTGCGTCAACCTAGAGCACGTATGCGACCCTGTCAACCTTGCCCCCTGTATTCATCCGCCGCGCGGACCTGTCGAGGGTCGTGCAGCCTGGAGGTGATGGCTGGAACCGATAAACATATACATCGCCGGCACCATGAACAGCGTCAGCAGGGTGCCGATAGACAGCCCGGCGAAGATCACCAGCCCCATGTCATGGCGCCCTGCAGCCCCGGCACCGGAAGCCCAGACCAGCGGCACCACGCCCAGTACCATCGCGGCCGTGGTCATCAGGATCGGCCGCAGACGCACGGCGGCGGCTTCTTCAATGGCCTCGCGCTTGCTGCGACCTGCGCGTTGCAACTCGTTGGCAAACTGCACGATCAGGATCCCGTGTTTGGTGATCAGCCCCAGCAGCGTCACCAGGCCCACCTGGGTGTACACATTGATCGAGGCAAAGCCCATGGTAATAAAGGCCAGCGCACCAAACAGTGCCGGCGGCACCGAGAACAGAATGACCACCGGATCGCGGAAGCTTTCGAACTGGAAGGCCAGGGCCAGGTAGACGATTAATATCGAGAACAGCAGCAAGCCGACAAAGCCGCCGGACTCTTGCATGAACTGACGCGACTCGCCGGAAAAGTCCGAGGTGTAACCCGAGGGCGCAATATCGTTCAGGATAGTGTTGAGCCTGGCCAGCAACTCGCCCTGGGCCACACCGCTGACGCCCGAGAGGGTCGCCGAGTTCAACTGCTGGAAGTGATTGATCGACTCGGGTTGTGTCGAGGTCTCGATATGCGCCACCGTGCGCGCCGGGATCATCACACCGGCGGGCGTACGGATGTAGTAATCGAGAATCTGCTCGGGGTTGAGCCGGTCAACCTGCAGTACTTGCGGGATGACTTTGTATGAGCGCCCGGCGGTCGAGAAGTAATTGACGTAGTTGCCACCCAATGCAGCTGACAGGGCTGCGCCGACATCTGCCTGGGTCATGCCCAGTGCGGCAATTTTTTCCCGGTCGACCACCAGTCTGGCCTGCGGTTTGTCCAGTTTCAGGTCCATGTCGGCAAACCAGAACAGCTGTTGCTTCTGGGCTTCGGCCATCACGGCCTGAGCCACTTCATTGAGGTTTTCTACCGAGTCGGTGGTGGTGATCACAAACTGCACCGGCAATCCCTGGGCGCCCGGTAACGAAGGCAATGGGAAGGCAGCGACGGTGGCCCCCGGCACCTGATTCCATTTTTGCTGAAGATCGAAGATCAGCTCAGCCTGGGAGCGTGTGCGTTCGCTCCAGGGCTTGAGCAAGACCCCGCCCAGGCCCTGATTGAGGGCGGGCAGCCCGGTCAGCTGGAACATCTGCGCGTATTCAGGCTCCTTGCTGGCGATCTGAAACGCCTGGTCGGCAATGCGCTCCATCTGTTGCGGTGCAGCTGTCGGCGGGCCTTTGATCATCATGAACACCAGCCCCTGGTCTTCGGTCGGTGACAGTTCGCTTTTGGCGGTCATGCCACTGGCGGCGACCAGTACAAACAGGACAAAGCCAAAGGTCACCAGCACCGGCCAACTATCCAGACCGGCTGACAAAACGCGATGGTAACGCCCGCGCAGCCAGTCAAAACACTGATCGAGCCGGCGCGCGAAGCGACCTTCATCCTGCCCGGGTTGCAACAGCCGGGAGGTCATCATCGGTGACAGCGTCATGGCCACCACTGCCGATACCGTTACCGCACCGGCCAGGGAAAAACAGAACTCCTTGAACAGTGCCCCCGTCAAGCCGCTGCGCAGCCCGATCGGCACATAGGCGGCAATCAGCACCACCGTCATCGCGATGATCGGGCCGCCCAGTTCACGCGCCGCCATCAACGCGGCTTCAAATACACTTTTGCCTTGTTCCTTGATATGCCGGTCGACGTTTTCCACCACGATAATCGCGTCGTCCACCACCAGACCAATGGCCAGAACCAATGCAAGCAAGGTCAGCAGGTTGATCGAGTAACCCAGCAGATACATGACAAAGAAGGTGCCGACCAGCGACAGCGGTATCGCCACCAGTGGCACTATCACCGCGCGGAATGAGCCGAGGAACAGGTAGATGACCACCGACACTATGACCAAAGCTTCCGCCAGGGTCTTGACCACCTCGATAATCGAAGTATTGATGAACGCCGTGGAGTCATAAACAATTTCGCCGCGCACGCCTGCAGGCAATTGCGCTTGCAGTTCGGGGAAGGCGTCGCGCACGCTGCTGGCAACGCTGAGGATATTGGCATTGGGCGCGGCCTTGATACCGACGAACACCGAACGTTTGCCGGAAAACGCCACGCTGCTGTCGTAGCTTTCTGCACCCAGGGTCACAGTGGCGACATCTTCCAGGTACACCAGGGCATCGTCGTTGTTCTTGATCACCAGCCGCTTGAATTCATCCACCGTGTGCAAGTCGGTTCCGGCCGTCAGGTCTACCGTGACCATTTGCCCGCGGGTTGAACCCACGGCAGACAGGTAGTTGTTGTTGGCCAGCGCCGCGACTACGTCCTGGGCGGTGACGTTATGGGCCGCCAGTTTGTCCGGGTCCAGCCAGGCACGCAGGGCGAACTGGCGCCCACCGAGGATTTCTGCGGTTTGCACGCCCTGGATCGAGTCGAGCTTGGGTTTGACCACCCGCACCAGATAATCGGTGATGTTATTGGTGGGCAGGGTGTCGCTGTAGAACCCCAGGTACATGGCATCCGTGGTTTGCCCCACCGCAACCGACAGCACCGGTTCCTGGGCCTGGGCCGGTAGCTGGTTCTTGACCGAGTTGACCTGGGTGTTGATCTCGGTCAGGGCCTTGCTGGCGTCGAAGTTCAGCCGCAGCGTGGCGGTAATGGTCGAGACCCCGGTAATACTCGACGAAGACAGATAATCGATGCCCTGGGCCTGGGCGATCGCCGACTCCAGTGGCTGGGTGATAAACCCGGCAACTGTGGCTGCATCGGCGCCGTAGTAGGCGGTAGTAATAGTGACCACCGCATTTTCGGTTCGCGGCCATTGGTTGACCGGCAATTCGAAGATCGAACGTAGCCCCAGGATCAGGATAAACAGCGAAACCACTACGGCCCAGACCGGGCGCTGGATAAAGGTATCGGTGAGCTTCATGGGTCACCTTTAATGTTCTTGAGGCATTGGCGCCGCATCGTTGAGCGGCGCAGCACTGTTGTCGATCTGCACCGGTGAGCCATTTTTGAGTTTCATCTGACCACTGGTGATCAACAGGTCGCCTTCCTTCACACCGGACAGGATGGCGACCTGATCGCCACGGGTCGGTCCGGTCTTGATAAAGGTCTGTTGTGCCGTGAGAACGTCTTCACCCTTGTCGTTCTTGCTCGACAGCGCGATAAAAACGGTGGTGCCGTAGGGGTTATAGGTGACGGCTGTCTGTGGCACGGTCAGGTAGCGCAGCACCGCCCCCGAGTCGACAACTGCGCGGGCAAACATGCCGGGCACCAGGTTCTTCCCGGGGTTGGCAACGCTGGCTTCGACCGTGACGTTACGCGTGGTCGGGTCGAAGCGGGTGTCTATGGTGCTGACGCGCCCCGTGAATGTCTGGTTGGAGAGGCCGTCGGCGGTCACCGATACTTTTTGGCCGACGGCAATGGCTTCCAGTTGGGTCTGGGGCACGTTGAAGTCGATATAGATGGGGTCGAAGGTTTGCAACGTGGCGATTTTGTCACCGGGGTTGAGGTATTGCCCGGGGTTGACAGCGGTAATGCCTATACGCCCGGCAAAGGGCGCACGAATGGTTTTTTGCGCCACCAGCGCCCGCTGCTGTTCTGCGGCGGCCAGTTTGACTTTGAGGTCTGCGTTGTCGGTGTCCACTTGCGCCTGGGACACGGCGTTGACCGCCAGTTGTGCGCGGTCACGCTTGAGGACGATGGCAGCCAGGTCCGCCGTGGCTTCCAGCGAATGGAGCAGGGCGATGTCCGAATCAGCATTCAATTGAACCAGCAGCGCCTGTGCTGCCACTTCCTGGCCCGGTGTAAAACCGATGCTGCGCACAATGCCGCCCGCTTCGGTGGTCACATCGACCCCGCGCACGGCTTTTATCGAGCCCACGGCGGTCACCGTCGGCTGCCAGTCGTCGAACGGTACTTGCATGGCGGTGACGACGGCGGCGGGCAAGGGCTGCTTTGCCTGGGCAATCATGGCTGAGATCTGCGCGAACTTGACCCCGGCGATGATCGCGACAATCACCAGCACCACCCCGATCATGATAAGCATCGGCCGCCACAGCCTGCGCCTTGCAGTGGGTTGCGCGAGTGAGTCGTTGTTGACGTCAGCCATGGTTGTTCTCGCTGTTTCAATGGTATTCAGTCGAGCCGCGTGGGTTTGGCGGGCGCGGTCTTGTTGTGACTCGGCATGAGTTCTTGCCAGGTCGGCAAGCCGAATCGGTCAGGGCGGCCCTGGGGGTCAGGGTCGCTGCGGTTCCACCAGCCGCCGCCCAGAGCCTGGAACAGCGCTGCGGTATCGCTGTAGCGCACGGCCTGGGCCTGGACCCGGCTGAGCACGGTGTTCTGGTAGGTTTGCTGCGCCGTGAGCAGGTTGATATAAGCCACCGCTCCCAGGCGGTACTGCGCCTGCACCAGGGCAAGGCTGGCCTGGGCGGACTGCTCCGCAGCCACTTGCTGCTTGAGCGCCTCGGCATCGGCCTCCAGCGCCCTGAGCGCGTTGGCCACATCCTGGAATGCGGCAAGCACCGTACCGCGGTACTGCGCCGCCGACTGGTCATACGCCGCAACCGCCGCCCGTTTTCGGTGTTCAAGCGCACCGGCATCGAACAGCGGTTGGGCAATTGCCCCGGCCAGGCTCCATACACCCGAGCCTGCGGAAAACAGCGTGCTGCCGCTGGCTACCGTGGAACCCAATGAACCGGTAATGCTGAACTGTGGCAACTGATTGGCCACCGCCACGCCAATATTGGCACTGGCCTCATGCAGTTGCGCCTGAGCGGAGCGCACATCCGGACGCTGTTCGACGATTGCCGAGGGCAGACTCACTGGCAATTCTTGCGGCAGATGCAGGGACGCCAGGTTGAAACGCTCGCCCTTGTCCTGATTGGGGAACCTGCCCAGGTAGGCCATCAACTGGTTCCGGGTTTGCGCCAACTGCTTTTGCAAGGGCGCCAGAGTAGCGCGGGTTTGCGCCAGGGCAGTTTGCTGGGTCAATACATCGGTATCGGCAATGGCACCGAGGCGCCGCTGCGCCTGCAGCAGGTCGAGCTGGTCGCTCTGTAGCTGGATGATTTGCCCGGTCGCCGCAATCTGATCGCGCAGGGACGCCAGGCTGACGGCGGTATTGACCACATTGGTGGATAGCGTGAGGTAGGTGGCCTCAAGCTGAAAACGCTGGTACTCGGCTTGCGCCGTGGACGACTCGATCTGCCGGCGCGTACCGCCGAAGACATCCGGCGCATAGGACACGCTCAGTGACGCGGAGCTGAGTGTGAGAATCGGCGACGACGCCGTACCGGATGTGGTCCCGGAGACTTTCTGGCGGGTTTTCGACAAATTGCCGTTCAGGACGGGAAACAAGGAAGCCTGATCGACATACACCTGCTCATTGGCCTGGCGCAATGCTGCTTGCGCGGCGCTGATATCCGGGTTGGCGCGCAAGGCCTCTTCCACCAGGGCGTTCAATTCCGGCGAGCGGAACAGTGTCCACCATTGCCCGGGTATATCCATGCCGGCAATCAGGCGTTGCGCAGCGCCGCCAGCGTCGATATCGGCCCGGGCGGTGGTCGTGAGGTTGTGCGTGGAGTAACCGGCATCCGCAGCGACTTCGGGACGAACAAAGTCAGGCCCCAGGGTACAACCTGCGAGGGCAATGAACAGCAGACTCAGCGGCAAACACCGTTGCATCCGACAGCCCTCCTGAAAGGGCAGGTAGTGACGGGATTCAAGTCACGTTGGCAGTTGGACTGAACGTTAATCCAAGCGCGGGACAACCGCAACCAGAGGAAACCTTCGCCCTCGGCGGGGTGTACAGGTTACGGGGCCACTCTGACTTACTCGTCCACTTGGACGAGGCGCTTGCACGCAGGATCGGGCTAGCTTTCGCTCAGGGTGTTGTGCGGGCCCTTGTTCAGTTGAGGAGGCATCAATGAGTTGTGCAATTTCTTGCGCTGATGGTCTGGCAGCCCTGTTGCTTGAGCAGAAAGCCGCGTTCAACGCTCAGGGCGCAGTCAGCGCTGCGCAGCGCCGGGCGCGAATCCAGCGGGTAATCGACATACTGGTGGACCACCACCTGGCGCTGGCCGAGGCGATGGATGCCGACTTTGGCGGTCGCCCCCGGGGGTTCTCATTGATGAACGATGTGCTGGGGGCACTGGGCTCGCTCAAGCACGCCCGGGACCACCTCGAAAGCTGGATGCAGGATGAACCGCGACAGGTCTTCAGCCCCTATGATCAGCTCGGTGCCCAGGCATGGGTGATGTACCAGCCCAAGGGCACCGTGGGCATTCTGGGGACCTGGAACGCGCCGCTGTACACACTGCTCAGCCCGCTGGCTTCGGCGCTGGCGGCAGGTAACCGGGCGATCCTCAAGCCCTCGGAGGTGGTACCGCGCACTGCCGCGCTGGTTGCCAGGCTGTTTGCCGAACTGTTCGACCCGCTGGAAGTGGGGGTGGTCACCGGCGGCGCCGACCTGGCCCAGGCTTTTACTGCGCAACCCTTTGATCACCTGGTGTTTACCGGCAGTACCGCCGTGGCCCGCTCGGTGATGGGTAATGCAGCGCAAAATCTGGTGCCGGTGACACTGGAACTGGGCGGTAAATCGCCAGTGATCGTTGCCCGCAGCGCGGATCTGGCCACGGCGGCCTTTCGCATTGCTCTGTCCAAGACCACCAACAGCGGTCAGGTCTGCATCAACCCGGACCTGGTCTACGTTGCCCGTGAGCAGCTTGAGGCGTTTATCAATGCCTTTGCTGGCGCTTACCGCGGGTTCATCCCCGAGGTAAGCGACAACCCGGATGTAGTTGCCGTGGTCAACCCACAACATCTGGCCCGGGTGGAAAATCTGGTTGACCAGGCCCGTCAGGCCGGTGCCCGGGTGATAAGCCTGCCCTATGCGCAAGCGGTCGATATGCAAAACCGTCGGCGTCCGTTGCAACTGGTTATCGACCCGCCTCAAGACAGCCTGATCATGCACGAAGAGATCTTCGGCCCGGCCATGGTCGTGCTGCCCTACGACGAGGTCGACCAGGTGATTGCGCATATCAATGACCGGCCACGGCCACTGGCCCTCTACTACTTTGGCAACGATGCCCTTGAACAGCGTCATGTGCTGGAGCACACCCTGTCCGGTGGCGTCACCCTCAATGACGTGATGATGCATGCCGCCTTGCATGATGCTCCGTTCGGCGGTATCGGCGGCTCGGGCATGGGCCATTACCACGGCCGTGAAGGGTTCCTTGAATTCAGCCACCTGCGCACCGTACTCAAGGCACCCGACCACGATCCGCGCGGCGAATGGGGCTTGCTGCCGCCTTATAGCGAGCATTTCGAGGCGGCAATGCTGGCGCAGATCACTCGGGATTGATCCTGGCAGACGGTTGTTTTGTTCGTCCATACAGACGAAGCGGCGGGGCGCAGACAGCCTTAGAGTGAGCCGCACACAAGCACGTTTTCTAACAGTCTGGAGGCGCGTCCCCATGTTTGTCGATCTCACCCCTGAACAGCATGCATTGCGACTCAAGGTCCGGGACTATTTCCAGAACCTGATGACTCCCGAGCTGCGCCAGCAGATGCGCGGTACCGAAGGTGGCGAGCTGTTTCGCCGCACCATCGCGCAAATCGGTCGCGATGGCTGGCTGGCGGTAGGCTGGCCCAAGGCCTATGGCGGGCAGGGTTATGGCCCTACCGAGCAATTGATTTTCTTTGAAGAAGCCAATATCGCCGGTGCGCCACTGCCATTCGTGACCATCAGTACCGTTGGCCCGGCGCTGATGGCCCACGGCTCGGCGTTGCAAAAGGATAAATTCCTGCCAGGGATCGCCGCCGGGGACATCAACTTCGCCATCGGTTACTCCGAAGCCAGTGCTGGCAGCGATCTGGCGGTACTGAAAACCACCGCCCGTGAAGATGCCGACGGTTTTGTGGTCAATGGCAGCAAGCTCTGGACCTCGGGCGCCGATGCGGCCGACTTCATCTGGCTGGCGGCCCGTACCGACCCCGAGCAGGCGCGTCACAAGGGCATTTCGATCCTGATTCTCGACACCCTTGCCCAAGGGTTTTCCAGCACCCTGATCCCGACCTCCGGCAACCCTACGGCGGCCACCTATTACGACAATGTGCGGGTGCCACGCAACATGCTGGTGGGTGAGCTGCATGGCGGCTGGAAACTGATTACGGCTCAGCTCAACCACGAACGCCTGGGCCTGGGGGCCTGGTCCGACAAAGTGGTCAGCCTGTTCAACCGCGTCTATCTGTGGGCACGTTGCGCCGATGAGCAGGGCCACCGCGCCACCGATGTGGCCTGGGTCAAGCGCGATCTGGCCGAGTGTTATGCCCGGCTTGAAGCGATGCGCCTGATCAATTTCCGGATTGCCGCCGACCTTGAACGCGACCGTGTGGACGTCGCACTGGCCTCGACCACCAAGGTCTACGGCTCGGAGTCGGCGATCGAGATCCTGCGCAAGCTGTCAGCCATCCTGGGTGCCAGTGGCCTGACCCGGGCCGGTTCGGCAGCGGCTTATCTGCTTGGCGAGCTGGAATATGAGGTGCGGGCATCGGTCAACCTGACCTTTGGCGGTGGCACCAATGAGATCCAGCGCGAGCTGATTGCCCAGTTCGGCCTGGGCATGCCGCGCACACAACGCTGAGTTACGCAGTGGCCCCAATATCGGAGATAAGGATGAACGATTTCAACAACGCAACCCTGCTGTCCAGTGCCGAACGCGCAGTTGTGCCACGGGAGCAGACGCAGGCAATTCTCGATTTGCGGGCCGCCGCCAGTGCCCGGATCAAACCGGCCGATCGCTACACCCTTGCCGATCGCCTCGAAGAGCAGGCGCAACGTCACGGCGAACGGCCCTTTATCATTTATGGCGAACAGCGTCTCAGTTTCGCCCTGATCAATGCCCGCGCCGACCGTTTGGCCCATGTCCTGTATGCCCGCGGCCTGCGTCCGGGTGATGTCTGCGCCCTGGCGATGGAGAACCGCCCGGAGTTCTTCTGTTGCTGGTTCGCCCTGGCCAAGCTCGGCGTGGTGGCGGGTTTCGTCAATACCCAGGTCAGCGGCCGGCCACTGGTGCACGCGCTGCAGGCGATCGATGCCAAGGCCATGCTGGTCGGCGAAGAGGTGCTGGGCAATGTGCTTGCGACTCAAGGCTTGCCACCGCTGCCCTTATGGCTGGTAGCGGATGCCGAGCAGCCATGGACCGGGGCCATGCCGTCACAGGTCGATACCGGACTGGCTCAAGCACTGGCCACAGCCCCCGCCATGCCATTCCCTCGTGATGTGCGCGCCGACCTGAGGGCCGAGAGCCCGTGCCTGCTGATCTTCACCTCGGGCACCACCGGCCTGCCGAAAGCGGCGCGCTATAGCCATATGCGCTGGATGTCGACCGGTGACATCATGGAAATCACCCTGCAAACCACCGCCCATGACGTGTTCTATTGCTGCTTGCCGCTGTATCACGGTGCAGCCGCCACGTCAGTGACGTCCACCGCGCTGAAAACCGGTGCAGCCATTGTGGTACGGCGCAAATTCAGTGTCCGTGAGTTCTGGAATGATGTGCGCAAGCATCATGTGAGCGTGTTCCAGTACATCGGTGAAATCTGCCGCTATCTGCTCAACCAGCCCGAGGTGGCCGGTGAACGTGACCACGGTCTGCGCTGCATGCTCGGCGCCGGGTTGACCCGCGAAAGCTGGCAGAACTGGCTGCGCCGTTTCGGGCCGATCCAAGTGTTTGAAGGCTGGGGCTCCACCGAGTCCAACACCAATGTGGTCAATGTCGACAATTATCTGGGGGCTTGCGGCCGTGTGCCGTACTGGGAAAAGAGCAACTTGCGCCTGGTGCGCTATGACGTTGAAACCGACAGCCACCCACGGGACGAAAATGGCTTCTACCAGCTGTGCGAGGCGGGCGAGGTGGGTGAGGCCCTGGGTTTTATCATCAACCATCCCGACATCGGCGGCGGGCGTTTCGAGGGTTATACCTCAGCCGAGGCGACTGCCAGCAAGATTCGTCGCAATGTGTTCAGCCAGGGCGATGCCTACTGGAGTTCAGGTGACCTGCTGCGTTTTGACAAGGACGGCTACCTGTATTTTATCGACCGCATTGGCGACACTTTCCGCTGGAAAAGTGAAAACGTTTCCACCCTTGAGGTGGCGGCTGCGCTGGGCGACTTCGAAGGCCTTGAGCTGATCAACATTTATGGCGTGCAAGTACCCGGGCAGGAGGGGCGCGCCGGTATGGCGGCGGTGTTGATGCAGCCGGGCCGCAGCTTCGACCCGCAGGCGTTCTATGCATTGACCGAAACGCGCTTGCCGCGTTACGCCGCCCCGGTGTTCGTACGGGTATCGGCAGCGGCTGACCTGACCAGTACCTTCAAGTTGCGCAAGGTCGACCTGCAACGTCAGGGCTATGCCCCTGCAGCATTCAGCGACCCGCTGTTTATCCGTGATGACAGCAGCCGCAGCTATGTGCCGTACAGCGCACAGGTGCTGGAGCGCATTGGCCTGGCCGCTTTTGTCGGGGACACCAGCCAGTGACCGGTCGGCCTGCGGGGCAGGTCTTCTGCACGATGCCCCGCATACCGTTTACAGCGACTGTCGGTAAACCTCAGTCAGGCACGACATAACAATAACAACGGGCAGGGCCCAGGCGGTGTCCCGTGAGGAGAGGGCGATGGATAATAGCGGCTTGAGTGTTCAGACCCTGGCAGACATGGGCTTGAACCTGACCGAGTATGACAGCCTTATCGGCGAGTTTTACGACGGCTCGCTGGAGCCCAGGCTGATGGCCAAGACCCTGCGCCATGTGCGCAATCTGTACCAGGCCAACTATGTCATCCTGATCTTGCGCGTCCCCGAGCAACCTGACCTGGGCCTGATGATCGTAGTGGGTGACATTGAGCGCGAAGGCGAGGTGAGTTACTGGGCCTACCCACAAGCGCTCACGCCATTCAACAACCCGCCAATGGACCGGGTGTTCACTGTCGACGACCTGATGAGTGAGGAACAGTGGACCCGCTCGGCTTACTTCAAGACCTATGGCACCGTGCACGACACCTACCACATCATGGCTGCCGATATTTCCACGCCTGATGGCGGCAAGCTGCGCTTTCGCATTACCCGGCCAAAATCCGCGCCCAACTTCAGTGCCAGTGAACGCAGCCTGTGTGGCATGTTCATACCGCATTTGCGCCGTGCCATGCATGTGCACAACCTGATCGACCGCAGCGAGTCGATGACCGAGCTGTACTCGCAGGCGATCAGTCGCCTGTCGGTGGCCACCATTGTGCTGGATCAACAGGGCAAGGTCCTGAGCCTGAACCCGATGGCCAGCGAACTGCTGGAGCAGGCAGACGGCCTCAAACTGGTTGGCGGACACCTTGAGGCGACTTACCCCAGCGACAATCGCGAACTGCAGCGCCTGGTCCGCAACGCCTTTAACCGTGACACCGGCAATGTGCAGGAAGGCACGCAGGCTGAAGCCATGTCAGTCTCCAGGCCCTCGGGGCAGATCAACCTGGGGGTGGTGGTCGAGGCCATTGCGACTCAGGACTGGGCCGAGGGCAAAGGCACCCCAGGGGTGGTGGTATACATCCGCGACGCTGCAGGACGGTCCATGGCCAGCGAAACCCTGACCAAGCAGCTGTTCAACCTGACCCGGGCTGAAACCGCCCTGGCGATGGAACTGGCCAATGGCCTGTCCCTGGAGGAAGCCGCCGAGGCGTTGAATGTGCGTCGTAATACTGCAAGGGCACACCTGCGCTCGATTTTCTCGAAGACCGGTGTGCGCCGCCAGACCGAACTGGTGCGCATCATCCTCAACAGTGTGGTTGCCCTGGGCAAGCCAGGGCTGGCGTTATTGCCCGGCGCCAAGGCCAGCAGAAAAAAAACCGGATTGACGCAAAACAGTGCCTGAAAGCAGGCATTGTTAGTCCATGCGGAGGATGAGGACGGCAGCGGGTTCGGTGAAAATCCAGCGGGCATAGGACCGGGGATTTTCACACGAGGACAATAACAATGACCAAACTCGCTGCAATCAATGTTGACAGTATTCTGGCACCTCGCTTTGGCCGGGGCTGGCATTGCCTGGGTGATGCGGCCGACTACCGTGATGGCCAGCTCCATACACTGAATATTTTCGGCACACGCTTGCTGGCGTTTGCCACGGCCAGTGGCGAGATCAGCGTGATCGATGCCCATTGCCCGCACATGGGCGCCGATCTGTCACAAGGCACCCTGGAAAACGACCGGGTTGTGTGCCCCTTTCACCATTGGCAATACGACGCCAGTGGCAAGTGCGTCGAGATTCCATATTGCAAGCGGATCCCGCCAAAGGCCAAAACCCGCCGCTGGTTGACCTGTGAAGAAAACAACCTGCTGTTCGTGTGGAACAACCCTGAGGGCAAGGCCCCGGCAGACAATGTGGTGATCCCGCATTTGCCGGAGCAGGACAGCGATGAATGGCTGCATGACTGGCACATGGACAAACTGGTCATTGAGACCAACCCCCGGGAACTGGTCGACAACCTCGCGGACGCCCAGCACTTCGGCCCGGTGCATGGCACGCCGACCAAGTACTTCGCGAATATTTTCGAAGGCCATATTGCCCAGCAGATTTTCCACGGCGACTCGGACCGGCTGGGCGGGGACCTGGTTGCCGAGTCTGCCTATTACGGCCCGGCGACGCATTTTACCCGCATGCGCGCAGTGTTCGAGGGCATGGAAATTCACTCGATCCTGCTCAACTGCCACGTCCCGATCGACGCCAACAGTTTCGAGCTGCGTTTTGGTTGCATGGTGAAAAAGATCCCGGGCTGGAGCGAAGAGCAGAGCAGGGCGCTGGCCCAGGATTATGTGCTGCGTAATCGCGATGCTTTCTATCAGGACGTGGTGATCTGGCAGCACAAGATCCGGGTCGACAAACCGGTGCTGGCTGAAGGTGATGGTCCGGTCTATCAACTGCGCGACTGGTACGCCCAGTTCTTTATGGACGAAGACAGCGTGCCGGCATCGACTGCCGGGCGCAGTGAAATCATCACCGTCGACCATCGCTGATCAACTCCGGGCAGGAACGCGCAATGAACATGAGTGGCCGCAAGACAATGGCGATCATGCTGGCCGCCAGCTTCGCCTCGACCATTGGCGGCTTGCCGTTCAATACCTTGCCGATCCTGCTTGGCTCGATGGTTGACAGCCTGGGCTTCAGTGTCGAACGGGTCGGCCTGCTGGGTGCCGTTTGTTTTGCCGGCTACCTGCTGGGCACCCTGATGGCCGTCGTGCTGATCGACCGTTTGAACTGGCGCTGGCTGACGCTGGGCTGCGCCACTGGCGCGGCTGCAGCGTACTGGATGACGTCATGGCTGCCCGCCACGGCGCAGTTGCCGTTGTGGGCGCTGATTGGCTTTTTTGCCGCACTCATGACCTGCCTGGGCATGCGTATCATGGGCGAAATGGCCAACAAAGAGCGCGCCCTGGGCTTGCGCCTGGGCATTGAATTGGGGTTGGTGGCAGCCGTGTTATTCGCGCTGCCTTCGCTGGTCATCGCGTATTTCCACTACACCGGTGCCGTAGTAATGCTCGCAGCGATCATCCTGCTGCTGAGCCCCAGTGCCCTGGCATTGCCCAGGCGCGAGGACTTTATCGGAAGAGACACACCACCCCGTAATGGCTCGGTGTTGTCACGTTTTCAATTACCGCCAGCGGCTTATGCCGCGCTGGGGTTTTTCTTCCTGTTCGGCGCCGGGCAAATCGGCCTGTGGGCTTTCCTGGAGCGACTGGGCCATGGCCTGGCACTGCAACCGGGCGAACTGGGTATCGTTTTTGCCGTATTGAAACTGCTGGGAGGGGCCGCAGCACTAACTCTGGCCGCGGTCGGTGACCGCCTGGGCGTACGCGTGCCGCATCTCATCGTCATGCTGGTGCTGGGCACCGGGCTGTTGTTGCTGGGCAATGCCGAAGGCTTTGTGATGTATGCCGCGGGCGCATGGATCTGGGAAGTAGGTTTCACCTGGGGCTGCGTTTATCAGACAGCAGCAATTGCACGGCTGGACCGTAGTGGCCGCTCGATCATGCTGATCCCCGGCGCGTTTGCCTTGAGCTCCATGGCCGGGCCGGCACTGGCCGGGCAACTGGTGGGTCAGGGTTACACGATGCTGTTGTGGATAGCCGCTGCCTGTGCCGTGATTCCGGTACTGGCGTTCACCTGTTTGCTGGCCCGACGCTTGGATGGGGAGGGTGTTGCGGTCGAGCGGGTGGTGGTGGCGGTGTGAAACGCGATGATTGCTGGTTGGCGGCTTTGGCTGCAGCGGCTGTAAGCCTGTAATTTTCAGGCCCGTTGGTACCTATTCAGGTTAGAGTGCTCATCAATGAATCAATTGTTAAGTGAAGAATGAACCGTGCGCTGTTTGTTTCTCTGGATGGGCCCAAGGGCGCTGGAAAAACCACACTGCTGGAGGCCGTCACCAAAGCTCTGAGGGCAGACAACAAAAAGGTGATCCGGCTTTGCGAGAAAAAAAGCGATCCCTATCGAGGTGAAACAATGGCCCTCGTCAACAAACTCGTCAGAAATCCCGGCCGGGAATTAGAGTTGCGGGTTTGTGAACGCCTTGCTGACAGCCGTACCTGGATATCCCGGCACGTATTGGCTAAGCAGCCACCCGACAGCATCATCCTGATTGATCGCTGGTACCCCTCTGATGCCGCATTTCGCCGGATAATCCCGTTTGCAGAGATTCTGCAGTTGAACATTGATCGAAACGTGCAAGTCCCGGACCTGCATGTCGGGGTTGTCACCGACCCTGATATTTCATGGGCGAGGGCAGCGGCCCGCTCGCGAGGGCTGAACAGTACGGTGATCCATAAGCTGGAAGAACATGTTGCCTGTACCCAGGCGTTCGAGCGGGCGATTGCAGATCACGGCTGGGTTTTATGCCGTAATGAGGGAACCATCGAAGACGCAACGATGCAGGTGATTTCGCAGATCCATAGAGTGCTTCGATAGCCCGGTATTCACCGAAAGCAACTATTTGCAGTTGCCTGCCTTTCGATATCCTGCTGCCTGAGCCTCAGATTCGGAGTCAAAGGTTACTTGGTTTTTCGCTGACACCTGGCCATAACCAGGGCACCCCATCGAGAGGTGGTAAAGCTGGCTTTTGCGGTTACCGATGATCGAACTCACGCCACTCGCGCTCGCCAGGATCGGCTGTGCGGGTACACGAGTGGGTTGAACAGGAATGGCACCGACTACCCCCTCACCGACGGTCTTGTACCCTTGCGTCCAGCGACGATCACCGGTTACGAAAGGATTGGAGTGCCCCATGATTGCTGCAATGCGGCGATCTCGCTCTTTCTCCCAGGGCGAAACCGGATATTGCTTGTCCCAGGCCATCAGTAGCTGTTGCTGCTGACGAGACATGTTCAGTTTATATCTGTCGAACATGTAAAAAGTTGTCCTCGCGACCAGGCCTTTGACCTCGTCACGCGGCTCCGCAGCACGTTGATTGAAATCAACCCGCGTCTTGCATTGCCCATATTGCGGCGCTACCCCGGTGGCCATGCCGTAGTTGAAATTACTACGGTCGCCGTTCACCTCGCCAACAGAGGGGTAGAGGTTGAACAGATCGGCTTCCATCGCCCGGAATACGGGATCGTCATCCACACAATGTTCTCGACCACCGTTCTTCCAGCATTGACGTTGGTTACCGAATGTCCAGGCAGGAACGATGTGCTCCCATTCAGTGCGTTGCGCGCGACTCTGTTGTTTCCTGGTTTGAAGGCCGCAAGACTCCGCATCAATACGGCCCCCCGACTTGCCTACCCATGTCCATTTGCAGCCGCAATACAGCTCGCCCATGGCACTGTTCGCCTGGTCGAGGTAGATCTTCTGCTTTGCGATGACCTTTGCTTCGGAAAATGTCGATGGAGGGCTTGAAAAGGCGGGGGTAATTACCGAGATGGTCAGCGCTACTACAGAAAACAGTTTTTTCATTGGACAGCTTAAGCGATTGATAGGAAACACATTGTACTCGAACGCCTGCAGCTTTTAGCCCGGAATGTATCCGGAATATTGTGCAAAGGCGCCCAACCACAGCTGGGCGCCATTTGAATCAGCCAGTGTGGTGACTCTTTGCAAGGCCGTAGACGGAGGTGTTGATCCCTTCGAAGCGCGCTTTTAGCTGCAGCGCCAGATACAGCGAATAATGCCGCGACTGATGCAGGTTGCCACCGTGGAACCAGAGGTTTTCCTGCTGTGTCGGCTTCCACATGTTGCGCAGCTCACCCTCGTAGGGGCCAGGATCATTCGTGGTGCCAGAACCCAGGCCCCAGCAGCGCCCGACTTTGTCAGCTACTTCCTGGGAAATCAGCTTTGCCGCCCAACCATTCATTGAGCCATAGCCTGTGGCGTAGACGATCAGATCTGCCGGTAGGCGGCTGCCATCGTTGAGTACGACGGCATCGGCTTCGATACATTCGACACCAAGGCCAGGTGCGCTCTTGAGCTTGATCGTGCCGTTAGCGATCAGTTCGCTGGCGCCGACATCGATGTAGTAACCCGAACCACGGCGTACATACTTCATGAAAAGGCCAGACTCATCGTCACCGAAATCGAGCATGAAACCAGCCTTGGCCAGGCGCTCGTAGAAGTCCTTGTCACGCTCCTTGATCGCCGCAAAGATGGGTTGATGAAAGCCTGGCATCACCTTGTACGGGATCGAGGCGAACAGCATGTCGGCCTTGTCCGTGGTCAAACCCGTCTCCAAAGCGTCTTCCGAGTAGAGCCCGCCGAAGACCAGCTCCATCAGACTGTCGGAACGCACGATGTGGGTGCTGGAGCGCTGCACCATGGTCACCTCGGCGCCGTTCTCCACCAGGTCGGCGCAGATGTCGTGAGCCGAATTGTTCGCACCGATGACCACCGCGCGCTTGCCGCTCCAGGCGTCGCCACCGAGATGGCGGCTGGAATGATACTGCTGGCCATTGAAAACCTCGGCACCCGGATAACGTGGCACATTGGGTACGCCAGACATGCCGGTGGCGAGAATCAACTGGGTCGGTTGTAGCGTCACAGGTTCGCCATCACGCTGTACTTCAACCTTCCAGGTGCCACTTTGCTCGTCAAAGCTGGCGCTCACGCATTCCGTACGCGGCCAGTAATTGAGCTCCATGACTTTGCTGTACATTTCCAGCCAGTCGCCAATCTGGTCTTTTGGGGTGAAAACCGGCCAATGATCGGGGAAGGGCAGGTAAGGCATATGGTCGTACCAGACAGGGTCGTGCAGACACAGCGACTTGTAGCGACCACGCCACTGATCGCCGGGTCGG
This sequence comes from Pseudomonas bubulae, assembly GCF_037023725.1. NCBI lineage: Bacteria > Pseudomonadati > Pseudomonadota > Gammaproteobacteria > Pseudomonadales > Pseudomonadaceae > Pseudomonas > Pseudomonas bubulae. Next base: position 3,278,991 of record NZ_CP146077.1, read on the forward strand.
TCAGCCTTGTCGATGATTAGGGTAGGCACGCCCATTCGCTTGAGCCGCGCAGCGAGCCCCAGCCCCCCCTGACCGCCGCCAACGATCAGGCAATAGGGTTGAGTGGTGATCCCCAGCGATGCTTCTTCATCGCGGCGGCGCTCCAGCCAGTTGCGCTTGTCAGCGTGGGCGTGACCATGACTGGCACCCATCGGACGACGGCGACCACTGGGTTCTTCAAAACCTTTGAGCTCACGCATGGCCGTCAGCAGCGTCCAGCACAAACCATCCTTCAGCCGCACATACCCTTTACCTCGCGCCGCTTGTGTTTCCAGGCTGATCCAGCCTTCGAGCACACCGTTATTCAGCGCCGCTTCACCTTCCACTTTCCACCGCTCGGGGCGAGTCTGGTCGAGGCGTGTTTCAAGCAGGTCGCGAATGGCAGGTTTGCCTTCCAGGGTCACCAGGTTCCAACTGAAAAGCAGCAGGTCGCGCCAGTGACACTCGCTGGCAAACAATGCCAGCGTGCCGTCCAGATCACGCTGGGCGAGACGTTCGTTGAGGCTCTCGACCCAAGCGGCAAGCTGAGCCGTAGGCGTGTGCAGGGGGGTTTCGACAGCGATGTTCATGGGGCTTCTCCCGATCTTGTTGTTTTAGTAACAACTTACCCAGAGCAAGGCCCGGGCCATCTCTATCAAAACCCCGTTGCAGAGCCGTTGCGGCATTACGGCTCAGATCTTGATCCGGATCTCTGTCACGTTTCTGGAAATGCTGATGACAGAGTGTCACCCGGTGCAAAAAGCGCTCGTTGCAATCTTTTCATATAAGCTGCCAACAGACCCGTGTCCTGACCGTAACGGAGAACAAGAATAATGAAGCCGGCCTTGATCAACGCCCATGCACAACAAGTGCTACAAGCCGTGCAGGGCACTGTCGCCAGCCACAGCCCTGGTGCTGACCTGGCCATTACACGCTCCTGGCGCCGCTGCCTTGACCAGTATCAGCTCGACCCTGCCAGTCGCCGCGCACCTAACGTGGTTGAGCATCCACGCTTGCAGGATCACCGCGCGCCACTGGAGCACATCATCGCCGTGGCGCATTGGCAGATGAGCAACTTGCACCAACAACTCGGGCGTGACGGCCATGTGGTACTACTCACCGATGCACGGGGGGTGGCCATCGACAGCGTGTTCAACGAATCCGAGCGAGCAGAGGTTCAGCGTTCCGGGTTGTGGCTCGGCTCGGTATGGAGTGAAGATTGTGAGGGCACCAACGGTGTCGGTACCTGCCTGGTCGAGCGACAGCACGTCACCATCCGCCGTGATGAGCATTTCCGTGGCAAGCACGTCGGACTTACCTGCTCGGCGAGCCCGATATTCGATGCGAGTGGAGAGCTGCTAGCCGTACTCAACCTTTCATCCGTGAGGGATGACCACAGCCTTCAGCAACACTTCCAGGCCATGGCATTGACCAGCTTGTCAGCCAGGCTGATCGAGAGCTCGTTTTTCCTGGGGCATGACCCGCATCGCTACTTGCTGCGCTTGCACCCTGAGGCTGGTTTCGTCGGGCTGCTGGGTGAAGGTCTGCTCAGTTTCGACGAGAGTGCCCGTATCTGTTCAATCAATGATGCTGCGCTGGATCTGCTGGGCCTCAGCCGTGACCAGGTGGTTGGGCAGCCTCTGACAATGCTGCTGGAAACACCTGTGGATCAGATAATGAGTCAGGCCAGCGCTCAGACGAGTGTCTGTTGGCCAATGCGGCTGGTGGACGGGCGCCTGATCTACGGACAGTTGCGGGAACCCGTGCACCGATCGCCTTTGCTAACGCCGCCAGCGCCCATCATCAACGACGTGCATGTATGCCTGGAAGACCCGCGTCTGCAACGCGGCTTTGCCCGCGCATTACGGGTTTTGGAGCGAGACGTTCCCGTATTTTTACAGGGCGAAACCGGTACCGGCAAAGAAGCTTTTGCGGCAGCGCTGCATCGTGCCAGCTCCAGAGCGGGCCAGCCGTTTGTGGCGATCAATTGCGCGGCCATTCCGGAAACGCTGATCGAAAGCGAGCTGTTCGGCTATCGTGGTGGCAGCTTCACCGGCGCACGCAAGGACGGGATGGTCGGTAAACTTGAGCAGGCCCATGGCGGCATTCTATTTCTCGATGAAATCGCCGATATGCCCCTGGCGCTTCAGACCCGACTGCTGCGAGTGCTGGAGGAGCGTCAGGTGATGCCGCTAGGTGGCGCGACAGCACGTCCCCTCGACGTACGCCTTATCAGTGCCAGTCACCAGGATCTGAACGCCGGTGTGGTCGGGGGGCGCTTTCGCGAAGATCTGTTTTATCGCATTGCCGGGTTCACCGTGCAGCTCCCACCGTTGCGTGAACGATCAGACAAGGGCAGTGTGCTCGACCTTCTGCTGCTCGAAGAGACAAAAGGTACAAGAATCCGGCTGGAGGCCGGCGTCAGAGAGCGCTTGCTGAAGCAACCCTGGCCGGGCAATGTCCGGCAGCTGCGTACGTGCCTGCGCACGCTAGTAGCGTTGTCATTGGAGGGGCGTGTCACTCTGGACGATTTGGCGGAGTTGCTGCCGGCAGTAGCAGTGCCAGTCGCGTTGGCCGAAGATCCGCTTGGCGTATCCGAACGGCAGACGCTACTGGCATTGATCGAGGCAGAACATTGGCATATCGCCCATGTTGCAGCCCGCCTGGGGATTAGCCGAAATACGCTCTATCGCAAATTGCGACACCACGGTATTGCACGGCCTGGTTGAAAGGAAAGCGACAGTGCCGCGCTTCCTGTCTCTGTGTACCTGCACCGGGGATACAAACGATAAATGTTCTCGAGCTTTCCCCTCGATCAGCGTTTTTAATTCGATCTATAGTCTCTGTTCCTGAAAATGCTTACGGAACGTTCGATATGAGGCTTAAATCTGCCAGGTCCAATACGCGTTTTACACCCAGTCATCATGTTGAACGTGAAGTACATGACCTGTGCACCTGTAGCTCGCCGGATATACAGGACTTTCACGCGAGAATGATGCTTGATCTGTCTCGACGTGATGTCTATAGCGGTATCAAACCCAAAGGTGCACAACTTTCTGCAGTGCGCGCATCGAGCGCCTCAGGACAAGGTACAAAAGCTGAATCCAGCGCGAACACGCTGTTGCTCAAGAATCTTCGCTTATTCAACGGTAGCGCTGTGCTTGACGATAACGTCTGCATCCTGATCAAGGATGGCGTGATCGACTCACTGCTACCCGCCAATACAGAGGTTGAAGGCGCCGTGGTTATCGATTGCGGGCGAAGAGTGGTGATGCCGGGATTGATTGATGCCCATTGGCACACTACGTTAGCGGGCATCACGCAACTTGACGCGATGAGCGCAGACCCGGGCTATATCCATTTAGTCGCCGCCCGCGAAGCAGAAAGCACCTTGATGCGCGGCTTTACGACGGTTCGCGATCCTGGAGGACCTTCGTTCGCATTGAAGCGTGCCATTGATGAGGGTGTTATTGCAGGGCCTCGTATTTATCCTTCCGGCGCAATGATTTCACAGACCTCTGGCCACGGTGATTTCAGGATGCGATCAGAGATTCCCCGCAGCTCACTCAGACCACTGAGCGTGACTGAGCAACTGGGTGCTGCAGCCATAGCTGATGGCGATGCCGAAGTGCTCCGACGGGCCAGAGAACAGCTTATGCTTGGGGCATCACAGCTAAAATTGATGGCAGGTGGCGGCGTTGCGTCTACGTATGACCATCTCGATAGCACCCAGTTTATGGAGTCAGAATTAAGAATGGCGGTTGAAGCCGCTGCCGATTGGGGCACCTATGTGATGGTGCATGCGTACACGCCCAGAAGTATCCAGCGTGCCATTCGCGCCGGTGTGAAATCGATCGAGCATGGCCAACTGGCGGATGAAGAAACCGCGCGCATGATGGCAGACAACGATATCTGGTGGAGTCTTCAGCCTTTTCTGCAAGATGAAGATGCCAATGTTTATCCTGATCCTGTACGGCGTGAGCGCCAGCGCGTGGTGGCTGAGGGCACCGCGAGAGCCTATGAGTTTGCTCAGCGCTTCAATATAAAAACGGCCTGGGGGACTGATGTTTTATTTAATCCGCAAAAGACATCCACTCAGGGAAGACAGCTTGCAAAGTTGACCCGGTTTTACGCTGCACACGACGTCGTGAACATGGCGACAAAGATGAATGGGGAACTGTTGGGGCTGTCGGGAGCCCGCAATCCATATCCCGGTAAAATTGGCCGGATAGAAGCAGGTGCGTTGGCTGATCTGTTGGTTGTCGAGGGAGATCCCACGGTGAGCCTGGGGTTTCTGGAGGCCCCGGATGCAACTCTCAGCATGATTATGAAAGGCGGGAAAATATATAAGAAGAACTTCTAATCATCCATCATAAACAGAGAGAGTCTTCATGATCACACTTCACCACCTCAACGCGTCCCGATCACTGCGTATTCTTTGGCTGCTTGAAGAAATGGGAGAGCCTTACACCCTGATTCGCTATCAGCGTGATCCTGCCACTCATCTCGCCCCTGCCTCACTGAAAGACATTCACCCGCTGGGCAAGTCACCGGTGATTGAGCTCGACGGACAAGTGCTGGTTGAATCCGGCGCCATCGTCGAATACTTGATTCGCCGCTTTGCGCCCCGGCTGGAGCCCGCGTTCAGCTCACCAGACTATCTTCAGTACCTGCAATGGATTCATTTTGCAGAAAGCTCGGCGATGGTGCCGGTGCTACTCAAGCTGTTCACCCAGTTTGAAATCAATGCAGGGACTCAGCTCAAGTTCCTGGACGGCTATACCCGGACTGAGTTCGATAAAGTACTGGGGTTTCTGGACAGTGCGCTTGCGAACAGAACCTTCATTGTGGGGGACACATTGTCAGGGGCTGACTTCATGCTGGCTTTTGTTGCCATCACGGTGGTCGAGCAGATGAAGTGCGGGGCGCAGTACCCACATCTGCAGGCTTACCTGCAACGCCTGGCAGCACTGGACAGCTGGAAGCGAGCATTGAAGCTTGAGCATGAACTCGACGAATAGTTGAGAGGCGGCTGGTCATAGGGGGGCCTTGCTCGTGATGATCTTCAGGGCCGCGCATTTACCCAGTAACTACGCATCATCGTTAACGACCATCGCGAGCAAGCCCGCTCCCACAGAGGCTGGAGCAGATTGTATCCGAGCCCCACTGGAAGTATCCGAACGGCAGACGCTGCTGAGGGGGACCGAGTCGATAGAGGTCGAGCAGGGCGCTGCCTGGGCGCCGATAGTGTCTTTTCATCAGGCCAGATTACAGTTTCCAGGGCAGGGCTGGATCGTCCTGGTTCAAACCCTGGACTTCACAAAGCTTCACATTTGCACGGCGGGAAAGCCGGGGGATATGGGTTAGCATCGCGGCGCAGCCTTGGGGCGCAAGCGTGGTAACAACAACGGCTTAAAACGGCTCATAACCGTTTGAAGACCGGGATCCCGGTAAAAAGGTCTCTTTATTGTGTCTAATGGCAACTCAAACCGTTGGTTAGTCCTCATGTCGGTCATTCTGGCTTTTATGCCGATTGTCCTGGATTACACCATTCTTCATGTCGCGGTTCCGTCACTGACCCTTGCGTTGCAAGCAACGGGCACCGAGATTCTGTGGATCATCGACATCTACCCGTTGTTGATGGCCAGCCTGCTGATTCCCATGGGCACGCTTGCGGACAGGGTCGGCCATCGCCGAATGCTGCTGGCCGGGCTGGGTATCTTCTGCGCAGGTTCGGTATTGGCCGCCTTTTCTCCCAATGTCGGATCGTTGATCGGGGCACGGGCGTTCATGGCCTTCGGCGGCGCCATGGTCATGCCCAGCGTCCTCGCGATTATTCGACAAACCTTTGAAGATCAGAGCGATCAAGCAGTAGCGCTGGGTATCTGGGGCGCTGTTGCCTCCACCGGAGCCGCCATCGGTCCCTTGGTCGGTGGTGCATTGCTTGAGCATTTCTGGTGGGGGTCGGTGTTCCTGATCAATGTGCCCGTGATGCTGCTGGTCATACCCTTGGTGATCGCCTACATCCCGCGACGAAGTGTGGTCGGCGATGGAAACTGGACCATTGGACAGTCCTTGATTCTGATCCTGGGTGTCATGGCAAGTGTTTACGCCCTCAAATCGGGCTTCAAAACCAACAGCTCTGTTTTCGTAACCGGTGCCTGTTTTGTCTTCGGAGCACTGATGCTTGTCTGGTTTGTACGCAAGCAGCTTCACACCACGACCCCGATGCTGGATCTGAGCCTTTTTTCCATTCCGGCGGTCAGCACCGGTATCGTCATGGCCCTGGTAACCATGGGTGCGCTTGCCGGGTTCGAATTGCTGCTGGCTCAAGAACTGCAGTTCGTCATGGGGCGTACCCCCCTGGAGGCCGGTATTTTCATGATGCCGCTGATGATTGCGGCTGCAATCGGTGGGCCTCTTGCCGGGGTCATCCTGAAGGCGATTGGCCTGCGGTGGGTTGCGAGTTGCTCGTTGCTGGTGTCAGCGGCAAGTCTGGTCGGGTTGGCCCAGATACACCTGGGCAGCGGCGGGGTAGCCGTTATTGTGATGCTGGTGGCACTGGGGCTTTCCCTGAGCATTGGTTTGACCGCCTCGTCAGTGGCGATCATGAACAGTATTCCTATGGAGAAAGCGGGCTCTGCCGGAGCCCTTGAGGCCACGAGTTACGACCTTGGCACCGGATTGGGCATAACCGTTTTCGGTATTCTTCTCGTATCCACCTATGAAAAATCCATACAGCTGCCTGACGGCACTCCATCTGCCATGGCCGAGACAGCCGTCCGGTCTATTGGTGAAACGATGATTGCGGCCAAAACACTTGGAGGCATTCAAGGCCAGCAGCTTGCTGCAGCCGGGCAAAAAGCTTTTAGTGCCTCCCACAGCATGGTTTTACTGACGGCGGCTGCACTGGTCGGCGCATTGAGCCTGTTGGTCTGGTTTGTGTTGAAGCACCACAAAAGCAAATAGGGTCATGCCCGTGCAGGCAGTTGAAAAAACTTGCCTGCACGGGAACAAAAGCTCTTCTGTTTACCCAGGTCGGCAATTGGGTGATCTCCCGAGTGTGCAAGCAAATCGCCGATTGGCAGCGGGCAGGTGAGGAGGGCACTCAGGTGACGGTCAACGTCTCCTGCCAGCAGACAGCTGATGAGACCTTCTCTAGATTCTCAGGTGACGAATGAGATTAATTTGACGACTCCCAGTTCGAATCTGAAAAGCCAATCAATAACGGGTTGTGCCAAATTACAATAGCTGTAGCTGCAGTTAAATTGCTGTATTGCTGGCGTCAAGTGATAGTGAGTTTGCACGAATAAGGGAGTGACCAGCAAAGCAATAGCAACACCCGCCACTGCATAAACCCTTATCTTTAGCCAGCTACCACCAGCCAATCCAAATACTTCACCTATGAAAACCAAGATGCTTAAGATCAGACTGAAAATGGTCGTGGCCAACACAACAGGTACAACGACAGTATTATTTACTCTTCGCAAATCGTAGTGGGCAGTATCAAATTCCCTTACAAAGCCTTCATATATCCAGTTATCTTTGGGCAGCCCCCATGGTTGCTGCTTGACTTGCGCGTCAACAGCATCATTGAAGTACAGTGCCATAAGGTCTTTGCCTCTGGTCTTGTCCCCTGTCACGAAAAGGGGGTCCTCAACCAAATAAAACATATTGACACTGAATAGCTTCGACTCAATTGTGCGAATGTTATCGCCGGAATATTCAGGGATGAGTACGTTTTTATAGCCGTTATCGCGCCACGCAAGACGTTGCACATAATAGGTGGAAATAGCGCGCTTGGCGGCGGCGGGGTACTTCTCAACCAAAGAAGTGCCAATATGAGATACCACAGCATTCTGGACGCCCCCCAAAACAAATCCAGATATTATGGCGGTAGCGATGATTGAATACAGGGCCTTTTCCAAATTAAACTCAAATTTAGACGCTACATATGCGGCAATCACAGCGCCAAGAATCGAAAACGTAACAAAGCCACCCAAGTCTGATTTCTTGGACACTGACTGGCTCCAGTCATACATCCTTAGACTGAGCAATTCCTCGACGCCAGAGACAGCAGAGTGATCGCTAAGTGTGTGGATCAAGTGCAAATTAATAAACATACCGAAAAGTGCAGCAACTGAAATTATAATTTTTGGCAGGGTTTTGATCATGCAATCTCAATCCTTAGTGATCGACTTGACTAGCGTGCTTATGGGTTTAGTGATTCTAGCAAGATTTGGCAGGATTAATGGCGCTGTCGCGCTATCTCGATGACGGCGGCGTACCCATTTTGAAGGACGTCCTCATGCGCCTGTCGACTCAGCGGGCAAGTGAGATTGCGGAGCTGCTGCCGCATCATAGGGTGCCCCGATAACCAGGCAAGGTGTTTGAGCAAATAGTAGTGGGCTAGAATGCCGAATGCATAGACCTCAAGGACGCGCGATGATATTGCAACACAGGCCAGTGAAGGCAGATGACATCAAAACTATCTGTAGCTTTCCCCTTAACGCTCAGGAACTGTTTTATATGTTCCCGAAAGCTCAATACCCCCTGACTGAAGCTCAGCTGTCTAACGCTATTACTCAACGATTCGACTCGACGGTTGTCGAAGCGGGGAATAGCGTCGTCGGTTTTGCTAACTTTTATCGGGCTGAAACGAGTGGAGTTTGCTGTATCGGCAATGTCATCGTTGCCCAAGAGGCACGAGGTAAAGGTGTGGCGACCTTCATCGTGGAGACGATGACTGCTCTGGCGTTCGACCGCTATGACGCCACAGAGGTGCAGATCTCGTGCTTCAATGAAAATACAGCAGGCTTGCTGCTATATCCAAAACTAGGCTTCTTGCCCTTTGCTGTCGAAGAGAGAAGTTCTCTGGATAGTCGTAGATCAGCACTCATCCATATGACCCGCAGCAGAGCGGCCCGACCATAGCCTCACCTTGAAAGCCCGGTTAATGCAGCTGCTTTAGGTATTCATCTCCCAACAGTCTCAATTGTGAGGCTCGGGGGTCTCTAGAGAATCCGCGGCTATTCAACGCCAGAATCGACTCGAAGTGGCAGACCAAGATGACGCCATCCAAATGAGCGTCTCGACTTTGGGCATAGGTATAGAAAGCCTGGACCGCAGGCAGATGTGCCGCCGCCGATAGTAAGCGCGGTGCCTGAGTTTGAGTCGGACGTAGATGAACAGAACGCGTATGGGCAACGGCTCCGGGTTAGCAGCGTGCACGAGCAGCGGAACACGCTGACCTGAAGAAAAGCGGCACTGAATCAGCTTCATCGGCAGCCACCTCATCGAAGTCTATGGTCCGTTGGGAGAGTGGACGTCAAAAGCGGATTCGTCGATTCAGTACCTTATGAACTTCATGAACATGATTTAACATAATATACATTATGCGAAACAGCGTATTGGAATGTCAGGGCCAGTGAGGCTGCTTTTCAACAGGCACTCAGTCGTCCAAGTCCAGATCCTTCCTTACGTCCGCCGCTGAATGCACAGCTTCTTGACCTTGGCGGACATGCTGTGGCCCTCCCTTGAAGATGGCGCCTTAAGTGGCGCCACCCATTTTTGTTCCGAAAGCTTTGTAGTCCGTGCCTCTGCGAACAATCCTCACTCTCGGAGAACGTCATTTCAATGCTTTTTAATCTGGCGGAATAGGCCCTAACACATGGTATGACTACTTTTTGTTAGTACGGGACGCCGTAAGCCGCGTAGAAATGCTTCCAAGCGTCCTGGTAAGCGCCCATTTCGAGAATGTTGCCCCAGTGCGATAAAGAGCCCGAATGCACGACCTCTTTTAAAACTGGCTGAAACCTTTAAAAATGACCCCGTCTGTAGCTCAATGAAAACGATGGTTTGCGATTTTCTGAAACCTAAAAAGCGCTAGCAATATGTGCTTGGCCGCGTAGGTGCGATCGTTCGCATCAAAACGTTCCAATCTCATCGATCCGTACGCGAAGATCCAGAAAGATCGAATATCAGGGTAGCAACCCGGAAGCTACGTCTAGGTAGGCTAAAATTCGCTTACGCCATGAAGGCTAAGCTTGGTTGAGGGCATGCAACACCGGCGTGTGTTGCCTGGATAAACATTGGAGCGACCGACCGATATGTCTGCACAGAGAGATCCAAGCACGGAGAATAGCGATATATAGACGAAAGCAGCGTATCTGAAAGTCTATTCCAGACTGAAGCTTCGTAGAAGCTTCATTATAAAATCACTAACAGCTCTGGATTTCAAGAGCATTTCTTATGAGCTGACAACGGGTTGTTCAAGATGCCGCCCTCATTTTAAAAAGATTTTAAAAATGATCGAAACCTTTAAAACTGCCCAGGCCCACTAATTATGGCGGTTGCTGCAGTGCAGTCCGTATTATTAGGATGGTGCAGCTATAACACTTTTAAAAATGGCTGAATCTTTTAAAAGTGGCCTCTTAGGTTATGGTTGTAGTGAAGACCAAATCCTCTATCTAAAGCGCTATTGACGCCTCTCAATAGCTGGGTAGGTTGAGCGTAGAACCCTTACAGCTTGGGGCTTGTAGCCGTGCAGTCGGCGTTTCTCCGCCAGAGCTCGGTCAAAGCTGTCAATATATAACTAATTAGTCTTTAGTTGTCTGGTCATCAATCAAGCTTTGAAAGAGAAAACTTGCAAAGACATGTTTGCCATGTATAACCTACATGCCATCGATCAAATAGTTAGGGCTATGCGATGAGCGATTCATTCAGGCAGACGGACACGCTCGCCTCGAACAAACGGAAGGATACGCCTCCTACTTCCGATAACTCCCAGAATCGGAAGTCTGCAATGCAGTATCCAGTAAAGGATAACAAGATGCCGGCCCCGTATCCGCTGTTTAACACCTATAAAGAATTCGTCAATCACACTAGCGATGAGCCCGACCCGTGCATACCGCTGGTGATGAACTATCTGGGGAATTTTGATGCACATCTCAAGCCCATGGATGGTTTCGAAGCCGTCCGCGGTTTTCTGCGTTCGTACTCCAACGTCGAAGCGACATTCGTTTCATATCGCACCCATGCCGAGCGCCTGCTGCTTTGGGCATTGTTAATCAGAAAGAAGCCCCTAATGGAGCTGCGTCGCGCAGACGCTGAAGCCTTCTTGGAATTCTGTATGGCTCCACCCATAGGTTGGCTCGGCCCCGTGACACGCAGTAGGTTTCAGATCGTGGCATCCAACAGAGATGCAGAGCTGTGCCCAAATCCACGTTGGCATCCATTCTCGGTGAAAACATCGAAGCACATGAATAATGCGGCTGATCTTGACCGCCCAGTTACTGGCGTACCATACCAACCATCACGAGGGAGCATTTCCCAGGTTTTCTCGGTTTGCAGCAGCTTGTACGAATACGGCCTTGATGAGGGCCTTACGTCAACGAATCCCTTCAGAGCGATCAAACAGAAATCGCGCTTCAAAGCGTCGCGCTCAATGAAGCAAACAGGACGCGCCCTCACGCCTCTTCAATGGGACTTCGTTCTGACCACCGCTGAAAAAATGGCAGCAACTGCTCCTGAACACCATGAACGCACCCTGTTCATCGCCGCGACGTTGTTTTCGATGTACCTACGCGTTTCAGATCTCTGTGGTCGGGTGAATTGGCAGCCCACAATGGGCTCATTCAAGACAGATCATGAAGGCAACTGGTGGTTCTACCTCATAGGTAAGGGTGACAAAGCCGCCAAGGTAGCTGTAAGGCCCGAATACATTGATCGTTACCTAAAGCGATACCGACGCTTCATGGGGCTGCCTGAACTGCCATTACCTAATGAACAGACCCCTCTGATTGCGACCTTGAATGGTCGTCCAGGGTTATCCACTCGAACAGTTCATTCGATCATCCAGAAGCTGTTCGGCCAGGCTATTAATGAAATGGTGAACGAAGATCGCCAACCTGGCGAGATTGAGGCTCTGCGACTGGCCTCCACACACTGGCTTAGGCATACGGCTGCGACACTTGATGCCCCTTGGCGAGACCCCAAGGACTTGCAGATGGATCTACGTCACAATAATTTGTCCACTACTCAGGACATCTACTACAGCAGTTACGAAGATAAGCGCTCGTACTCGCTTAAAAAACTGGGTTTGCAAAATCGCGACTGATATTCAGAGATAACTCTCAGAGACTACTGGTAGAAAAATCATGGGATCAATACCCCGTCCTTGCTTTGAAACGCTAAAAGAATTTGCAAAGCTAGACCCCGACAGCGTCGATGGCGAGCTCTCTGTAATTCAGGATTTTCTCAACCAATGCCCAGCTAGCAGTCTGTCTACAAAAAGCTACTTGCTGGTGAAGCAGTTCTTGATTAAGCATACCGAACCTACGCGCTATACAAACTACCGGAGCTGTATCGAACGACTCTTGCTATGGAGCATTTTGGAGGCAAAAAAATCCATAACTGATTTGAATGAAGGCGACATTCAAGAATTTATGAGTTTCTGCACATCCCCCCCGAATTCCTGGGTGGCAGATAAGTTTTGTCGGCGATTTACTCCCGGCAAACTGAAACAGGCAATAGGATTTAACCCCGCTTGGCGTCCGTTTCGCTTTGAACAACCGTTTATTGGGGGGGGTCGTAGTCGCATAGTGTACATGGCTGGTAGAGGCGCGCTTGCTATGCAGATGTCTGTAGTTGCAAGTTTTTTTATGCATCTGCACTACAGTGACCTTATAGCAATCAACCCAGCGCAAAGGTTACACGCTGCTGGCTTTTACGCTATAAGCCTTCCTGTTCACACTGGTGCGAATGTCTTCACCGACGAAGAATTTGCGGTGTTGATGTTGACGCTTAATAACCTTGCGAATAGGGACATCAAACATGAGCGTACGCTGCTCATGATTGCGTCCGTTTATTATCTTAGGTTGCAACCATCTGAGATCGATAGCCTAGGGGGAGATCTAACAATAAGTGCTATGCGCCTTATGCAGGATGGAACTTACGATTTAGTGGAGGAGAAATTTCCCAGCAATCACGCGTGGAAAATACATCCTGAATTCAACACATAAGTGCAACGCTCACCCCTGTATGCACTTCGTACGGCGTCTTCCAGCCCAAGCGCTTGCGCGGGCGTAGATTGATCCTCGCTACTGTCCGATTGACGGCTTCGACGGTCAGCTTGCTGAAGTCGCTGCCCTTGGGGAAATACTGGCGGAGCAGACCGTTGGTGTTTTCATTGGTGCCACGTTGCCAGGATGAATAGGGGTCTGCAAAAAAGACCTGGCACTGGCTCCGTAGCGCGATGCGTTCATGCCCGGCAAACTCCCTTCCGTTATCCAGCGTCAGCGTGTGAGCGGCATGGCCCTGAAGCATCAGATTGATCGCCCGCGTTACCTGCCGGCGCGTTCTGCGCTTGACCGGATAGGCGCTCAGATAGCCGCTTTTGCGATCAACCAGGGTCACCAGGTTACCGCCCAGTCCATGTACCGTATCGCCCTCCCAGTCCCCCAGGCGCTCGCGGCTTTCGACCTCGGCTGGGCGTTCACTGATTGACACGCGATTACGCAGCTGCCCGCGCCGATCGTGGCTTCCATAGCGTTTCCGGTAGCGCTTTCGGCGATGTCGCAGATAGGTATAAAGCTCACCACCGGCGCGCTGTTCGGCGGCAATGAACCGATAAATCCACTCATGGCTGACCGCCCGGCTTGGCTGCTCCTGCTTCAACCGCTGGGCGATCTGCTCCGGACTCATGCCATGCTTGAGCCACACCGGGAGATGATGGCTGAGCCATGTCGCCGGCTTGCAAAACTTGCGCGCACCCGCTCGACGAGCATCACTTTCATGGGCCGCAGAAACAGCCTTGTAGATATTCTGGGTGCTGTTGCGGCGAACCTCGCGACTGATCGTCGAGGGATGCACGCCGACCCGCTTTGCAATGCTCGCCTGGCTCTCTGCGGCGCTCAAGCCAGCCTCAATCTGGTAACGTTGTCCCTGAGTCAGCTGCCGGTAATGCGTAGTCATCTGCGCTTGAATCCTTCGGTGTGAGAGCCTGGATTCTACCGGTGGCTGGCTCTCTGCCTCTCGTTTCAAGCGTTGCGCTTATTCTATGAATTCAGGCATCCTGAGTTTGTAGATCACTATATCAATCGTTATCGTAAGAAATTTGGCCAACAATCCATTCCGTTGGAGCATGATCACACATTGTTGCTCGGAAAGATTCGTGGCAAAGATTCAATTAGCTCTGCTCATGCGAGACTGTTATTCCGGACAGTATGTCAGGCCGTCATTGATAGGCTTATCGAGAGCGGATGCGTGGTCTCGCCGGACTCAGGGTTCCGTAAAGCGAGTCTGCTCTGGTTGCGAGAAACAAGTATGCACCACAGTTCAAGGACGTTGGGGATGGATGATGTAATCAGACTTGTGCGAAAATCAAACGCCGAAACTGCCTACCAACGGTTCTTTGCGTGGCGTAGTTAGAATCCAGCAGGTCTGCCCTACGTTTCTGGGGGAAGTTTCAATCAAGCCTTTTTTAACTCATCTAAATGGTTCTTTAGTTGAGTTAGTTATAATGTTCTGCCGGTGGGCTGAATCTCTGCATCAGGCCACGTGACTTCATTGTGAGCACCTGCTCATCGCCCCCGGAAGTTCTGAAAGCCCGAACCACACTGTTAAGTTACGATGGTGCCTACCCTGCGGGGACGGCCGGCGTGAGTCGAGCCCCCTCTGTCGGCGGTGTTTCGTCCCTGCGTGCGCTCATTCGTACGTCTGCGTGCTCCGCATGCTAAGCGGCTCGCACTTGCATTGATGCGATTACGGCGTGCTACCATATCGCCACCCTCCCCTGAGTTTTCACACTAGGTAATCGCCATGGACGATCTAGTCATAACGCATTCGGATGTGTACCAGAGCTGGAAAAACCACCTCTTCAACTTCAGTCTCGACGATCCCAAAACGAATGTACCTGGGTTGCGCAAACCACAGTTGGCAGCGCTTTACGCAACCCAGGGGCATCTGGTGGTCGATCCCTCCTCCACCGCTACGGTGGTTATGCCAACAGGGACAGGGAAGACTGACACCATGCTCGGGCTGATCATCGCTGCGAGAACGGCTATTTCAAAGCTACGTTCACAGAAAACCAGCATCTGACTCAGTTTTATCTCAAAGAGCGAAATCTAGGTTATGACTCAATCATCTAACTTCCTAAAACAAAAACTGGAAGGCATACATGCCGCACTAATGCAGGCCCATGCAGACTCTACTAAATATGCTCCGAGCATTACCGGAGCCGAGAGAGAAATAATTAACCGGTCTCTTCTTTCTCTGATTTTGGCCCCTGGCTATCGCGTTGGCACTGGAACAATTTTTGATCAATACGGAAATGATTCAGGTCAGGTTGATATCGTTATTGAGCAACCATTCTCAATCAGCTTCCCGATCAGCAGCGACCAGAACCGACTATTCTTAGCTCCGTCTGTATGTGCCGCATTGGAAATCAAATCCAACCTTGCAACGCAAGGTAAGAAGGCGATGGACAAAGCAGCTTCCATCAAGGAACTGTTCAGAACTTCAGTAAAAGGTGATGACTTCCATTTTCTTGACGAAATTTCAATCCCAACATTTATTATTGGATTTAAAGGCCCTTCCACAGAGGAAGGTATTGAGAATATATATAAATCTTTTTCCAACAAATTCATTCCCAATGGGATATTAAGTATTGACGGCGCAATTTTTTATGGAAGAGCGCCCGGACAAAATGGCTTTACGATTGCCAAAGGCAAGGCCGCATCTCTTTTCGCATTTCTCCAGTGTGTTACTGCCACACTGCAGCATGCTGGCAGCAACGAATTTAAGCTAGATAAATTCCAGTCATTGATCGGGAAAACTCGAATACTGAAAAGCTAAACGCTGTTGTCTGCAGATCACTGCTCAGTTTGGCTATAGTTTTAGCACGTTAGGGCAATCACTCAAGGCTAGAAGCAACCAGCCACCTCAAGGGAAATCGTAGAAGGAATCGCATGGACATTGTAACTCTCGAAAACCAAGCCATTACTGAGTTCCTCAGCATAGTTAATCGGCAGCAAGCGTTACTTGCCCGCATAGAGGATCAAATCACCACGCAGCCGATAAAGCCCATCGAGAACAAATATAGAAGACAAGGCCAGAAGGCCAAAGATAAAAAAGCAAATCGTGGATCATCAAACAATTCACTTGAAATCCAAAGTCGCTCTGAAGGTTTACGAGAAGCACGTCTGCATGAAAAAATTGTAGAGTATCCATTTCTGCTACACACCCCTGAACTCTATGCAGGTGAATTACTGCTTGACTCAATAATTGACGAACTCGCACTCCCTAACAAACGCCGAGCTGACTTTGCCTTCATCTCAGGGCAAAACCAAGTAATAAAAATTTCGCTAGTCGAAATTAAACGCGCCTCCGACAAAGTATTCAAAGATAACGCCCAAAAAACTGAGTTTTCTAACAAAGCAAAAAAATGGATTTCACAAGTTGAAGAATGGAGAGATAGCTTTGCATCTGAAGATCGAAAAAAATCTCTACTCCTCAGCTTAAAACCTTTATTTAAAAACTACCCAGTCCCACTACTAACACTAGCGGACAATGTAGCTAGAGAAACCCAAATAGAGATAGACTACATACTAATCGCTGACAATGAAAAAGTTGACACCCCGAAACGCCAACATCTAGTTGATAGTCTCTACCTAGAAAATGATATTCTTCTAATGCCTTACCCTGAAATGATTGAACACGTTAAGAGGCACCCGCGCCCCAAACATATGATCTCAATATGGGCAACCGGAGTTCACGTAAAAACATCCTCACCGAGCCTACCGCATTTCGGAGATCTTAACGAAGATCCACTCGGCGTAAAAATGGCTGGCCTTGGGATGAATCACTTCGACACATCAAGAAGGAGGACTTGTTTTCATCCCGAGACCTTACGCGAAATATTCTACCGTTCCGCAGGCGTTTGCGAAATCCCTGGCTGCGGCGTAAAAATTGTAGCCAGCGATGGAGTCCAAGGACATCTTACGCCGATTTATAATAATTTTCCGGAGCGATCAACGCTCCCATTTGAAGCTCTTTTGTGGCGAGAGCACACTGCGCTTCTATGCGGTAACCATATAGCTGCATTTAATGAGGGTGAGATTTCTACCTTAGGGAACTGCCATTTCCTTAAGGAAAAGCTGCAGCACAAGTCCCCATATCGTGCCCACCTTGATCATGAGCTAATGGAGTTCATGACAACATTGACGAATAGAGTCGCAACCAAATTTCTAACCATCGCAAATTGTAGCAAAACAGAAAGCACTCTCTTCGCCAAAGAAATAACACAATGGATAAAATCCATCTCCTCTATACCCGTGGACATTAGACAATTCTATCAAGAAATCGTCATACACTACTTTAAGAACGGGAAACCAACAAGAGGGAAACACACAGAAAGCAAACTACTGATTTCGCTACCGTACTACTACCTAACAAAGGCCAGGTTATTGCGAAAAAACCCAGAAACGCTAGAAATAGAGCCAACCATGCTTGATGAACTTAAAAAAACTAACAATCTTAGTGATATTTACAGAGCGTTCACCTACTACAACATGTTGCACCGTAATGGACACAGCTGCCACTACTAACACTCTCAAATATTGAACGATACTTTTTCCTAAACACTCCAATAGTACAGAATGGCGGCAACCCCAAAATTTGCCTGTAGCTACTGCCACCTCCCGCTGATTGATGTACTGGGCGCCACGGTTTCGGGAGGTGCAAGGAAGCAGGGTATTGGTGGCACCCCATGACCGAGGAAGATAGCAGCCCTATCCGACAAGTCTCTGACCCAAAGCGCCGGCGCGCTCCGCTTGCACTTTCAACAGAGCATTGAATGTGAGCCTGCTCAGATGGCCCTGTATTGAGGTTCCGTGCCCTTGTTGACGGTGGGGCTGCCGGCCAGGCAGTTCCTTCTGATGAACGAGCCCTCGCGCAGATCCTCCCCAGCGGTTGCGCCCGCCCCACTCCGCACATCCGCTGCGAGCTGACATTGCCGGATACTTGCGGGGTCACCAACCAAGGGACATGAGGACTCCTAACTTAGATCCTGGCTCTACCTGCACGGCTCAACGCCCCCCTATACGACCTTGGATGACAGTCGTACACTTCAGTCGAAGCATCGAACACGTCACAAGCAATGTACGAAGAAATAAAGCCATCCACTAACTCAGCGCAATAGGTAAGAAATGCAACAGCTAGAAGACATGATCGATGAGCTTTTTGATGAAAACCCCATCCTAAAGCTGCCATTTCCATACATTTACAACCAGTTCTGCCAAATTGTTACGCATAGCCTTCTTGATACCAAGGAAGTGCCATTCAGCACCCTAATACCCTACGCCTTTATATTCAACAAAGTCACAAACTTCACTAATCACACCCTAGAATCATGCACCGACTCAATGTATGAAATTAACCAGGAAGACTTCAAACATCTTTTTGCCTGCGCCAACCTAAACATAGTATTCCCCTTTATTCGACATGAAATCTACAGCCTGACACAAGAAGGTGAAACTGAATCGTACATTGACTATTCCAGCAAGGACGCTGAAACCCACGAACTAAACGACATCATAGTTACCCAGCTATCACTACCGGTAATCCCCGCACTTGAGCGCAGCCCAAAAACTCTGGCGGAAAACATTAGATACCGGCTAATCAGGGGAGAATCGATGGATCCATTAGCTTATCGTGAATACATAGCCGCGATGTATACTAATCCGACAAACACTTTTATCGAAGCAGACATCGTCCCGGACGAGTTCTATACGCATATTGGTTTTTCGTCAGCAGAAGAATTCAAAAGAATCAGAAACGCGTTCGTGTGCGTTGGCCAAACCTACATTGACGTGTCGATCATGGTCAACATGTACCTAGCGGCAAACGAGATCTACGACAGCCCTCTAGGCAATCAGCTGTGGCAAGGCCTAGCTATGGCCAAACTCAAGAACTCCGTACTCAAAGAGTATATCCTGAATCTAACCAAGTCATCCGATGAGGATTACGAGAAATTCGCCGAATTTTTCTTTTGTAGCGCAGGCGAAAACACCGATCTACACAACAAATTTATACCTCCCTTCTGGCAAATTGAAGACGAGATCTACTTCTGCCCTGCCATAGTCCCAACTCTCCTGGGCGCCCGAAACCTTCTTATCTCCATTCAAAACAACAAAATCAAAAAAAAGAAATACAAATATGACAATATGATTTCCAATCTATTTGAGCCTGCACTGCTAAGAAGAGCAAAAAGTCACTTTGAAGCGCACGGCTTCGAAACAGCTTTTGAGAAGGATTTCGAAGGTGGAGAAATTGACCTCCTAGCGTACTGCAAGAAATCTCACTCCATCATCACAATCCAAGCAAAAGCGACACTTTATGCCGAATCTGCCCGTATGGCCATAAGGCTGGGCGACAGAGTATTGGAAGGTATTGATCAAACAATTCGCTTCGACATGCTAGATAAAAACTCGAAGGAAGCACTTTACAAAAAAGCATTCCCTGAAATCAAAAATACAGAAGAGGTTAATCACCTCCGCGCTATTCTCACCAACTCCGGATTTGGAACCACTTTTAGCTGGGAGAAACTGGAAGAACATAACATCACCCCAATAAACTGCAATATTCTCAGAAACATTCTCCCGCACTGCGAATCTCTACCTGACCTCCCCCAGAAGGTAAGCCAGTTCATTCAAAGGGCCAAGGCTGAAATTGAGTTTGATGAAACCACAAAGGTATTCGACCTGCCTGGACACACCATCTACCAAAGACATGTTGAGCCGTTAGGAATGAAAAAACTGTTCGATGCTCAGTATTGGGGAGAATAGTTAGAAACGACATCATCTAGGCCTTATACAGAGGCCTCGAGATCGCTCCGGGTAAGTGCTCAGTGCCGACAGCGGTGCGGAGAGACCACTGGCCAATGCGGGCATTAGCGCCATAGTGGCGGCATATAGGCCTACACAAAGCGCAGCGTGCTCCGGAAAATGCCTCTTCACCAAGGGTACATTCAGCACGTTTGCTGTGGCGATGCCCATAGCGATAAGCAACGGGCCGGTGTAGGTGCCACTGGAGCGAATGACACAGCCGATGGCTATCAGGCACAGAGCTCCGAACAATGCTTGTTCCAATCCAAATCGTCGAGTCAGCCGGGGAGCCAGTGGTGACGCGGACGCGAACATGAGCAAAGGCAGGGTGTTCAGGAAACCCGCCGCCGCAGGCTTAGGGAGAAATACTGCTGAACCTGATAAAGAACTGGCCCGAGAGATGTCATCGGCACACGCAGGTTGGCCGCAATTAGCAAAATGTCAATGAGAAAGGAAGAAACAAAAAGAGAATTCTCAGCGCGAACCGCTGAAGATGAGCCTGTCATGAGCACCACGCACAGCTGTGCATAGGAACGTTGCCAGTCTCTACGACTATCTCGACCGCCGACCTAAAGCTCTTTCCCAAATCATGCACTGCTGATCGAAGTATTTCCCCCCTAAAGAAGGGCCCCGCAGGGCCCTCTATTTGCGCTCTACAGATTTTTACTGGGCCAGCCAGCTCTCGACTGTGTCGGAACCGTGCTCGGCTTTCCATTCCTTCAGCACTTTGTGATTGCCACCCTTGGTCTCAACCACTTCACCCGAATGAGGGTTCTTGTAAACTTTAACCGCGCGAGCCTTGCGGGTGCCCTTGGTTTCAGCGGCTGCAGGAGCGCGGCGGCTAGAAGACTGCGGGTCGAGAATCGCGACGATGTTGCGCAAGCTATAGCCATACTCACCCAAGAGATCACGGAGCTTCTTTTCAAACTCGATCTCACGCTTCAGACCATCATCGTTTTTCAGTGTTTCAAGCTCTGCCAATTGGGCAGCAAGCTGTTGTTCAAGCGCGCGGAATTCAGCGCGACGGGACATGTAACACCTCAGATATTTAGTGTTGCCAGTATAGTCAGTACTATCCAAAGTAGACAATCGAAGGTGCCCTCCGACGCCTAGCGCTGACGCTCACGCCTTGCAGACATGTGAGCATCCAAGTGCTTCATTTCAGCCTGCCATTGAGTCAGAAATTTGTCCCAGTCATGGCCGTACGGGCCATCGACCAAGCGCGTCGAGCCGATGCTCGCTTGTAGAAAACGCTCACGCCACGGCTGTGGAATACTGGCCTCGTCAACGATGTTGATACCGGAACTGTGGCGCTCAATCAGGACTGCTTTGCGGACAGCATCAATATCGAGATGTGGATGACGCTGGTTTAAGTCGACGCGCTCTTGGTCTTCAATGTCGTCAAGCACATTCAAAATAGCGACAGCTTGTGGGTTGCCCGGCACCAGGTGCGAAAGTGTCCAGAGGGCTTTGCGCCTGACAGACTCACGCGTACGAAGATCTTCAGCCATGTTCAATGCCTCGATTGGAACCGGCAGTCAGTCGACGATAAAGGTCGGCTAAGAGGCGAGCATCCAGCAGCGCGTGATGCGGAAGTTCCGGGAGCGTCACGTCGCCGATATCATCCGCTTCGAGATGCCTGAATAGCAGGATCAGGTTGGTTGGACTATTGGCAACGTTAGCAGGCCAACGATGATTTACGTAGGCCAATTGGCAGAAGAGATCCCAGTCCCAATCCGGCGCGTCCGAGCAAATCTCGAGCGGGCCTTCAAGGTTACTCAAGAAAGCGAGCAGTGAGGTTTGAGCTTCGACCAAGGGTTGCCCATGTTCAGGCAGATTAAGCTGTGGCAGGACATTTTGAATCACGAAGTCGCTGCAGTCCTGAGTGACGTACGTGTCTGTGAGCTCGACGTAGTATTCGTGCCCGGCTTCGGACACGAGTGCCAGCGAAATCAACTTCGTGTCTCGGTTGAGCCGAGTGAACTCACAGTCCAAAAATAGCTTCATCCTCTCCTCCGTAGCCCTTACCCTTTTTCACCTAGTTTAGAGATCTACATCGTCAAAGATGTTACGTCCTCCCCCCGTTGCAGAGGGCCGAATCAAATCGCTCCGTCCGACTGCTGGTTCCTCATACCGCTCTTGCGAGACCTCACTCACCCAATCGTCAACTCGACGCCGTTGGGTATCGACCACATCCTCGATACCTGGCCATCCCGGAAAGGCCGCGTAAATACCCTCTAGCTCATCAATAAAATCAGAAAAGTGGTTATCAGGATCGTTTTCGTAGCAATACGATTCCTGCAGGGACTTGCGAACCCTGTCCAGGTCAGGCAGCACATGTTTCTGTACATCGCTGTAGAAGTCTTCACGCTCGTGGCTAGTGAAGAACTCATGCATCTCGTTATCGTAGATGTGCCCGAGCTCATCATGATCAAAGACAAAGTCCCGAATTTTGGTGGAAATCGCTTCTCTCGCTGACTCAGGTAAAAGCCCTTGCCGTAGCAGACGGAGAGCTAGATCAGACGACCTCGTGAACAGGTTTATCGCGAAGTCACGAACCAAGCTGGAATGCAGCTTTCCATCTACTCTCGAGTAGATGCATAGGAACGCGTCATTTGTCCTGCGTTGCAGGAAAGAATACAGCCTCCCCCGCCTCACGCGCTCCATCTCGCCTTCGCATGCAACGTATTCACAGCACCGATTCGCGATTGCTGCGAACATGCTTGAAGGCAGAATCGTAGCGTTTTGAACCCCTGCGTTGCCGCATGTCACCAGTTCCATCAACCGCTCAATCGGTGTTCCATCCACAAAAATCTGCAGATGTTCAGGACTCTGGGCGAGTATCAACGCAAAAGCATCCCCAATCGTAGGATGCTTATATCGCCAGAAACGTCCATCAGCCGTATCTGCCATCTGAAGAAAACTACCCCGAAGGCTCTCCAGTGCTCGGATACACCCGGCCTGGCTACCGCCCAGCCTTTCAATTGTCTGCATCTCGCCGCTAGACAGACTCACCGGACTTTCGATTGCTCCATGCTTCATGTAGAGAAGAGCAAGTGCGGCCTGGCTCTCGTCATCCATGCCCTGCATCGTCTCGACGAGCCATCGCTCCTGCTTCGCGACAAACTCGTCGATATTTTTCTGGTCAATCTTTAGCGCTTTGGTGAATTCAACACTTCCCAAGCGCCGAGCAGTCTCGGGAGCGAATCGACTGTGAGCTGCCACTGCAGGAAGAAACTCCTTCAAGATCGTCCGAACCCGCTGTGGTTGGTTTCCAAGCTTCACATGGTTGTAGAGGATTTCTGACTTTTCCTGGGAGGTTAGCTCTTTCAC
Source organism: Pseudomonas bubulae (assembly GCF_037023725.1). Lineage (NCBI taxonomy): Bacteria > Pseudomonadati > Pseudomonadota > Gammaproteobacteria > Pseudomonadales > Pseudomonadaceae > Pseudomonas > Pseudomonas bubulae. The sequence continues at coordinate 3,302,225 of NZ_CP146077.1, forward strand.
GTCGATGACAACCTGACTCTCTTCCATCAGAGGAAATGCTGTTTTCTTGAGGTCACGCCGTGCGCTGTTGTAAATGTAGTCACGGCTGGTCAGAACTATCCGATGCCCACCTCGGATCATGGTCGTGAGTGCAGGAAGAATTCGGTTCCACTCCATCACCAAGTCTGCTTCGTACTGCATCGCCCCGAAGGCGTCATCAACCCATACGAACTGCGATGCTTCTTCAGTATTCCAGTGATCTCTAATCTGCTCAGGCCTCTCCAGCTTCAATACTAGGCTTCCCCATTTATCCATCGCACACATGGCCATGAGTGAGGCAATCGTTGTCTTACCTGCTGCGGGCTCTCCAACCAACAGAACAAACCCATGCTGCTGAAGGGCTTGAAGCGCTTTGCGATAGGTGCCCGTCACCACGAGCTTTGAAAGGTCGGGAAGCTCCGTCAGCAACGCCTTCGTCTGCTTGTACCGTCTCTCATCCAAGATCTGGCTAAGGTCGCCAAGGCCGTAGAGTCGGGGCACATTCATGCGCAGATCACTGTTCAGCTGGATCTTCTCGCAGATCCAGGTCGAGCCCAGCAAAAGCACGTGCTTGGCCCCAGCATCCTCAAACGCCAACCGTATTTTGAGATTGCTATCCCCTGTCCAGCCTGCGTTTGTCATCAGGACATAGACATCACACTTTCCTTTCGCGACGAGTCTGCGCACCTTTTCAAGCTCACCATTCACATCAGATAAAGTGAGATTGTGATCACGGCGCGATGTGAACTTGCACTGGATGACGAATTCGCCTGCATACACTTCGTTTGGCTGAGGAGACCACGCTCCCTTGAACCCACCATCGCGGCCTCCGTCATTTCCTTCAAGGAACGTCTCGACTGTTTGGCCCAAAACTGTTGAGGCTACCGCCATGCACAGTTGCTGAAAACTATGCCAACCTAAGAGATGAAGGTCGTATTTTGGGGGCGTCATGGGCATTCGATCCTTGCAGCAAAATCTAGAGGTAGGACAGAGAACCATCATAGCGGAACTGCAATAACACCGGGGCTGTTGTGGCAGAAACCGCAATTACCTGGTTTCAGGAGGGTAGAATTGTGAGGATAATTGACATATGAAACATATCCGGCTGATTCTCCATGGCGAGAGCGCCGCGAACGCGGGCGAAGCCAGTACGGATCATGCGAAAATTCCTCTTACAGCGAGGGGTGTAAACAGGCGTACTTGGTGGCCAACTCCTTCACCGGTTCTCCCGGTCTGATCGTTGCCTCTTCCTTCTCTCGAACTCAGGCAACAGCTATGGCTACCGTAGAGAATTTCCCGGACGTCCCGTATGAGATCTGGCGCATTCATGAATTCACATACCTTGAGCCAACACAGTGTGTGAACACGACCGATGCCGAGAGGCGAAGGTGAGTGTCTAGATCGGATCCTGCGTTCGTGGACGGTTCCGGTGCGGAGTGTTTCCTAGGTTCGTAGCCAGGGTTCAGGCTTTCTTGGGTAGGCTTTCGGATCATCCTGCACAAAACATCGCAGTATTTTCACATGGGCAGGTCATCAATGCGGTGGCTTGGCTGATTGAGCGTAAACCGCAGCAGATAAATGACCGAGCTCTGGCTGATTGTCGTGAGTTCGAAATCCTGAGCCACGCCCCCAACTGTGGCGGTTACGCGATGACTAAGCCGGCTGAAGACCCCCATTGGAGAGCGAGCATCTCAATGCCTGAAGAACGAGGCGAAACGCGCCCAGAGCGGTGATGCCAACCTCGTTGCAAACCGATTGGCATTAATGTACTGAGCAGCGGCTTCGCCAGCTTCTACAAGATGGTACTCAATACCTCTCCTAGGCTCTCGCCCTTGCTGCTCTCAAAAATACCGGCCTCACCGAACAGCACCTGGATATTGGCCTCGGCGAAGAACTCGGCTGTTGTGAAGTCGGATGCAGTGCTCGCCGGCAGTACCAGGATCAGCTTGGTATCAGCAGTCCCGAAGCAATGCCGATAACATGCGAGCTGACCATACGCGGTGTAAAGCTGTGGCGATATGGAGGCGCTGATCTTGACCTCAAAGATTACCCTGGCCCTGTCTGTAGCCCTGTCTACCAATGCCAAGTCGACACGATGCTTACCAACCCGTAGCTCGGAATGGCCATCAACAAGCTCGTCCAGCTTGCGATGGAGGGCATTGCAGAGCGGGCCATGGAGATACTGGTACTCGCAGGAATCGCTGCTTGGAGTATAGGACTTGCGGCCCTCGAACTCTTCCTGCTCTCGCCATTTAGCACCCGATTCATCTTCGCCATCGAGAACTACACCTGAGTGCTCGGCATCATCCTCTAGCTTCGCCTTTCTCTGATCCTTGAGCTCTTTCACCTTGAATAGGAACTCTGCGATGTCATTCGCAATGCTGGGGGCGTTTGTTGAGTAAACAGCAATCACATCTGCTGATCGCCCGTCATCGTCAACCAACATCAGCCAATCCTGAAAGTGCTCAAGCGCGTCTGCACGAGGTACCCGGGTTCGCTGACTTTATTGCTGCGCTCAGTGTGACCACCACGCCAAGCGCAGACGGCAAACTCCGCCAGTCGCAAACGAGGTAAGCTTATGGGCGACCTCTCCCAGTCAGGGCCACCCAGTGTGCTGGTCAAATCCGATGCAAACGACTGGTCAAGTCAAATGCAAATGAGTGGGCAAGTTGAATGCAAATGGCTGGTCAGGAGGAGTGCAATTACCCACCTGTCACAGTTTCGTAGGGATTGGTGCTCCGGCTCATCCATGAGCCCCTCTAGAAAAGTGTGAAAACGTGCATGCCTAGCGACTGCTATAGCAGGAACAACAGACGACGCGACGGGCTCGGCGACATGCACTGAGATCTAAAATCTGCTTAGCGATGAACGCTGTCACTCGTCGGTTTGCGCCTAGATCAAATAGCCGTCGTCTTATGCCTTCAACGACATGGAGGATGTCCGACTATTAAGCGATAAGAGACACTGATAGCCACTTGCTTCTAGGGGGTGATGACGTCATCATTTCGCCATCATTTAGGCCATTTGAACTCGGCCCTGTCTTACTGACAAAACGCCCTGAGTCGGACTTTTCTAGTTTGCGCCTTTGGTTGATGAGCACGCTGACCTCGGTATGCTCGTGGAATGTCAGTAGTCCCTAAAAATAGATATGGATATTTTGATGTCGTTTTTGAAGAGCATCACTGGGGGGATCAAGGCACTGTTTTCTAGCCAGGAATACGAGGGCAGTGAACCACTTCTACCGAAAATTGATCCTGAAAAGCTCAAAAAAGAGCTCCGGATTTTAGAGATCGCTCAAGCCCATGGAGCCGCAGGCATTCCTGCCTTCAACGACACTCAGTTGACGGATGTGGAGCACCAAATTCGAGGCACCCTCGGAAAAAAACGTGAGACCACGGTTAAGTACGGTCAGCAAGTTATCCAGCAAATTCAGCAGCGAATGGACTCCATCGACATTACTGCACAAAAAAATCAAACCTTAAATCAGGGTAAAGAGTTTGAGCATATCGCTAACCAGATACTCTCAGCACAAGATGGACGCTTGGCAGAGGCTGAACGAGAAGCCAAGTCAAAAAAAAATCTACTAGACGCGTTTCGTATCCAGAATAGACTGCCAGATATTGAGGCCGAAAGGATCAGTTCGGATGGAAAGTTACTTAAAATCGCTGTGTTGGCTACATGTTGTGTTGTGGAAGGATTCGTAAATGCCAATTTTTTTGCATCTGGAATGGCAGGAGGCTTAGTAGGCGGGTTCCTTTTAGCCTTCACACTTTCATTTGCAAATATCATAGTTTGTTTTGTTGCTGGTCAACTTTATACAAATAAGAACCATGTAAAAGTTGGTCGTATCCTCTACGGTTACCTTTCAGGATTGATTGGACTTTTCTTTACTATCGGACTTGGTATTTTCGTGGCCTACTGCCGGTACGCTTTACCCCTTATGGAGGACGAAGCGCAGAGTCCACTCGCGCTTATTCTGCAAAGCATTCAGTCCCACGTCATTCCATTTCAGGATTTTGAATCCTGCGCCCTATTTGCAGTAACCATCATTTGCGGGGTTTTCGCGATATATGAGGGTTATTTCTATACCGATTGTTACCCAGGTTATGCCAAGGTCTTTTCCGCATACGCTAAGTCACAACGGAGGTATACAGCTCTGGTCGCAAATCTTCGAAAAAGCCTAGAAAATCAAAAGACTCAAACCCTGCAGATCATTGATGAGAGCGTAAAAAAAGCTGAGGCTGACGTTAAGGCATTAAAATTCAACATGGGGCAGAAGTCGATCATCAAGAAAAGAGTGACCGAGACATTAGTGATGGCGGACGAGACTTTGAAGGCGCTTACCCAATATTATCGATACGAGAATCGTTTGAAGCGTCCACAAAACTCCCCTAGACCTAACTACTTCGATCAACCTATTGAGTTTCCAGATTTGGAGATGCCTGACTTCACAATAGATCGCGACGAGGCTCGATTGACTACGCAGGAAAGGCTTTTGAGCGAAATGATTGAAAACATCGAGCCCATTCGCGGGCAGATCCTATCTTCATTCAATTCCAAGTTTGACCAACTGCAACCTCTGCAAAGCTCGATTTAAGGATCGCCATGTCGCTTTACGAAGAAGATCGGAGTATGGGGAAATGAATCGCCCCGGGTTTTCTAGACACTCTCAAGGCTCGCTGCGTAACGCTTTTCAAACTCTACCGGTGACAGCTGATTGTTGAAACTGTGGCGTCGTTTTGGGTTGTAAAACATCTCGATGTAATCGAACACATCATCTCGAGCATCCTGGCGTGTAGTGTAGATTTTACGCTTGATCCGTTCCCGCTTCAGCAACTGGAAAAAGCTCTCCGCCACAGCGTTGTCGTGGCAATTACCTCGACGACTCATGCTGGCTACCAGGTTGTTAGCTTTCAAGAAGCTTCGCCAGTCTGAGCTGCTGTACTGACTGCCTTGATCCGAGTGGATCATCACCTCTTGCTTCGGCTTACGTCTCCAAACCGCCATCAGCAGTGCATCAATGGCTACGTCGCTGGTCATCTGCGACTTCATTGACCAACCAATGATCTGGCGTGAAAACAGATCGAGCACCACGGCCAAATACAGCCAGCCTTCATATGTTCGGATGTAGGTAATGTCTGTGACCCAAACTTTGTTGGGTTCTCTGACATCGAATTGGCGCTTCAGTAAGTTCGGTGAGGCAACGGCTGGCTTACCACCGTATTTTCCAGGCCTCCGTCGATACCCAGTCTGAGAACGTAAACCTTCAAGGCGCATCAACCTAGCCACCCGGTGACGGCCACAGCTCTCACCAACCTCTCGCAGGTCATCATGGATCTTTCGATAGCCATAAACGCCACCGCTTTCCAGCCAGGAGTGTTTGATCAATCCAAGCAGTCGCTGATCGTCCTTGGCTCGCGCAGATTTTGGTTCTGACAGCCACGCGTAGTAGCCGCTGGGATGAACCTTGAGCGTCAGGCAAAGCCGTCGAATCGCGTAATGACCCGCTTGCTGCTTAATAAAGGCGTACTTCAGCCGCACTCCTTGGCAAAGTACGCGGCGGCCTTTTTTAAGATGTCTCGCTCCTCCGTCACCCGTTTCAGCTCGGCACGTAGACGACGAACCTCAGCGCTCTGATCATCCTCCTCAACGCGCTGTTCCTGGGGCTTGGTGTAGCGCTTAACCCAGGCATAGAGGCTGTGCACAGACACACCCAATCGTGCAGCCACCTCCGAGACAGGAAGCTGCTTTTCGGTCACTTGCTTGACCGCCTGGATTTTGAATTCTTCGGGATAACGCTGGTTGCTCATGGCACCTCCTAATGGGCCTCATTTTAAGGCTTGGAGGTGTCTACGAAACTAGGGGCGATTCAAAACGCTTATTGGCAATTACCCTTATCTTCCTAGCTGCAAGTGCGGCGTGTTGGTTCGGCTATGCCGCCTTTACTAAAGAGACCTTAGATAAGGTCACATTGTGTCCGAGTAAGGGGCCTCGCGGGCAGTATGTTGTGCTTATCGACAACACCTCACCATTTCCCTTCACGCAGAAAGCCGCCATGGGGCAGCGCCTAAAAAGTATGGTGCTGAACGAAATCCCGGAAGGCTATCTGCTATCGGTCTTCTTGCTTGATGAGGACTACAAACAAAACGAAAGCCCAATTTTCGAAAAGTGTAATCCTGGTCAATGGGGTGACAAGAACCAGTACACGTCATCTAAAAATTTCGTTACTCGTGATTTCAATGAGAAATTCGCCAAGCCGCTCGATGCTGTGGTGCGTAAGATTTCATTGAGTGGGCGAAGTAAAAACTCCCCTGTCTTTGAAATTCTTCAATTAGCTGGAATTAACGGATTCCAGCACAGCAACGTCCAAGGCGACAAAAAATTGGTTGTCTATTCCGACATGATGGCCAATATGCCTCAGTTCAGCATGTACAAAGGCGTGCTACCCGCTTATCCCGAGTTCCGTAAAACCTCATATGGACACCTTTCCGTTGCGCCGGGCCTTGAAGGTGCAAGGGTGACGATAAACCTTTTAGCAGCTGACCAGAAAACGATTCCATACCTCAAGCTTACCCAATTCTGGGCCGAGTACTTCGAAGCAAATGGAGCTTCCCTCGAAACTATCGAACCTATGGAGGGTCTCTAAATGGATCTGCAGTCGTTATTCAAGAAGGTTAAGACCTACTTCATAATCGCGGTAGCTCTGAAGATTGGACTTGCGACGGCAAGCCTGAAAGTGGCCGATCCGTTCTTATTAGGTTTTGTGCTGCCATTGCTGGTAATGCTTATTTACTGGGGGGTTGGCTTTCGTGTCAGAGATAAATGGAATACAACGCTAACGCTAGCCAAGTTTGCGGACTCGGTGTACTACTTAGGTTTTTTGTTCACTGTTGCCAGTATCATTATCTGCCTGCTCGATATTAACTCTATAGGCGACAGCCTGAATGGGATGGCCATACGGTTCGGGGCCGCGATGGTTAGTACTGCAATTGGAATGTTGGCCAGAGTACTGCACACGGGCTTCAAGGTAGACACCAACGACGCAGTCAAGAGTGTTGAGGAGCGCGCGATTCATTCTGCCGAAAACCTCGCTATGTCTTTTGATTCCACCAGCCAACAGCTTGAAGTTTTCAGAGATCAAGTCATGGCTGCTTCGAAAGAAGCGGTGCAGAGCGTACATGAACAGATAACTACCATCTCAAAGCACAGTACCAATACGATGGATGCATTTTTTGCCAATGCGACCAGTCAAAGTAACCAAGCCTTTGAACGAATCCTCAAACAAGCCTGCGATGCGAGCTCGAGTTTGCTCACCACCATCGACGGACTTTCCGATAAGAGTAAGCAAACACTAGACCGTATGGAAAATCACGCCCTCGACTTCGGCCAAAAAGCGCAGGAGCGAATGGAGCAGACCTTGTTCCCGGATGATCTCTTTGCACAAAAACTAAAGCCAGCAATTGAAACGCTGTCCGGCACCACCGACAGCCTAAACGAAGGCGTCTCAATATTGGCTACCGATGTTAAGACAGCCGCTCGCATGGTCGGTAACGCGATTCGTGGCTTAAACACCAAAACGGAGTCAATAGGGGAAGCCGTTGCTTCGGTAGGCTCCATCGTGGAGAGCCAAGAACAACTTGTAGTCGCGATGAGGTCACAGACCAAAGACGCGATGGAAGGCATGGAGAGAACTCAGAAAGAGTTCATGGACTCTCTTGATGATCAGCGGGAAGATTTCATGGAAGATATGAAAGCTAATCACCAATTAATCGCCAAGATCGTCGAGAAGCTAGAGGAACTAAGTACGATCGTCAGAGAGAGCAGCGCTAATGACCGTATCAGTAATGAGGTGGGCCGCGCGCTGTATGCCATCAACGATGCAGGTATTAAGTACAATGAGACCGTTGCGGAAAATATCCGTTTGACACTGACACCTCTGGTCGAAGCGGTCTTGGCCAACAATGAGAAGCACAAATCTCTCCTGGCACGTGTGGATCAGAGTGACCGAACCATCGAGGTTGCCCACTCGCATCTAGACGAACTTATTGGCAAAATCGAAAAGATCAACACTCTCAATGTGCTTCCATCTACCGTTAATGAAGCCATCGTAATGCCTGAAACCGCACTTCTAGCCGACTCAGCGTCAGCACTCGATAATGCAGCTGACGTGAGAACTGCCTGATGAGCTCCAAAAATGATCAGGTGTTTCAGCTATCGCTTACGGAAATCTGGATCATCTTATGCTTCATTCTGCTGCTCCTGATGGGCTACAAAGTTTGGGAGCTCACGCATAAAAATAAGGAGATGGCGGAGAGGATTGTTACTTTCCAAAATTTCGATGAGCGCGAAAAAGCTATCAAGTCTGCAAGTGATGAGCTCAAAGTCCGTATGGCTTCCTTGGATGTGAAAAATCCCGACGAAATCATTTCGAAGCTGGTCGACGCCTCTAAAGCGAAAGAGGAGACCGGACGACTCAAGGTGCTTCTGACTCAAAAGAATGAGCAGCTGACAGCGCTAGCGGTTATCGATAAGGCTCTACAGGAGGCTGGAACTAAAAATAAAGGAGAAGAAGCAAAGCGCCTGATCTTAGAGACGATGATGTCCTATGAACAGCTCAAAAAGCTGGTAGTCGATCCCGACCAAGAAAAGGATGCCCAGCCTACAGACGTTATCAAGCGAATTGGCGCTCTCCAAGCAACCGAGCAACTGTTAAAGACTGCGATAGGCCAAGACGGTATTCCCACATCTGAACAGATATCTGAAATCGTCAAGAATGCCCAAGCCTATGCTCAAGCAGAGAAGCAAGGTGCGAATCCAGCGACACTGCAAAAAACCAACAGTGATTTGAAAGGGCAGGTTCAATTTCTGCAGAACAAACTCAACAAAGGCAAAGGCGGTGATCTTCCGCCGTGCTGGGCAAATGAGGCTGGTAAGGCAGAGATGTTCCTCACGGTATATCTGAAGGAAGACTCATTGAGTTTTGAGTCAGCCTGGCCCCCGACTCGTAAGGCTGATGCCGAGGCGCTTCCAAATTTCTCCGCATTGATGGCAAATACCACTCGCACATACGAGGATTTTCTTCAGGCAGCACGCCCCATTTCAGACCTTGCCAATCAGCGAGAATGTAAATTTTATGTTCGATTGGCGAGTAAAATCCAAGGCGCCGTAATGTCTGATCGACGTCGGCTGATGATAGAGAACCTGTTCTATAAAATTGAGGTCAGACGTTAGGGGCTAACTACGCGGCGGCCTGTTTTAATATGTCTCGCTCTTCAGTGACGCGCTTGAGTTCCGCTCGCAGACGACGCAGATCATCGTCCTGCTGCCGTTCTTCTTAGGGCTTGCTGTGGCGCTTTATCCAGGCATACCAACAACGACCTCTTCAATACTCCTGACTCTGAAAACGCCACGGTGGTTGGCAGGCTTTATCAGGATGTTGTCGATGAAATTCGCAAGGGGAGTGAAAAGGCGTCTATCCCTGTGGATGCTTTGTCGGCGATTTATTATCGGGGGCCTAGTTATCCTTCCTGGGTGACATGCCCCTTTGATTCGGCGATTGGCTGGCTATCGGCCCGTCACGCCGTAGCCAGCGTAGAGTCCAAAATTTCGAATCTGGATTACGGGGTCAGGGAGGTTCGTGGTAAGCGTCCGGGCATCACGTCTTGCGTATCTAAGCCGGTTGCCAGCGAGGCCAGTTCCTGGATCTCACTTGCCCGCTGCGTCGGCAGGCGAGTGAGAACGTCCTTCAAGTAGGCATACGGATCATGTCCGTTGAGCTTGGCCGACTGCATCAAGCTCATCAGCGCAGCAGCCCGTTTGCCATTGCGTAACGACCCTGCGAAGAGCCAGTTTTTTCTTCCAAGAGCCCAGGGACGAATTTGCTGCTCGATATGGTTGTTGTCTAACAGAGCTGACACAAACGCTGAGTGCGCGGCGTTCAACGGCTCGAACCTTACGTGATTGGTCTCTTGGTTTCCTACCTGTCCCAAGCTAGAGCCAAGGCGTAGGTATGTCCTGATAGCCTGCGATTGATCCAATATTCCCGTAGTTCCCAGGGTTTCCGTAGTTGCCCGCGTTGCCATAATTGCCGTAGTTTCCGTAATTAACACCTCTGTGCATGCTTACCCTATTAAACATTAACCGGTTTTTCATGATTTTTTCACCGAGATATCGCCCGTGCATGTCGATAAAGATATTCTGAGATTCTAAAAAGTGGCCAATGTTCGGCCCTCGCGGCGAATGTAATTGACCGTTAACGAAATTTGCGATGTGCTGCCCCCGGCTATTGAATAAAAACTCCACATTTACTCCTACTCAAGAATTTGGTTGAACTTTAATAATGACTTATCTCGCATAGCATAGGTATTGGTCAACCCAATGGGTGGTACCTTGGCAGGCGAACCGCGCGTCATTCCTCTTTTTTCTGGGCCAGCTAGGCTAGTTGAATGAATTATGAGTATATAGATGCCGCCCACGGCATAGACCTCCCCCAACTCTCAAATTCCTCAGCTGTAACAGAGACGTTGCTCGAAGCTAGAGGCAGAGCTGAAGGCTACATCCATGGCCTTGTAGACGCTGGGCATCTGTCGACGAGAGATACCGACCGTGATTACCTAATTTTGAGCATTGTCCAACGGAGGCGTGAGTATTTGCATAAACTGCTGAACGATTTTGGCTATTAAACCAAGGCGAGCTATGAATCCATCCGATGGATAAATGAGTTTCACCGGATAGCGGCAATTTGGAGCGCTCCGCACGTCTAATTCGGAGCGCTGCTGATCAAAACCGTATTAGCCATCCAGCGCTCATCAACTGCCATGCAGTCATACCTCCACTACGCCAGAGATCAAGCATTCAATCTTCTGATTCGAGACGATCACACGACCGAAGCAATTTAAGAAAGCTAAGTCGCCCGCCCCCACGCTTGAAGCTACCAACGATGTAATTTCCCTCCCCCGTTTCCAAAAGCCAGAAACGCCCTTCTTTCCATGCCCTTTGAATTTTCGTCGTACAAATGATTCCGCCATTGGCTATTCGATACTCCTCGTCTTCCTGGAGGTGATCGAAGAATACGCCAAGGCACCTGTCTTCTATGATCACCGCATCACTGATAAAAGCTGTAATGGCTACGGTGTATTTTCGAAGACTTGCCTGTACAAGACGACTCAGTTGAAAGTCACTGAGATACTTACTATGAAACTAGTGGCGATTCAAAGCCGCCTTTGCAAAGGACAATACAGTTTTGCGAAAACCTATTTCGGATGGGGGCTTCTGGGGACAGTTGCACTGTCGGTAAGCATCTTCTGGTTGCTTGGCCCGATTTTCTTTCAACAGGATCATGGCAGAGGTGATAGGGCAATTTCGGTAACCTTCAGGATTTGGAGTTTCGTTACTACTTTCTACATGATAGGGGTCTGCATTGGTCTCAATCACATCCGAAAAAGAGACGATCGTCGGCTGTTGAACCTCTACATCATCATGCTCATCGTCTGCACTGCTTTATTGTTCCTATCCAGCTTGGCGGCAGCGCCCGTTTACTGGTTTAGTTACGGAGTGACGGCCTTCATCGCATACAAAATTCGGACGAACCAAAATCTTCGGGAATCGTCCAAATCCTAGAATGACTGAAGCAAGAGCAAACTAGAAAGCTACCAACGTTTTTTGTGGGCGCTAGTTCATCACAATTGAACTCACCATGGCTCACCGACGCTCTAGGCGCGCAATAGTCCCTACTTCAGGCCCATAGTGTCAGAAAAGTACTTTTACGTATGGGCCCCCACAAGAACTATCAGCAGGTCGGCTGCTTACCCCTCACCAGGCGGTAGGCGTACCTGCATCCGATGATGCCGACTGTGTGTACGATACTTGGATGTGCAGCGAGAGCTTATGGAGTAGTCGTTGAAAGACTGGGACTTGAGCTATGAAAGCAGGCTTGCCGGCGAAGTGTCAAACCTCTGTTGCCAGATCCTAGACCTGCTGACCTCATTGCTAGCAAGCTCGTCTACCACAGTTTTTGACTACAGGTCAGGTCAACAGATCGCCCCATTTACGCTGAAACGCTTGTTCGTCTGCCACCATCTGCTGGGTAAGCGCGGTGATCCATCCGGTGGCAAAGGTGTTCGCTTCACGCAGCAGCGACATAATATCGTCGACCTGAAATTCACCTGGTTGTTGCACCGCCTCTGCTTCGGTCAGCATTTTCCGCACCATCATGTTCAGGTCTTGTTTGGAAACGACTTTGGCCAAGCCGTAGGCCATAGGCACCGATTCGTTTTCGACGTCCACCACGGCACCTGGCAGTTCCAGGTACTTTTCGCAAATCATCAAAAAACCCGTGAAGTACGCTTCAAACACATTGTCGTGGCGTAATTGTTCCGGGATCTTGTGGTACGAGAAACCGTACATGAACGAAAGCGCAAAAAAGATGTGCGATTCCACATCGGCTTGGGGCTCGCCCGATAATTTATGTGCCTTGGTCAGTACAGCATCGAGGCATTGAATCGGCAGACTGAACAACAATACGTCGTCGGCGTCGGTGAGTTCGGCTTGCAGGGCTTGCGAGATGCCGCGCATTTTGGCGATGGCGGCGGCTCCATCGGCCACCAGTGGTATGGTGTCATCGCCCAGCAAATTATCAAGCTGATTGTCGAAACCAAGCATGGCCACCGATGCTGCCGCCGCCAAATTTGGCTGGGGCTGGAGTTGTTCTTGCAGCAACTTGTCGAGGATCTTGTCGCGATTTTCCAGCACGAATTTGACGAACACATGCTCCTTAAGCGCCAGTCGCACAAAACCGGGCAAGAAGGCGTACAGAATGCCAGCTATCTTTTCGATATTTTCATCGTTCCGCAAAGCCGCCAGCGACGCTTCGCCGGTCTTCTCCTTCAAATAAGGGATAATTTTCGATTTGTTCTGCTCAATGGCTCCGCCGACATAGCCAAGGAGTTTGTCCTTGGTGCCATTTTTAACAGGCGCAGCTGCTTTTTCCGGCGTGATTTTTTCCGTCTGCGCAGTCACCGTGCGCACTGGTGCTTGCTGAAGCAAAACATCAGGTTCAATGAACGTAAGCGATTCCACTTCATCGTTGGCAGTGTGAACGGGCTCCACCGGCGCTGGCATTTCGACCGAAGATCTGATCACTTCGCCAGCGCGCGAAGCTTTCAACGCCGCATTGATCGCGGAAAAAAACGGCCCGAGCTCCTTTTCGCCAGCCTGAGTTAGCGTGCCGATCTTGCGGCCATTGATATACAGGTCGCGCTTGATAAAATTAATAGTTTCAGCGTGGCGCCAGAAGAACAGCCGGGGCGAATCCATCAGTACTTTCAGGGCGAAGGTTTCGCGACCAAACAGAAGCCCTTCCTTTGCGCCGCCGAACAGCGTGTCATCGATCAGTATCAGCACATCATCAGCGATCAGTGATCCGCCGTAGGACTCGAGCGCACCTTGAAGTTTTTTCGGCGGAATGTTGGGTTTCACGAACACCCGCTCGGGCGCCAGGCGCTGCGCTGCAGTGACCATGCGCTCCACCACCTGCTGCACATGCACATCGGAAAGCTCGGCTGGGCCGCCGAGCACCACTTGGGCGACCGCGCCGCCAGTACGAACCACTTCCCGCCACTCACTCAACAAAGAAAAAAAGTGCTGGAGGTTTTTTTTGTCCACCACGGACATGCTCGTGACGGCTTCGCCGTTAAGGTGGATTTTGGCGCCTTTTGCTTCCAGCTTTCCCACATCCTTGAACTCGAAAGGCTCCATGTCGGCAAACACTTCTTTGAAGCCAAAGAAGTCCTCTGCTATCAACGCGCCTTCTTTTCCGCTACCAAACACCGTGTCGTCGATCAGAACCCTGATGCTAGCTGGGTCTTCATTTAGGCCATACGAGTCCAGTGCATTATTCAGCAGCTTGAGTGGAATTTGCGGGGCGACGTAAATACGGTCGGCGCCCGAATAACGTTTGGCTGCAAGAAACTCCAGTAACAACATATGTGCACCTTCAATTCGGCCGCCCGCTCCGAGCAAGCAGTTTAAAAAATAAGATCTAAGGGGATTTCTTAGCATGTTGTCGGCCGATCTGCCGCAATCTTGAGCGCGCATATTGTCTGACATACCACTTCACGCGCCCTGCTCGCGTGAGTGAGCAAGTTTTGAGAAAAGCCCTCATGGCAATTTTCACGATATATTTTTCTGATCTGCAACCCCGACCATGGCTCCAGCTCAATCGCCCGACATGAGCATCCTCGTTGAATCCCATACGATATTTCATTCCGTGGCGCTACGAACCAAGTTGTCTTTCCAGCCGAACCCCTTCAGAGCGGACGACAATTTTTAGTGGCACCTTGAGCAAATACCATCTGCCAAATCTTGTGCATGTCGACAGTAAAAAAAGCGAGTTTTTTGACTTCGCAGTTTTCGAGCGGGTCAGCCTACCGTGCATTGCGTCTATGGGCGTTTGGCTATCATCACGAAACGTGGTCTATGCTCGGCACTGCACACATGATTGTTAGCCTTTTCTATCTCGACGCCTGCTGTCATGGGCGTTTTGACATCAGTCCCTTGTAATGGGCACGGCGCAAGATGTGGGTGAGCGAAAGTGAAGCGTTATCGACGTCGGCGGGAACGAATGCTTTGGAAACAATCTAGACGCAGGAGATTCAACGTGGAAGAAAAATGGATGTTGGTCGCATTCCCCTTAGCTGCGTTCATCGTCGCATGGGTACTTGCCAGCTGGCGCGCTCAACGCAACCAGCAAAAGATGCTCACGGAAGTTGAGGTCACTCGTTCCACTTTAGAGCAGGCCAAAGCTGAGTTAGCAACTCAAGAGACAAAGCTCGCTCAGCTGTT